>NZ_SMKZ01000129.1 GCF_004349065.1 Jiangella asiatica
CCCAGGTGGCGGGCGTGGTGAGGAGCCGTCGGACGGTGGCGGGATCGTTCGTGTGCGTGCTCACCCGGTCCACCGTATGTCGGCGCCAAGGGTGACCTGCAAAGCGACCGGGTGAGTGGAGCGGCGCAGCGCCAGCCCCGCCCGCGGGCGCTCGTTCCTCACGCCCGATGCCCGGCCGAACCCTGGCTGGCGCTGCGCCGCTCCACCCAGGTCAGGCGGCGCCCTCTGCGTCGACGTCCAGGGTGCCCGGCCGGTACGACGACATCCACGTCCGCATCAGCTCGACTCGTGCGGCGTTGGCCTCGTTGCCGACGACGACGGGCTCCTCGTTGTAGGCCATGG
>NZ_SMKZ01000130.1 GCF_004349065.1 Jiangella asiatica
CCGACGCCACCCTACGAAGGCTGGTCACCGACCCGGTCGACGGGCGGCTGCTGGACTACGGCCACACCACCTACCAGCCACCGCAGGCACTGGTCGACTTCATCATCGCCCGCGACCGCACCTGCCGATTCCCCACCAGCGACACCCCCGCGCCGGCGTGCGACCTCGACCACCGCGTCCCCTACCACGACGGCGGCACCACCAGCGAGCACAACCTCCAGCCCCTCGCCCGCCGCTTCCACCTCGACAAAACCCTGCACGGCTGGCGCCTGGACAGCCCCGAACCAGGCGTGCTCGTCTGGACCAGCCCAGCCGGCCGCACCTACCGCGTC
>NZ_SMKZ01000131.1 GCF_004349065.1 Jiangella asiatica
AGCGACGTTCTTCTTCTCCTTGCGGCGCACCTTGGTCTGACGACCCTTGGCTGGTGGCATGTGTGCGGTACTCCTGTCCGAAAAAGTCTGTGAAAGTCAGCGCTGGGAGCGTTCCGGTCGAGCCGGATGCCGTCCTCGCCCGCGACTCGCTCGTCCCTCGCTCGTCGATGCCCGTCCGCACCATGGACGGCATCCGGCTCGGCCGGAACGAGCAGCGGTCACTTACCGGCCTTCTTCTTGCCGGCGACGGTCTTCTTCCGACCCTTGCGGGTACGGGCATTCGTGTGAGTGCGCTGACCACGGACCGGGAGGCCGCGGCGGTGCCGGA
>NZ_SMKZ01000132.1 GCF_004349065.1 Jiangella asiatica
AGCGCCGACGCCGCGACGATGACCGCGGTCAGCATCCAGCCGACGTCCGGCGCATAGAGCGGCACCAAACGGAGGCTCCCGCCCGCCGCGCGCGGCCCGGTCACCCCCGCGAGGTACGCCAGCGCCAGGGCGCCGGCCACCCACGCCGCCGTCACCGCCACCACGACACCGCGCCGGCGCGGAGGCCAGCCGCCCTGGCCAGCGCCACTGACTCGCACCGCCCGGGAACGCAGCAGCAGGTGGATCGCCCAGCCGAGCGCCGTGGCCACGGCTAGCAGGACGGCACCGAGCGCGCCGAGCGCCACGCCGTACGACGGGTCGCTG
>NZ_SMKZ01000133.1 GCF_004349065.1 Jiangella asiatica
GTCGGGCAAGGCGCCGTTCATCGAGGACATCATGCGCCGCGCCTCCGTACAGCACTGAGCTGGCGCATCCGTACGGTCGCGGACGGCTCGATCCAGCCGGTCGCCAAATCCGCCAGCGGCCCGTGATCATCAACCGTCAGCGACGCCATGACGTCGCCAACCGTTGATGATCACGGGCCGTAGGCTGGCGCCCGTGATGGTGACGATCTCGACGCGGACGTGCGGCCGGTGAGGGCGGGCACCGTCGTGCAGGTCGGTCCGCTGCATCCCACGGTGGAACGCGAGCTTGCCACGACATACCAGGCGGTCCGGTTGC
>NZ_SMKZ01000134.1 GCF_004349065.1 Jiangella asiatica
ACCGGCGAGCGAGCCGTCCGGGCCGTCGACCAGGTCACCCTCGACATCGAGACCGGCGAGATCTTCGGCGTCATCGGCTACTCCGGCGCCGGCAAGAGCACGCTGGTCCGACTGGTGAACGCGCTCGAGCCGGTGACGTCGGGCCGGCTGGTGGTAGCCGGCCGCGACGTCACCGCGCTCGGCGAGTCCGAGCTGCGCAAGCTCCGCGGCGACATCGGCATGATCTTCCAGCAGTTCAACCTCATGAGCGCGCGCACCGTCGCCGGCAACGTCGCGTTCCCGCTCAAGGTGGCCGGCTGG
>NZ_SMKZ01000024.1 GCF_004349065.1 Jiangella asiatica
CGCCCACCCCGTAGCCCCCCGGCTACACGACGCCCGCGGCCCGGGCGATGTCGCGGTAGGCAGCGGCCAGCGTGTCCAGGCTGGCGTGGGCGTTCAGGCCGCTGGGGTTGGGCGCCACCCACACCTGCGCCCCGGCGAGGTCCCCCGGCTGCCGCCCGGCCGTTGCCGACGGCTCGCCGAAGGCGGAGCGGTACGCGGTGATGCCGAGGACCGCCACCACCGCCGGGCGCAGCCGGGCCGCCCGCGCGGCCAGGTCGCGGGCGCCAGCGGCCAGCTCGCCGGCGGCCAGCTCGTCGGCCCGAGCGGTGGCCCTGGCGACCAGGTTGGTGATGCCGACGCCGCGCTCGACCAGGTGGTCGTGGTCGGCGGTGGACATGCCGCCGGACGGGTCGATCAGCCGGTCGACGATGCCGGCCCGGAACAGCGCCGGGTAGAAGCGGTTGCCGCGCCGGCCGAAGTGCGCCTGCACGGCGGCCGTCCAGAGCCCTGGGTTGATGCCGACGAACAGCAGTTTCAATCCCGGACCGGCGAGGTCGGGCACGGTCGCATCGCGGAACGCCTCGAGCTCGGCGCGGGTGAACCGCACCACGGGCACGGACGGGTGCCGCCCCTCAGTTGACATGTCTTTGTCTCCAAATTAATTTTGCTCGCAAAGCAAAGGTTCTTAGACTCCGATTCTATGCCGACGAGAGGCCTGCCGTGCCAGTCAGCGACACCACACCAGGACCCACGACCCCACCACCGGGCGAGCCCTGGAGCGACCCTGCTCCCGGCGACCGCTCCTACAGTCCTCGCCGACGGGCCGCGCTGGCCATCACGCTGCTCGCGGTGCTCATGGACATGGTCGACGCGACGATCCTCAACGTGGCGCTCCCGTCCGTGCAGGCCGACCTCGACGCGTCATCGACGCAGCTGGAGTGGTCGCTGGCGGGGTACACGCTCGCCTTCGCCACCGCGATGATCACCGGCGCCCGGCTCGGCGACCGGTACGGACGGCGGCGGGTCTACCTGGCCGGGCTGGCCGGTTTCGTGGTCACCTCGACGCTGGCCGGCCTCGCCACCGGCCCGGAGACGCTGGTGGCCGCCCGGGTCCTCCAGGGCGCGTCGGCCGCGCTGATGGTGCCGCAGGTGCTGGCCATGCTGCAGGTGGAATTCCCGCTGGCGGAGCGGGCGCGTGCGATGTCGCTGTACGGGATGACGTTCGCCGTCGGCGGCATCGGTGGTCCGCTACTCGGCGGGGTGCTGCTCGAGGCGGACCTGTTCGGCCTGGGCTGGCGGCCGATCTTCTTCATCAACATCCCCATCGGGATCGCGGCGTTCATCGGGACTCTCGTGCTGGCCCGCGAGTCGCGGGCCGAGCACGCCGACACCGCGGACCTGCGCGGCACGCTGATCGCCACCGGCGGCCTGCTGGCGGTGCTGTTCCCGCTGGTCGAGGGCCGCGAGCTGGACTGGCCGCTGTGGACGTTCGCGCTGATGGCCACCGCGCCGGTGCTGCTGTGGCTGTTCATCCGGTACGAGCGGCGGGTGGTGCGTCGCGGCGAGTCGCCCATCATCGACCCGGCACTGTTCCGCCACCGTGGCGCCGTCGGCGGCCTCACCGTCGCCGTCCTGTTCTTCGCGGCGCAGGCGTACACCCTGGTCATGACGCTGCATCTGCAGGCGGGCGTGGGATTCTCACCACTGCGCACCGCCGCGGCGCTGGTGCCGTTCACCGTGGGGATCGGGATCGGCGCCGTGTTCGCCGGGCGGCTGGTGCCGCTGGGCCGGCGCGTCGTCATGGCCGGCTCCCTGATCATGGCGCTCGGCATGGCTATGATCCTCGTCGCCGTCGACCGGTCCGGCGCCGAGCTGGAGCAGTGGCAGCTGGTGCCCGGCATGGTGGTGGGCGGCCTCGGGATGGCGATGGTGGCGCAGACGCTGGTCACGATCGTGCTGGCCAAGGTGCCGACCACGGCGGCCGGCGGCGCGTCGTCGCTGGTGAACACGTCTATCCAGGTCGGCGTGGCCGCGGGCATCGCCGTCGTCGGCACCGTGTACTTCGCCATGCTCGACGGCGGTGAGCCGCCGGTCGACTCCGCAACGGTCGGCCTGCTCGTCGTCATCGGTCTACTCGTGCTCGCGGCCGCGCTGGCCTTCGTTCTGCCGCCCGACCGGCTGCCCGCCGACGACGGGTCAGAGCAGCGGCGCGGTGAGGAGCCCGACGCCCACGACGACGTCGACGACGGCGCACCACTCGGCGTACGTCCGTGACACCACCCGGTCGCGCCGCAGGTGGATGAGGTCCCAGGTGCCGTGGGCGATCCAGCCGGCCGCGACGACGTACCGTCCGAGGTCCGGGTCGAGCGCGAGCGCGACCAGCGCGACCGTCGTGAAGGCGGCCATCCCGGCTACCTGGAGGCCGACACCGGTGCCCCGGTGCCGGCCGAGCCCGGCGCCCAGGAGGAACACGACCAGGGCGATGCCCAGGTACGCGACCGGTGGTTCGACGACGTCCTGGGCGAGCACGCCGAGATGAACCGGCCCGGACGCGATCAGCACCGGCCAGGTCCAGCGGCGCCGTCCGAGCAGGGCGACGACCAGGTAGATCAGGGCCAGCAGCGGAAGCGTCTCGCCGAGCCCGCGGGCGGTGTCGTCGGTCGTGGCGCCCGCGACGAACACTGTGCCGGCGGCGGCGCCGAACAGGGCCGGCCAGCGCCGGGCCGCGGCGGTGAGCAGGGAGCCGCGCGAAGCGGCCGGGATGGTGGAGACGGAGGTCGATGTCATGGGTCCAGCGTCGCGCCGGTGCCGCCCGGCCCCAAGGTGCGCGGTGTCACCATTCATCCGTGCGTTGTGCCCGGCCGGGCCGTGTGCCGGCCGGGGACCGCCCGCGGGTCAGAGCCAGCCGTGCTCGCGCGCCGTCGCGATCGCCTCGGCCCGGCTGCCGGCCTCGAGCTTGGCCACGGCCGCGGCCAGGTAGTTGCGGACGGTCCCCGGTGAGAGGTGGGCCTGACGTGCGATGACGGCCACCGGCTGGTCGCGCGCGGCCAACCGCAGCACGTCGAGCTCGCGCGGCGTGAGCGGGCACTCCGGGGCGAGCAGCGCCTCGGCGGCAAGCGAGGGGTCGACGTAGCGGCCGCCTTCGTGGACGCGGCGGATGACCTCCGCCAGCACCGAGGCCGGGGAGCCCTTCGGCACGAAGCCGCGGGCACCGCTGTGCAGCGCTCGTTTCAGCAGCGGCGGCCGGCCGTGACCGGTGAGGATGACGACGGCGACGTCCGGCGCCGCGGTGGCCAGCTCGGCAGCGACCTCGATGCCGGTCAGTCCGGGCATCTGCAGGTCGACGACGGCGACGTCCGGCCGGTGCGCGAGCACCTGCTGGACCGCGTCGTGGCCGTCTCCGGACCGCGCCACCACCTCGACGTCGGGCTCGAGCTCCAGCAGCGCGGCGACCGCGCCGCGGATGAGCTCTTCGTCGTCGGCGAGCAGGACCCGGATCATGCGGCCACCGGGACCGTCGCGGTGACGGTGAACGTGCCGGCCGAACCGTCGGCGACCACCGTGCCGCCGACCTCCGCCAGCCGGTCGGCCAGGCCGCGCAGTCCGTGGCTGTGCGGGTCGCGCTCGTCGGTGCGTGTGCTGACGCCGTCGTTGGTGACCACCATCCGCACCTGCTCCGCGCTCGCCTCCACGTCGATGGTGCAGTGTACGGCCCGGCTGTGCCGCAGCAAGTTCGTCACCGCCTCGCGCAGCACCGGCACCAGGTGCGTCGCGACCGGCGGCAGCTCGCCCTCGGGCAGGCGCACGGTGCAGCGCACCCCGGCTGAGTCGAGCACGTGCCGGACGGCGTCGAGCTGGTCACGCAGGTCGATGGCGCGGTAGCCGTGGACCGCGCGCCGGACCTGCTCGAGCGCCGCTCCGGCCAATCGCTGGATCTCCGCGGCCTGCTCACCGGCGCGGTCGGCGTCGACCGGTGCCAGCCGTTTGGCAAGCTCGGCCTTGAGCGCGATGACCGAGAGGTCGTGACCCAGCAGGTCGTGCACGTCGCGGGCGAAACGCAGCCGCTCCTCGGTGGCCGCCAGCCTTGCCCTTGCCTCCTGCCCGTCCCTGGCCTGCACGACCAGCCGCCACATGCCGAGCTGCAGACCGTTGGCCAGCGCCAGCGTGACGCCCACGGACAGGGTGATGACGACGTACGCCAGCACCGACCCGCCCACCGCCAACGCCACGCCCACCGCCGTCGCCACGGTGACGACGACGGCGAGGACCGCCGCCAGGCCGCGCAGCAGCAGCGGCACCACGCCCACGACCACGCCGGCCAGCCACGCCCAGCTCTCCCACTCACCCGACGGCGCACCCACCGGCCCGACCAGCGGCACCGACGCGACCGTGGCGGCGACCAGCGCCACCGACGACGCGCGCACGCCGCCGCCGTCACCGTCGCCGGGCCGGAACTCGTCGTGCAGCGCCCACGCCAGTGCGGCCGTGAACGCCGCGATGCCGGCCCCGCCGAGCACCCGCCACAGCGGCCGCTCCTCCACGACCAGACCCACGACCGGCATGGCCACCCCGGACACGAGCATGACCACGACAAGGGCGACGGTGCCCGTCCGCGCCCGTCGGTACGCGGCGTCGACGCCCACCTCCGCCCAGGCGATCGGCGGGACGGCGCCCAGCCCGGCGTCGTCGGCAGCGCTCGGCATCCCGCCATCGTGGCATACCCCCGCCACCCGCTGCCTTGATCATCGAGGGAGCGGAGCAGCCGTCAGGCCAGGTCGGGGCCGAGCACGCCTGCTCACCGGCGGCGACGCTGATCATCAACGGGTGGCGACGTCATGGTGTCGCCACCGGTTGATGATCATGGAGGATTGGCGATCACGTGGCGATGGACTTGACCTAGAGCGCGCTCGAAGCGGAAGGCTGTGCCCATGACCACGCGGTTGATCCTGGGTGCCATGAACTTCGGCACCACCGTCGACGAAACCACGTCCTTCGCGCTGCTCGACCGGTTCGTCGAGCGCGGCGGGGAGTGGATCGACACCGCCGACTGCTACTCATTCTGGAACAGCGAAACCGGCTACGGCGGGCAGAGCGAGGCTCTGATCGGCCGTTGGCTGGCCGCCCGTCCCGGCATGCGCGAACGGGTCAAGATCGCCACCAAACTCGGCGCCGAGCCTCGCGTCGCGGGCCGGTGGCCGACCTCCCGGACGGGCCTGTCCGCGGCGGCGGTCCACGATGCGTTCGAGGGCAGCCTGCGCCGGCTGGGCGTGGACGCCGTCGACCTGCTGTGGCTGCACATGGAGGACCGCTTCACCCCGATCGAGGAGACCGCCGCCGCCCTGGCCGAGCTCACCGAGTCCGGCCGGACAACCCGGGTCGGCGCCTCCAACCACCCGGTCTGGCGGGTCGAGCGGGCCCGGCAGCGCGCGCTCGCCACCGGCGCCCGGCCGATGGACGCCCTGCAGCACAACCACACCTACCTGCGGGCGCGTCCGCACACCCAGGTGACCGACCACCGCTTCGGCGTGCTCAGCGACGAGCACCTCGACTACGCCGCCGAGAACGGCCTGGAGCTCTGGGCCTACAGCCCGCTCATCGTGGGCGCCTACGACAACCCGGCCAAGCCGATCCCCGAGGTCTACGACCACTCGGGCACCACGGACCGGCTGGCCGTGCTCACCGCGGTGGCGCGGGAGCTCGGCCTGCAGCGCGGCCAGGTCGTGCTGTCGTGGCTGGCCGGCGGCGACCAGCCGATCCGGCCTATCCTCGGCGGCAGCAAGCTCGACCAGCTCGACACCGCGCTCGACGGTGTCGCGTTCGAGCTGCCGGCGGAGCTGCGGGCCCGCCTCGACGACGCGGTCCCCGCCGATCCCGGCCCGGCGCAGGCGGCAGCCGCGGCGCAGGCCTGACCGGCCGAGCCGCGCCCGGGCTGAGCCCGCCCGAGGGCCCGGTCAGCGCAGCCGCACGATGCTGCCGGTCAGCAGCTTCGCCTCCTCCGACACCATCCAGGCGATGACGTCGGCGACCTCCTCCGGCGAGGCGACGTGCGTGTGGTCGGAGCTGGCGGCGACGGCGGCGCGGACCTCGTCGGTGACCCAGCCGGTGTCGGTGACCGGCGGGTACACGGTGTTGGCCGTCACGCCGTACGGCGCCAGCTCGGCCGATGCCGACATCGTGTAGTTCTCCTGGGCCGCCTTCGCCGCGCCGTACGACACCTCCTCCGGGAAACCGTGCTGGCTGCCCGAGGTGAGGCCGACGATGCGGCCCCAGGTGTCGCCCCGGGCCACGTGCCGGCGCGAGAACTCGGCGATGAGCAGCGCCGGCGCCATCGCGTCCACGGCGAACTGGCGCTGGAACGTCTCGGCGCCGACCGGCCGCATGGGCCGGCCGAACCGGTCGGTGGCGGCGGGCTTGAACGTGTCCTGGACCCAGCCGCTGGCGTTGTTGACCAGGATGTCGACCGGCCCGAGCCGCTCCTCGGCCGCGTCGAACAGCGTGGCCGCGCTGGCCGGGTCGGCGAGGTCGGCCTCGACGGCGTGCGCCCGGCCGCCGGCGCTCTCGACGGCGGCGACGACATCGCTCGCGTCGCCCCTGCGGGCGCGGTTGTATGCCTCCTCCTGGCCGGCGTCGTCGCCGGGGCGGTAGAACGTCACCAGCACCGCGACGCCGCGCCGGCCCAGCGCCATCGCCGTGGCCGCTCCGATTCCCTGGTTCGCGCCGGTGACGAGGGCGACGTGACTCCCGATCATCACGTCAGCATCGCAGAGCCGCACACACGCTTCGGCGCCACCCTTTACGCCACTGGCCGCCACGACTAACCTACAACCTAATGGTTGTAAATGAGGTGTCCGACGAGACGGTGGACCAGCTGTTCCACGCGCTGGCCGACGCCACGCGCCGCGACATCCTGCGCCGCTGCGTAGCCGCCGAGGCGTCGGTGTCGCGGCTGGCCGAGGCCTATCCGATGAGCTTCGCGGCGGTCCAGAAGCACGTCGCGGTGCTCGAGCGCGCCGGTCTGGTCACGAAGCAGCGGCGCGGGCGCCAGCAGCTCGTGCGCACCGACGTCGACGCGCTGGCCCGTGCTCGGCGGGCGCTCGACCAGCTCGAGCTGGCCTGGCGCGGTCGCGTCGAGCGGATGTCCGGTCTGCTCGGCGAGGACACCTCAGCCGACGACGACGCATCGCCACACATCGAAGGGAACGACAGATCATGAAGTTGGTCCTCAACGAGTTCCTCAGCCTCGACGGCGTCATGCAGGGCCCCGGCGCCGTCGACGAGGACCGCAGCGACGGCTTCGACCGCGGCGGCTGGATCGTCCCGTTCGCGACCGAGGAGTCGTGGGGACAGGTCGTCGACGGCTGGTTCCGCCGGGTCGAGATCTTCCTGCTCGGCCGCACCACCTACGACATGATGTACGGCTACTGGAGCCGGGTCACCGACCCCGACAACCTCGTCGCCACCAAGCTCAACACCTACCCGAAGTACGTGTCCAGCTCCTCGATGACCGACCCGGCGTGGGCCAACACCACCGTCCTGCCCGGCGACCCGGTCAAGGCCGTCGCCGAGCTCAAGGTCCGCGACGGCGGCGAGCTCCAGGTGCACGGCAGCTGGCGACTCGCGAAGACCCTGCACGAGGCGGGGCTCGTCGACGAGTACCGCCTGCTGACCTTCCCCGTCGCCGTCGGCACCGGCAAGCGCCTGTTCACCGACACCGCACCGGCGACCGGCTTCACCGTCCTGGAGACCCGAGCGCTCGGTTCCGGCATCACCTACCACGCCCTCACCCCTGCCCCGTACGCCCAGGGGGACCTCGACGTCGTCGACGGCCAGGAGGCGGTGACCGACGCCTGACTCTCAGGTGAGCACGTCAGGCCAGCGGCGCCACCGGGTAGTCGACGAAGTAGTGGATCTGCTCGGGCCCGTAGTCCTGCGCCTCGAAGTAGCTTTCGCTCCGCACCTGGACCTGGACGTAGTCGTAGGCACCGATGGCGTACACGCCAAGGAAGATCAGGCCGGCCAGCCACAGGTGCCGCGGTGTCGCAGCACGTGCGGATGGCCGGTCGCTGCCGACGGCGTTCTGCGGCCCACTCGGGTCCACGGCCACCCTTTCACCACGACGGAACGAACATAGCGGCTCAGCGGGGTTAACCCATGTCCTACATCTTTGAGGAGATCATATTCGTCCGCCGCGAGCCGGAACGTGAAGCGCCTGATCCTTGGCGACCGGGCACCGGCCGGAATCTCGATGGCTGATCCGCCGCGGGTCGCCTGAGGTGACCGCGCCAGAACGCACCTCGACCATCGGGACGGACAGAGTGGACCTTCCCCACGCCTTGGGGCATCTTCGCCCTCACCGAACGCTGAGGCCGAACGCGTCGCGCGCAGCCGGGGCCGGCCCGGCCGGCCGTCTCAGGTCAGGAATGAGGAGGCGACCAGACGTACGGCGTGGTGGTGGTCACCGCGTGGAAGCCCAGGCGCCGCAGGATCGGGGCGCTGTTGTCGGAGGCGTCGACCTGCAGGTATCGGACGCCCCGGGCGACGGCGAGCTCGGCGCGTGCGGCGACCAACGATCGGTAGATGCCCCGGCCCCGCCAGGCCGCGAGGGTCGAGCCGCCCCAGAGGCCGGCGAACTCGGTGCCCTGCCTGAAGACCAGCCAGGCCGCCGCGATCACCTGACCGCCGGAGCCGCCGGCCTCGGCCACCAGGATCACGATCTCGTCCGGCGCCGCCGAGACACGGCGAATCAGGTCGTCGCCGAGCCAGCTCCAGTCCTGCCCCCACACCGCCGACTCCATGGCGGCGATTCGGCGCAGGTCGGCGTCGGCGCTCACCTGCCGCAGGGTGACACCGTCGGGGAGGCCCGGCGCCGCCGTCATCTCCCGCGCCATGCCGATGAGGACGGTCTCCTGCTCCTCGCCGGCGAAGCCCGCGGCGCGCAGGCGGTCGGTGAGGTCGGCGGGCAGGTCGTGTCCGCGGGTCTTCCACTCGACCTGCTCACCGCGCGCGCCGAAGTAGTCGCGCTGGCGGGCGATCAGCCGGTCCAGGTCGGCACCGCGTACACCGAGATCGCGAGGGCCGGTGACGAAACCGCGGTGCATCCCGACCATGCGCAACAGCGGGCCGTCCTGCTCGTAGGTGACCCCGGCCGGCGGCGTGGGAGGCGTACCGCGCAGCTGCTCGTCGTACGCCGCGAGCAACCCGTCGATGTCCGTCATGAGGGTCGACAGTACGAGGCGCGGCGACCGGTTCTCCGGCGGGTGCGAGCGACGGCGTTTGGTCCCTCGCCGGCGGTAGCGTGTCGGGTGACCGGTCGGCGCCCGCCGCACGCTCGACGAGAGGACGTTCCGCATCATGGGTTCCATCGCAGTGCACGAGTTCATCTCGCTGGACGGGTTCTTCCAGGACCCGAGCTGGACGGCCGACTACGGGTTCCTACCGGAGATGGGCGAAGCACTCGGGCCGATCACCGACGCGGCGACGGCGATCCTGCTGGGCCGCACCACGTACGAGATGTTCGCGCCGGCCTGGTCCAACCGCACCGTCGAGGACGACGAGGGCGCGCCGTTCTTCAACGACACCCCGAAGTACGTCGTCGGCTCCACCGCACCGAACGTCGACTGGCCGCCGCTCACCCGCCTCGGCTCGTACGACCCCGCGAAGATCGCCGAGCTCAAGGCCGACATCGACGGCGGCATCTTCACCTCCGGCAGCGGCACCCTCGTGCGTGCCATGCTCCGCGACGAGCTGGTCGACGACCTGCACCTGTTCGTCTACCCCATCGTCCTGGGCACCGGGAAGCGGTTCTGGGGCGAGAGCGCCGACCCCACCCGGTTCGCGCTGAAGGGGCAGCAAGTCTTCGACAACGGCGTCGTCCACCTCCACTACGGCCCAGCCTGAGCGGACCGCGGCAGCGCCAGCCGTGGCCGCGCAGTCATTTCGGGCTCTCCTGTGGCTTCGGTGGGTTGTTCCGAGGTTGCTTTGGTGGGGGCGTTCGGATCGGTGCGATGTCGATAGCCGGCGTCGACCGTGATGGCGCCAGACGCGGACCGACTCCGGTTTCGGGTCCTGGAGCGTGATCATGGCCATCGAGGTCGGGCAGCGCTATCTGGCTCAGGCTGTGGCGGTGGGACATCCCAGGTGAGTCGACATCGTCGTCGGGCCTGGTGTGTCGCAACCGCCGGGATGTGCCGGGCGCCTGGTATCGGCCGGCCCGCTCAGGCGCCCTGCGGATCGGGTCGGAGCGCCTCAAATGATCACGTTCAGCAGGATTCCCCGAGCCTCACCATGCTTGCGAGCATGGTGTGACACGAGATCTCGTGCTGAACGTGATCATTTCGGCGTGGGCGCCCCGGGGCGACGACGGCCAGGTTGAGATTCCGAGAACTCAGCGCGTTCGGGATGTCGAGAACGTGGCGCTGGCTCCGTCCCAGCCACACCAGTGGCCCCGACGGGCCGCGCGACGAAGGAGAACCCACCATGACGATCCAGCGGATGGACAACGTCGCCATTGTCGTCGAAGACCTGGATGCCGCCGTCGCCTTCTTCACCGAGCTCGGCATGGAGCTGGAAGGCAGAGCGCAGATCGAGGGCCTCACGGCGGACCGCACCGTCGGACTCGACGGCGTCCGCAGCGACATCGCGATGATGCGGACCCCAGACGGCCACGGCAGGCTGGAACTGACGAAATACCACGCCCCCGCGGCGATCGGCGCCACACCGCACGACCCGCCGCCCAACACGCCGGGCCTGCATCGCGTCATGTTCGCCGTCGACGACATCGAGGACGTCGTTGCCCGCCTGCGCACTCACGGCGCCGAACTCGTCGGTGAGCTGGCCCAGTACGAAAACAGCTACCGGCTCTGCTACGTCCGCGGCCCCGAGGGGATCATCGTCGCGCTGGCCGAGCAGCTCAACTGACGGCCCGTCGCGGCCGACCTGCGACCACCCACAACGATCCGCTTGGACCGACCGAGAACGACAACTGGAGGAACAACCGTGCAACCGAACGAGATCACCGAGGTTCTGAACCGACCGGTCAGTCAGGAACTGTTGGCCCGCGACGTGACCCGCTTGGCCTACGTCGCCGAGGACGGCACACCGCGGAACGTCCCGATCGGGTTCACCTGGAACGGCTCGGAGATCGTCATGTGCACGTCGAAGAATGCTCCGAAGCTTCCGGCCTTGGTCGAGAACCCGATGGTCGCCCTGACGATCGACACCGAGGTGCACCCGCCCAAGATCTTGCTCATCCGGGGCCGGGCCGAGCTGGACTTCGTCGATGGCATCCCGGCCGAGTATCTCCAGGCGACGAGCACCTACGAGATGACGCCCGAGCAACGGGTCGAGTGGGAGGCGGAGGTGCGCTCGCTCTACCGCGACGGCATGGTCCGGATCGTGGTGACCCCGACGTGGGCGAAGCTGATCGACTTCGAGACGACTCTGCCGAGCGCGGTCGAGGAGCTGGTCCGGCGGCGGGAAGAGCGTCAGCGCGCCTGAGCACCGGGCGGTCGTCCGTCAGAATTGTCGCGGGAGGATGTCGAGAACCCGCCCGCGGCTCCGTCCCCGCGGTGAACACGGCCACAATGGCCGTACGCCACAAGGAGAACATGATGGCCAAGTACCTGCTGCTCAAGCACTACCGGGGTGGCCCGGCCCCCGCCGTGGACTTCGCGCCGATGGACCAGTGGACGCCGGACGAGGTCGACGCGCACGTGCGGTTCATGCGCGACTTCGCGGCCCGGCTGGAGGAGGCGGGCGAGTTCGTCGACACCCAGGCGCTGGCGCCCGACGGCGCGTTCGTGCGGTACGACGGCGAGGGGCGGCCGCCGGTGACCGACGGGCCGTTCGTCGAGACCAAGGACCTGATCGCCGGGTGGTACATCGTCGACGTGGAGTCGTGGGATCGCGCGGTACAGCTGGCAGGGGAGCTGTCGGCGGCGCCCGGGCCTGGCGGCAAGCCGGTCTGCGAATGGCTGGAGGTTCGGCCGTTGTGGGGCGACTCGCCCGCGGTCACCGAGTGAACGAGCCGCTGCTGCGGGAGCTGGTGCCCGCGGTGATCGGAGTCCTCGTCCGTCGCGGAGCCGACTTCGCGGCGGCCGAGGACGCCGTGCAGGACGCCCTGGTCGAGGCCGTTCGCGTGTGGCCGGATGCTCCGCCGCAAGATCCCAAGGGCTGGTTGGTCACCGTGGCTTGGCGCAAGTTCCTCGACGCCTCCCGCGCCGATACCTCTCGACGGCACCGCGAGGCACGCGTCGAGAGCGAGCCCATGCCCGGCCCGGGCGAGGCGGTCGACGACACGCTCCAGCTGTACTTCCTGTGCGCGCACCCGTCCCTGACACCGGCGTCGGCCGTCGCGCTCACGCTGCGCGCGGCCGGCGGCCTGACCACGCGTCAGATCGCACAGGCCTACCTCGTGCCGGAGACGACCATGGCCCAGCGGATCAGCCGAGCAAAGCGGACGGTCTCGGGCGTCCGGTTCAACCAGCCCGGTGACGTCGCCACGGTGGTGCGCGTGCTCTACCTGGTCTTCAACGAGGGCTACTCCGGCGACGTCGACCTCGCCGCCGAGGCGATCCGGCTCACCCGTCAACTGGCGGCCATGACCAGCCACGAGGAGGTGGCGGGCCTGCTCGCGCTCATGCTGCTGCACCACGCTCGGCGCCCGGCACGGACCCGCCCCGACGGCAGCCTCGTGCCCCTCACCGAGCAGGACCGCAGCCTGTGGGACACCCGCCTGATCGCCGAGGGCGTCGACGTGCTCCAGACAGCCCTCGCCCGCGACCGCCTGGGCGAATTCCAGGCCCAGGCCGCCATCGCCGCGCTGCACGCCGACGCCCGGACGGCCGAGGAGACCGACTGGGTGCAGATCGTCGAGTGGTACGACGAACTGGTGCGGCTCACCGCCAGCCCGGTGGCCCGCCTCAACCGGGCAGTCGCGGTCGGCGAGGCCGACGGCCCGCGGGCCGGCCTGGCCGCCCTGGCAGAGCTCGACCCCGCACTGCCCCGCCACACCGCCGCCGCGGCGTACCTGCACGAGCGTGACGGTGACCCGGTGACCGCGGCACGGCTCTACGCCGAAGCCGCCCGATCAGCTCCCAGCCTCCCCGAACGCGACCATTTCACGCGACACGCCGCACGGCTCAACGCGCAACTGCGCGGTTGAGCGGCGGGCGCAGTCACTCACCGCCCCGATTGGGACGGTCCGCCCACCCAGTTGGCCGGCCGGACCGCGTCACTACCACTCTTGCCCGTCGTCCCGGAAATGACGCACCTGTGACGCTTGGCCGACCTGAACGCATGTGGTCGGTGTAGGTCGGTGGCTGCTGGGACGATGCGTCTCGAGCAAGACCGAGTCCGTGCAGACCGTGCTCAGGTTCTCGCCCCAGAACCGATGATGAATTCGAGCTCGGCCTCGAGTCCGTCACCTGATTCGAACTGCGTCAGGCGGTCGCGGACCTCCGCCCATGCCTTCGCCCGGTCGGCCTCAGCGAGGTCTGCCAGCACCGCTCGATAGGCCCCGGCGGCCTCCTGCAACATGTGCGTGGCGCTATCGGCGCTCGCCAGCCGCAACGTGGCACCGACGACATGGGTGCGTACGTCCACCAGGCCGCCGTCGATCAAGAGCCGCTCAAGGACACCCGCGTCCCCCAGTGCGAAGATTCCGGGCTGTCCCGGGCCCGGCGGCGCCGCCCCGGCGTGCCGGAGCAGGATCGCCATCGGGTCGGCCATGAACGAATTGTGGAGGGGTGTGGTGAAGACCAGCGATGCGAATCTGCCGCCCGGCTTGAGCGCGGCCCGGACCGTCTCCAGCGCTCGGCCGGGCGCGGCAAAGAGCATGAGCCCCAGCCGGGAGATGGCCGCGTCGAAATGCGCTGTCGGCAGGTCGAGGTCCTCGGCCGGACCTTCCAGCGTCGTGATGTTGTGCAGGCCTGCCTCGGCCGCGTTGTGTAGCACATGCTCGAGCATGGTCGGCGAGATATCGCTGGCGACCACGCCGCCGGCGGGCCCGACTCGCTCAGCTACCCGGAGGGTCTGGCTGCCTGCTCCGCATGCGAGATCGAGGACCTGCATTCCCGGCCGCACTCCGGCCTCGTCGATCATGGTGTCGGTGGCGTCCGCGGCCGCGCGCGCCCACACCGGCTCCCATTTCGCCCAGCCAGGCGCGGCTGCCTCCCAGGTGCTGCGCAATCGCGATGTCGTCGTCTCTTCGACCATCCCGACCTCCCCAGGGAAAGCGGGCCGGCACACTACCGGGGCATCACTGAGGGACCCGCCCAGCCGGCGCCGCACGATCTGCCACGACCAGCGTATCGGTCCTTCAGCCCGCCGCACGGGCCAGGCCTGCCACCGCTCACCGTGAGCGCGTCTACAGCCGAATCGTCGTACCAATGTCAGCCGTGCTTCGGTACGTTCCCCGCGACAGGCCTCGAGGACTCGCAGGACCGGGACGGTCAGCGGCATAGTGGCCGGCTTGCCGCCCTTGTCGCCCTTGCCGACCAGGTGCAGCACCCGGTGCCCGCGCAGCGTCGCGCGGTGACCCCAGTCGCCGAGGTATCGGATGTTGTCCGACATGGCATGCTCCCGGGCGCAACGCAGCTGCTGCCCGGAACGACGGGCCTCGAGTCGCCGGCGAACGCCGACAACCGATGAGTCCGGGCCGCCATCGGAGTCAACCTTGGAGACGTCACGCACGAGGAGCGGATTCCTATGGACAGGACCAACCAGGGTGATTGCGGGCTCTCGACGGCGCGCGGACGGGCGGCGGCCCCGCCCATGATCAAGGGGTTCCGAGCATGGCGGTGATCGAAGACGTTCGGTCGCTGGGTGAGGGGTTGGAGCGCTCATACCAGGTGTACGTACGAGGCGCGTTGAGGTTCCGCGTCGGGCAGATCGTCTACGTGGCGTTCTCCCTCGACGAGACAGTGATGGGCTTCGCGTTCCCCAAAGAGGAGCGGGCGGCCCTCGTCGCGAGCGAGCCGCACAAGTTCCAGATGCCGTCGGCGTCGGAGATGCGCTTCAACTGGGTCCACGCCGACCTGGCGGCACTGGACCCGACCGAGGCCCGCGAGCTCGTCGTCGACGCTTGGCGCATGGTGGTCCCCAAGAAGCTCTCCCGCGCCTACGATCTCACCCATCCGAACGGTCCGGGCTGAAGCCCGGACTCCGTGGCGACTCCGCTCCCAGGCAGATTCCCAGAAAGCATGAACGCCGTCCTGCCGCCCGGGCGTTCAAGTCTGGAGGGACGCGACCACTGGTTCGAGTCTGGCCAGGGGAGCATCTGGCGTACCCGCCACTTCGATGACCTCGGCTCCTCCCGTCAGGTCCTTGTCGTCGGCCAGCTCGAGAAGCGCCGCGGTTGCGCTGTCGCGAACGCATCAATCAGGGAGGTCTTCCCGCTCGCGTGCGTTCCGGACACCACAATGACCATGGTCGGATCGTAGGAACGCGCGGTGGCCGACAAGCTCGCGGTCCATCCGGATCGTCCCCGTCCTGATCGCGACGGAGGGCCGCTGCGCGGCCTGCACCTCCGCGGCCTCCTCGTCGATGAAAACCCGGAGACCTCGCGTCGTTGTCCTGCCACGACTCACTTCGCTGAGCGAGATCGAACACGTTCCGGCGTCGTGGCCACTACCGGACCCGCGACCGAGCCACCGTGGAGTGCGGTGACGGTTGTGGAGTCGCACGAACACCCCGGCCCGCTCTCTTACCCCGCGTGAATGCGGTGACGCTGCGTCCACGACAGCCTGGAAGGACCGGCCCGGTCGCCGGCGAGCTGTTGGCGACCTCGCCGGACCCGCGTCGACTGCGAGGAGACGGAATGAGCATGAACGAGGGCACCGACCCGGCGGCAGCCGATCCGGAGTGGGCCGCGTGGATCGACGGGAGCCTGTGCTCGGGACGTGGGGCGGCCGTGCCGGTCTGGGACCGGGCCTTTCTCTACGGCGACGGCTGTTTCGAGGGCATGCGAGTCCGCGGCGGGCTTCTGTTCCGGCCGCAGGACCACCTTGCCCGTCTGCGCCGGTCCGCGGCCGCCCTCGGCGTCCAGCTCCAGTGGCGGCCCGACCAGCTGATCGCGGCCGTCGCGCAGGTCATGGCCGCGAACGAGCTCACCGACGCGCACGTCCGGGTGATCGTGTCCCGCGGCGCCAGCGCACCCGGCGGGCTCGACCCGCGGCCGGCGACGCGGCCCAGGGTCGTGGTCATCGCGTACCCGCTCCCGCTGCGAGAGCGCCCAGTGCGGGTCATGATCAGTTCCATCACGCGCAAGGCGCCCCGCTCGGTCGACGCTGGCATCAAGTCGCTGAACTCGCTCGACGCGATCCTCGCCAAGCAACAGGCGAACGCCGCCGGCATGGACGACGCCTTCATGCTGGACGGCGACGGGACCATCGCCGAGGCGACAACCACCAACGTCTTCGTCGTCCGCGACGGCCGCGTCGCGACACCGACAACGCGCGCCGCGCTGCCGGGAATCACCCGTCGCACCGTCATCGAGCTGCTGCGCGAGGCCGACGTCGAGATCGTGGAGCGCGACGTCACCTGGGGAGAGCTCTACTGCGCCGACGAGTGCTTCCTGACCGGCACAGCCGCCGGCATCGTCCCGGTCTCCGCGGTGGACGGCCGCGAGCCGGCCGCGGCTCCTGGCCAGATCACGACCCTGGTGAGCGAGGCGTACGCGCGCACGGTCACCAGGGCCGACCTCACCATCGACCTGGCCCAGCAGCGCGCTGAACCGGCGGCAGCCGAGTAGACCGCGCGACCGCCGAGAACGCGCCGCTGGCGTTGGCGGCTGTCGACAGCCGAGGAACGCCGGCTCGAACAGCGCCGCCGACCGCGTGCGGGGGTCCGGACACCGCCAGCACACCGGTCGCGGCCGACGGCGCGGCTCCCCGCATCCCCAGTACGGCCCGGCGGGCTACCGGCAATGGCCGACCGCTCATGAGGCCGTCCTCTCGTAGATGACCGTTGCGATCTCTCCCAGCGCCTCCATCGCGACCGATTGCAGCTCCCGGCCTTCTTCTTCCGATGCGATCGGACGTTCGATGAACGACGCGAAGGCGATCCACTGTCCGTCCGGGTTCTCGATGAATCCACACAGTGCGCGGATGCCGACGGTTTCTCGTGTGCTACCGCCGGTCTTGGCGAAGACGTGGCCGGCGGCCGGCGAATCGACCCCTACATGGGTGAGGGTTCCCTCCTTGCCCAGGACGGGCAGTGCGCCGAGATACTCCGGCAGATAGGTCTGCCGCGACATGTGCGTGAGGAACTGG
Organism: Jiangella asiatica; assembly: GCF_004349065.1. Lineage (GTDB taxonomy): Bacteria > Actinomycetota > Actinomycetes > Jiangellales > Jiangellaceae > Jiangella > Jiangella asiatica. The sequence goes on from NZ_SMKZ01000024.1 coordinate 17,250, forward strand.
ACGAAGAAGTCCGGGGAGTAGCGGCCCTCTTCCGTGCCCGGGGTTCTCGGATCCAGACCTGCCTGCGTGAACAGGTCATCGCGCATCCGCTCGTACACCGGTTCCGGATTCTCCTGCTCGTGGCCGGCGACTGCGCCGACGACGTACGGCCAGTGAGCGGTGTGAATGTTGTTGCTCAGCTTGAGCATGGGCTTCACGGCCTCCGACAGCGGTGGCGACACCAGCTCGGCCAACTGGTTCGTCGGTTCGCCGTGCGCCGCCGTCAGCTTCTCCGGATGCACATTGCCCCGAGGATGTGGCTCGATGTGGATCGCCTTGTCCCGCAATGCTTCGGCAAAGGCCAGCTCTGCGAACCTGACCGGGTCGGGAAGCCAGTAGGGCAGCAAGGTGTGCGGATCGGTCAGGGAGATGTTGCCGGTGAGCCGTACCGTGTGGCTGCCGTCCGGATTCTCGACGTCGTCGACGAGCCGCAACGGCGCGCCGGATTCCTCTGAGATCGTTGTTGCTTCGTTGATGATGTCGACGTAGCCGAGTTGCGGTGTCACCTCCAGCACGGCTGGATCGTCGGGGTTGGTGCCTGGGCGCACCACGACGTCGATCACGTTGTCGTTGACCATCATCGGGGAGACCGGCACATCGGACGCGTTGCCGGTCGATGCCCGGCCTTCGCGGAAGAGCGAAGCGTCCACCAGTACGCTCCCTTCGACCCGCCGGACACCTGCCGCCGCCACCTGATCCGCGAGATCGCGCAGCGATTGCAGCGGATCGCCCGGCACGGGAAGGGCGTCGCCGCCATACGTGTGATCCGGAGCGACGAGCGACAGCGAGCCATCGGGCCGCACGCGTCCTCCCAGCAGAAGGTCACCGCCGGCCACCAGCAGCACATGTCCTCTGAGGACGCCACGCACGACAGGACCGGTGCGGTAGACCCTGGTGTGGAAACGATGGTCGACGCCGAGCATCTGGTAGGCAGTCCCACCGATGAAGAGCTTCATCGCTGAGGCGGGGCGGCTCGGCGAGTCGGAGTTCAGCGCGAAAATGGGCTCGTGTGAGTCGATGGCCTGGTACTTCAAGGCCCATGTGGCGCCGTCCCACACGGGACGGTCGAGGATCTCCTGAATCCTGGCGTTCAGTTCCGGATCGCTCAGCGCCGATGGCGCCTGGCCCACGGTTGCCGCGTTTGCGGTCCGGGGCAGCGCCAGCAGGCCGCTCGCCGCCAGTGGAGCAGATCCCAGCATGCCCAGCACCGTTCGCCGGGTCGGTCCATCCACGCGCCGTAGCTGGTCGGCCATGACAGGCTCTCCTCACTGTCGACAAGGCTCAGAAGGGATAGCGGGGCGCGGCGCCCCGGATCGTCACCCACTGCTGCTCGGTGAAGGCTTCGAGGTTCGCCTGGAGTGATCCGTGCCGTGACCCGTTCCCCGAGTCCGCCACGCCGCCGAACGGGGCCGTCGCTTCGTCATTGATGGTCTGATCGTTGATGTGCACCAGGCCGCTCGGGATCCTCTCGGCCAGCTCCATGGCTCTCATCAGGTCCTGCGTGAGGATGCCGAGGGAGAGCCCGTACTCGGTACCCGCGGCGAGCCGGGCGGCGTCGTCGAGGTCGCGGAACGGCACGACCGGCGCGACCGGACCGAAGATCTCCCGTGCGTAGGCGGGCGCGGTGGAGGGCACGCCGGCCAGCACCGTCGGCCGGTAGAACAGGCCGTCGTACTCCCCACCGGTCAGCAGCGCGGCGCCGGCCGCGACACTGCTGGTGACCATGGAGTGGACGAGGTCGCGCTGGCCGGCGTCGATCAGCGGCCCGACGGTGACGCCGTCGTCCATCGGGTTGCCGACCGGCAGCTTCCGGGCGTGCTCGGCGAGCACCGCCGCGTAGTCGTCGGCGATGGACGCCTCGACGAGGTGGCGGCTGCTGGCCATGCAGATCTGCCCCGCGTGGTTGAAGGAGCCGAACGCACCGCACGACGCGGCATGCTCGAGGTCGACGTCGTCGAACACGACGAGCGCCGAGTTGCCGCCGAGCTCGAGGTGCACCCGCTTGAGCCGGTCCGCCGCGGCGCGCGCGATCGCCCTCCCGGCCGCGGTGGACCCGGTGAACGCGATGACCGGGATCGCGGGGTCGTCCACGACGGCGGCACCCACGTCCGCGCCGCCCGGGATGAGGTGCAGCAACCCCTCGGGCAGGCCGGCCTCCTCGAAGACCCTGGCGATCGCCACCCCGCCACACACCGCGGTGCGCGGGTCGGGTTTGAGCACGACGGCGTTGCCGACGGCCAGAGCCGGCGCCACGGCACGGATCGCCAGCACCATCGGCGCGTTGAACGGCGCTATGACCCCGACCACACCGACGGGGAGCCGTCGGGTGAGGGACAGCCGGGGCTGGCTGGACCGGATCAGCTCGCCGTACGGGAGGGCCGCCAGCGCGGCCGCCTGCCAGCACTCCTCAGCCGCGCCGGCCAGCGTCTGGTGGCTCGCGAAAGCGCTCGACGCCCCCGCCTCCCGCACGATCCACCGCGCGATCTCCTCGTGGTGTTCGGCGAAGAGCTCGCCCGCACGGCGCAGCACGGCCGCGCGGCGGTCGTAGGTCAGCCCCGCCCAGCTCCGCTGCGCCTCGGCGGCCACCCGCGCGGCGGTCCGGACGTCGGGCGCCGACCCCGCGCCGACCCGGGCCAGCGCCAGCCCGGTGGCCGGCTCGACCGTGTCATACGACCCGCCGCCGCCTGGCGTCCACGTGCCGTCGAAGATCTGGCCGCTCCAGGTCCGTGGTTCGAGAAGACTCATCGTGACCCTCCAGCCGAGCCGGTCAGACGCGCGGTGACGGTGTCGTGCCGGGTAGGTGGTCGTCGCCTACCTCGGCGTCGACCAGCGCGGCGACCTGCTTCTCGAGTCGGAGCAGCTCGTCGCGGTGGTTCTCGTCGTGCGCCAAGTTGCGCACCTCGTCGGGGTCGGACGCGGTGTCGTAGAGCTCCAGGTCGCTGCCTGTCCGCAGGGCGTCCCAGCCGTCGGCCCGGAGCGGGTCGTCGGCGCCGAAGTACCGCGCGTACTTCCAGCGACCGTCGAACACGCCGCGCAGGTTGCGTCGCTGTGCCGAGCCGGCGAACCCGGTGTCCCGGCCGCCGAGCGCCGGCGTGGGCCGGGACATGTTGAACAGCACGCCGGTGTCGTCGCGGCCAGTGCGTGCCGCGTCGCCGGCCACGACGGGGCTGAGGTCGTGGCCGGTGAGCTGCTGGTACCGGTCGGTTCGCTCGCCCTCGGCCACGCCGGCGAAGGAGAGGATCGTGGGGACCAGGTCGACGGTCGAGGACAGTGCCTCGGCCGTCGACCCGCCGTCGACGTCCGGGTGGCAGATGACCAGGGGCACGTTGACCACTTCGCGGTAGACGCTCGTGGGTTTCTCGCGCAGCCCGTGCGCGCCGGCGGCCTCGCCGTGGTCGGTGCTGTAGACGACGAGCGTGTCGCGGTCGTGGCCGGCCTCGACGAACGCGTCGAGCACGGTCTTGACGTGCTGGTCCAGGTCGCGCAGGCAGTTGTAGTAGTAGTCGCGGTAGCGCCGCCACGCGTCCACGTCGTCGTGCGGGATCTCACCCAGACCGGCCGCCACCGCGGCGCTCAGGTCGGCCTGGATCGCGGGCTTGCGGGCGAGGTCGTCGTCGAAGCTCGCGGGGAGGTCGACGTCCCAGGTTCGCTGGTAGATCGCCGACCTGGGCGCGGGCTGCCGCGGCGTCGGTGCCGTCGCCGGCGGCTCGTTCATCCGGCCGGTGGCGTCGAAGTACATGATGTCGTGCGGGTTGACGAAGTTGACCGCCAGGAACCATGGCCGGTCGGCCGGCTTGCCGCCGCTCCCGCCGAGCAGCCAGTTGGCCGCCTCGGACGCCACGGCGGGGTCCTGCCGGAAACCCTCCCAGGCCACCCCGACCGGGTCGCCGCCGGAGTTGAACTCGGAGAAGCCGAATTCCTCCAACGCGTGCACCGTCGACGCCGCGAAGGGCGTCGGCGGGTCGATCACACTGACGTGCCACTTGCCCTTGTACGCCGTGTGGTAGCCCTGGTCGCGCAGCATGCGCCCGACGGTCGCCACCTCGGGCGACATGCTGATCCCGCGGGCTCGGCTCGGGTTGCCGTACACCTTTGTGTGCTGTGTGTGCTGCCCGGTGTAGATGGTCGATCGCGACGGGCCGCACGGGAGGGTCACCACATGGTGGTTGGTGAAGGCGGTGCCGTTGGTCAGCAGCCACCCCAGGCCCGGCCTGGTCAGCCCGGGCGGCAGGATCGACCAGTGCTGCTCCTGGTCGCTCATGATGAACAGGACGTTCGGTCGCTTCACGGGATCTCCCAGGGGACGACGGGGCCGACGGCGGGGCCGGCGACGGCCGGGGTCATTCTTCGAAGTACCAGTTCTCCGGCTCCAGCCGACCGTGCAGGTTCATCGGCGAGGCGCCGCGCAGGTCGCTGTCGACGGCGTTGATGATGCCCACCGTTGCGGGGATCCAGATGTACGGAACCTGCTCGGTGAGGTGGTCTGCGTAGGCGTGGAGGCTCGCCAGCTCGGGCGAGGTGGTCGAGGTCTGGATGAGCTGGTCCGTGGCCGGGTCGTCCCACCCACCCACGTTGCTCGCGGCGGAGCTGGCGTAGGACTGCTCGCCGGTCGGGTAGGCCTGCGGCGGCGCCTGGCCGCCGAGGAAGAACGCGCCCCAGCTGGTGCACTCCGCGACGTCGTCGATGCAGGCCGTGCTCTTGCCCAGCCAGGTCTGATAGGTCTCGCCGGCGACGTCCAGGACGATGCCGGCCTGGGCGGCGTCGGAGCGCCACTGCTCCATGATCACCTCGGCTGAGGGATCACGGCCGGTCGCGAACGTGACGGGGATGACGAGCTCGTGGCCGGCCGCGATACCCGCACCGCAGTTCTCCGGGCCGGTTCCCGGCGACGTGCACACGGCCGGCCCGTTGTCCGGAATCGACCAGCCGTGCGACGTCAGGTAGTCGCGGGCGTTCTCGATGGAGAAGGGATACGGCGGGTCCTGCTGAGCGGGAGAGATGAACTCCGTGTCCGGCCGCAGCGGGATGGGCCCGACGACGGGAACGCCGTAGCCGTTGAGCGCCTTGTCGATGATCAGCTCCTGGTTGACGACCGACGTCAGCGCCTGCCTGATGTAGAGCTGGTCGAACAGCGGGGCCAGCTCGGGGTTGCGGTAGTTCAGTGAGACATAGGCGATCCGCGGGATCTCCTCCACCATGAGCTCGTAGTTCGGTGCGAGTGTCTGGCTGCTAGGCTGGCCGTCGCCGTCCGCGGGCGGCGCGTAGGTGGTCGGCACCTCACCGATCGTGAGGTCGCTGCCGGCACGCAGGGCCGTCAGGATCGCCGACGCCGAGGTGTACGGCACCATCCTCAGCTCGCTGAGCGAGGCCTTGACGGGGCCGGAGTAGCTCTCGTTCGGCACCATCGTGATGTGCCCGTCCGGCGAGAAGCTGGACAGCTTCCACGGTCCGCTCACCACCTGCCACAGCGGGTTGGTCGCGTACGTCGACAGGTCCTTGGCCTGGCCGTCGAGATACTCGTACACCGCGGGGCACGACTGTTCCTGCGCCGCCAGGTCCCCCGACGAGCATTGGCCGGGCTGGTCCCCGGCGACGAGGTCCCACGCCGTGGGCAGCGGGATGATCTGGGTGAGCTGGTCGTTGAGGAACCAGTCCGGTGAGTACGACTGCGTGAGCTCGAGGGTCACGGTGTTGGCATCCTCGTCATAGCTGACCGAAGCGACGTTGTCCGGGAAATAGCCGGGGGTGTACCCGAAGTACTTGTTCTTCTGGGTGATCGCCAGGCCCATCCAGAAGGCCACGTTGGCCGGACCGAGCGTGGTGCCGTCGGAGAACTCATACGACGACTTCAACGGGATCGTCACCGTGCGATTGTCATTGGACCAGATCGGCGGATCGGCGAGCGACTTCTCGAAGTCGACCGTCGGATCATCACCGTCGCCGGTCCAATACAGCGGCCGCCACATCAGCACTTGAAAACGATTGATGTTCGCGGCCAACTGCAGCTGATTGAACGGGAAGATGTAATTCGGCAGCCCGGTCGTGTACACGGGAATGGTGGCGACGTTCTGGTCGCGAGCCGGCGACGACGTCTCCGTGCAACCCGCGCCGATTGCTGCCGCGGTCAGCGCCGTAGCCAGTGCGACAAAGCGCCGTGCCCACCTGGCTCGCATCGCTGTTCTCCCTTGTCCAAGGCATTCAGTCGCTGGGCGAAAGGCACTCCCACCGAGGCCCGATCGTTGACACCAACAATGGCATCGGTGAACAACCGCCACATCGTGTCGTCAGCACAATCGGCCGGCATTGGCTCGGTGCATCGGCCCAGCCGCCGCGGACGCCGTCACCACCAGACGGTGCGCTCACGCCGAGAGGTTCGACGCCGCCGTCAACTGCATGAGGACGGCCAACCGCGTCCTGGAGTCGTTGAGGTCGATGCCGCTCACCTCGTGAATCCGCTTGAGGCGGTAGCGGAACGTGTTCGGATGCACGTTGACCGCGCCCGCGGCCGCTTTCACGTCACCGAAGGCCTCCAGGTATGCGCGCAGCGACACCGTGAGGTCGGTCCCGTTCGACGCGTCGTAGGTCATCAGCCTGGCGATCGGCCCGCGCGCGTGGTCCGCCTCGCCGGCGAGCACGTCGCTCAGCTGATCGAGCACGGTCTCCAGGTAGACGTCCTCGAAACAGGCCACGGCGGCCTTGTTCCCGGCCCGCAACACCCGCACCGTGCGTTCGGCCTCGGTCCTGGCCTTGCCCAGACCCGGCAACGACGGCGCCAGGCCCCCGATGCCGATGACGACACGGTCGCGGGTGCCCAGGCGGGAGACGAAATCGGACGTGATGGACTGCATGTGGCGCAGGACGTCCTCGCGCGCCTTGCGCGCGGCCACCGAGATGACGGCGTAGACGAACCGCCCCACTATGGCCACGGCCGACTGGGCCCGGATGGCGGCCAGGTGCAGGGCGAGGGCATCGGCCAGCCGCTGGCCGGCCGATTCGAACTCCGCGCCCGGCGCGCACAGCGGCTGACCGGCCAGAACGCACAAGGGCCCGTCCCGTAGACCGAGACGACTGGCCGCCTCGGCCGCCCCCACGCCACCGGCCAGGACCGATCCGAGCAGCTCCGCGCTGAGCTGTCGGTCGAAGTCCATGGTGTTGCGCTGGCGCAGCATGTGCAGCGCGGCCAGCTCGGCCGCATCGGCGAGCGCGCGCAAGCGGTGCTCGGGCAGCGGTTCGCGGACGACCACCCACAAGGCACCGAGCACCTCCGAGCCGGCACGGACGGCTACGGCTACCCGCGGCAGCATGCCCGGCCCTATTGCTGGTACGTAAATCGGCTCATGGCTGCTGTACAGGTCGCGGAAGACCCCTCGCTCCTCGAGGATCTGGATCGGGCCCTTGGGCATCTGCCGCCCGAGGATCGTCTCAACCCTGCCCCTGTCGGCCTCGTCCTGCCGCCCGGAGAAGGCGAGCACCCGCGACGCCCGGTCTTCCACCGTGACCGGGGCGTCCACCAGTGCGCTGACCGCGTTCGCGAACGCGAACAGATCACCGACCGGACTGTCGCCGAAATGTCGGCCTTCGATGACGGTCCACCGGTCGAGCAGCGTCTGCAGGAGCACCGCCACCTGGAACCAGGACGCGGTCCCGTTCAGCCCGAGCAACGACACGTCGTGTGCACGGACCGATTCCCTGATCGCCGTGCCGATCTGGGCGGGTGTCTTGATGACCAGAGCCGCGGCGCGAGCCGCCCCCAGCTTGCGGATCAGGTCGATGATCTCGACTTCGCTGTTCAGCCCGACACCGAGCACCAGCTCCCCGGGCCAGATCATGAGCTCGTCGCGCGGATCGAAGATCGTGACCCCCGTGACCTCTGCCGCGAGTGCCTCGGAGCCCTCGATGACCTCGAGCAGGGTCCCGCCCAGGTCGTCCACCAGCCGTTGCAGCCGGACCCGCGCCATCTTCTTCTCGGTATCTGCCATGAACACGCCTGGCCAAGTAGTCGGGATGGGAGACGCGCGGCCCGCCGCTGCGGTCGTCCTCCCGCACAATACCGTCGCGGGCAGCGCGATCATCTGGCAATCGGCCCAACGCAGCCTCGCCTGTTCGTGCGATCGACCAACAGCGTGGCCTGACCTTGGCCTCCTCCCCACCGGGCCACCAGTCAGCTCGTGCATCCACACATAGCCCGATCTGGTCGGAAGGCGGATCATAGTTCGACATTCCTGAACGTGCCGGTTCGCGCGGACCGGATGGCCGATGTCACGCCGACACGCTGGCGCGGCGATGCCCCACCTGCTGCTCCCTGTGTTGAAGCACGTTCGACACGATCCCCGAACCTTCGCCTGTCCCGGCGGCGCTCCGCTCTCTCGTCGATTGATCATCGGAAGGACTGAAGATGGGTGACCACGACCAGACACCACGTCGACCGCCGCGACGCGTCCGGCTCACCGCGCTGTCCGCGGCGATCTGCGGTGCCGCGCTGCTGACCGCGGCCGGCTGCGGTGACTCGACAAGCTCCGGCAATGCCGACTACGACCTCGTGGGGAACGATGTCGTCCTGGTGTCCACGGCAGCGTCGATGCCGAACACCGGCATGGATGGCCGGGAGTTCATCGGTTTCGAGGCCGAGATGCTGAAGCAGGCGCTGGACAACCTGGGCCTGGAGTACGAGGTCGCCCTCAGCGACTTCCCCGGGATGCTCGCGTCCGTCCAGTCGAAACGCGCCGATATCGGCGTGGCCAACATCGCCTGGCTCGAATCGCGAACTGCCGACGGCCTGTTCAGCGATCCGATCTTCTACGGGCGGCCCGTCGTCGCCCAGACCCCAGGACTCGGCGTCGACTCCGTCGAGGGCCTGAAGGGCCACACGGTCGGCACCGTCTCCGGATTCGTCTCCGTTCCGGTTCTGAGCAACATGGAGGGGGTCGAGCTGCGTACCTATCCCGACATCGCGGCCACCCTGGCCGACCTCGACGCCGGGCGCATCGACATCGCGCTGATCGACCCGTTGCTGACGCTCTACACGCACAAGACACGGCCTGATCTGAACTTCGACGTCATGCCCATGACCCCGCCGACGACCGCGGAGATCGAGGCGAACCCGGATCTCGAGGTCTTCGGGCCGCACATGATCGGCTGGTACCTGCCGGAAGGCGGCGAAGAGCTCCGCGACGCTCTCAACGAGGAGATCCGCGCGATGTACGAGAACGGCGAAACCGCGCGGCTGATGCAGGAGCATGGCATCGACGCACCGGACGACCTGCTGACCGTCTCCGACGAGTGGCAGACGTTCTTCACCGATCAGCGCCACTCGGTCGACCGGCCCGACGAGTGGACGCTGCCGTTGGGCTGACTGGCGCCAGCGCGGCCGGGCGGTCGGCCCGGCCGCGCACGTACGAGACATCCGAAGGACGAGAGGTGATGACGTGACACTTGAAGGACTCGGGCTGTCCGTGCCGTGGTTCGACTATCTCCCTGACCTGTGGGCAGGCCTTCTGACCACACTCAAGTTCACCATCTCAGGGTTCGTCGGCAGCATCGTGCTGGGACTGGTCGTCGCCCTGATGAGGGTCTCTCGCGTGGCTCTCATCAGGGCGGTCGCGTCGATCTACACGGAGATCTTCAAGAACCTGCCGCTGATCACCGAGATCTACATCATCTACTTCGGGCTGGCGTCGATCGGCATCCGCTTCGGCATCTTCGCCGCCGCCACTTTGTCCTTCGCGCTCTTCTACGGGGCGTACGTGTCCGAGGTCTTCCGGGGCGGGCTCCAGGGTGTGCCACCCGGCCAGCGCGAGGCATCGCTCGCATTGGGAATGACGCCGCGCTCGGTCACCCGCCACATCATCGTGCCGCAGGCATTGCGACTGGCACTGCCCGGCGCCGGCACGATGATGGTGGACCTGCTGAAGGGGACGGCGTTGCTCGTCACCATCGGCGGCGCCGAGCTGATGACCCAGGGCGCCATCATCACCTCGACGACCTTTCGCGCGCTCGAGGTCTACCTCGTCATCGGGCTCATCTACTTCTCCCTCTGCTACCCCTTGTCGCGGGGGGTGGTGCGGCTCGAGCGCCGCCTCGACAGTGGCGCACCACTGACGCCCTCCCGGCGACGACACCTCAAGCTCGTCGACGAAGCGATGCGTCGCCGTGTACCCAGGACAGGAGACGTACCCGCATGACCAGGCGAGGTGTTTCGTTACCGGACCCCGCGGCCTCGGCGCGTGACCGTGCGACCCGCACCGCCGAGCTAGCCGTCCAGGTCGACGGTCTATGCAAGTCGTTCGGGACCAATGTCGTACTCGACGGCGTGGACCTCCACGTCACCGAGGGTCAGGTGGTGAGCATCCTCGGGCGCAGCGGCAGCGGCAAGAGCACGCTCCTGAGATGCATCAACCTCCTGGAGATTCCCGACGGCGGCCGCGTCCAGGTCGGCCGCCATCGGGCGTTCGACAACGGCCACGCACTGCGGGGGAACGACCTGGTGAAGCTGCGACAGGCAGTCGGCATGGTCTTCCAGAGCTTCCATCTGTTCCCCCACCTGACCGCCATCGAGAACGTCGCGCTGCCACTCATGCAGCTACGCGGCCGCGACGTGTCCAAGGCCATCGCCGAATCGCTGGAGCTGCTCGATCGCGTCGGCCTGGCGGAGAAGTCCAAGCAGGCACCACACCAGCTGTCAGGCGGTCAGCAGCAGCGAGTGGCCATCGCCAGGGCGCTCGCCGTCAATCCGAAGGTCCTGCTCTTCGACGAGCCCACATCGGCGCTCGATCCCGAGTCGACCGTCGACGTGCTCAATGTGATGAGGAACATCAGCTCCGACGGGATGACCATGATCGTCGTCACGCACGAGCTTTCCTTCGCCACCGAGGTCTCGAACCGGATCGTCATGATCGACGAGGGGAAAGTCATCGAGGACGGCTCCCCCACGTCGGTGAGCAGGTCTACGAATCCCCGCACCGCGTCCTTCTTCAAGTTCTTCGACAGAGGACCGCGGCTGCGCCGGGACGACGACCAGCCGTGACCCGCTACCTGGCCCGCAGGTTGGCGCATGCGCTCGTCGTGACGCTCTGCGTCACCGCGGTCGTGTTCGTCCTGCTCCACATGCTGCCGGGCGGTCCCGTGCGCGCATCACTGCCGATCAACGCCACCCCGGCGCAGGTGGCGGAACTGACGCGACAGTACGGGTACGACCGGCCTCTCCACGTCCAGTACGGCACCTGGATGTGGAACCTCCTGCGGGGAGACCTGGGCTTCTCCCCCCAGCTGAACATGCCGGTGCGCGACGCGATCACCGAGCGCCTGCCGAAGACCATGACGCTGATGGTGCTCGGCATCGGGGCGTCGCTGCTGATCGGCGTGCCCATGGGCATCTACCAGGCGGCTCGGCGCTACCAGCGCAGCGACTACCTGCTGACCGGTGCCACGTTCCTCAGCTACGCGGCGCCGGTGTTCTTCGTCGGCCTGCTGCTCATCGACCTGCTGGCGGTGAGCTTCCGGGTGTTCCCGGCGGGTGCGCCGCAGGGCGACTCGGTGGCGGAGATCCTGTCGCAGCCGAACGCCCTCGTGCTCCCGGTCGCGACGTTCGCCTTCTGCGGCTTCGCGCAGTGGAGCAGGTTCATTCGCTCGGCCACCATGGACAACCTGGTCCAAGACTACGTGAGGACAGCGCGGTCGATCGGGGCGAGTGAGCGCCAGGTGCTCTGGGTCCACGTGACCCGCAACTCTCTGATCACCATCGTCACGCTGCTCGGCCTGCACCTTCCCACGTTGTTCGCCGGCGCGGTCATCGTCGAGACGGTGTTCAACTACCCGGGCATGGGGCTGATGTTCTGGCAAGCGGCCCAGAACCACGACTATCCCATCCTGCTCGGCGTCGTGCTCTTCGGCACGATCCTGACGATCGTCGGGAGCATCCTCGCCGACATCGGCTACGCGGTCCTGGATCCGCGGGTGCGGTTGACCGCATGAGAGGAGGGACGAGATGACGATCCGGCGGAGACCGACACTCCGCGGACGCGACCAGGCCGCGAAACCCGAAATGGTGTCGGAGGTCGACGCCACGCTGACCGGGCCGCCGAACGGCCAGCGCCCGGAGCCGGTGTCGGGCACCTGGAGGCGCTTCCTGCGCCATCCGATGGCGCTGGTCGGCCTCGCGGTCATCGCCGCGCTGGTGGCCTTCTCGTTCCTCGGTCCGCTCGTGTACCGCACCGACCAGGTCCACGCCGACCTGGCCCAATCGATGCTCCCGCCCAGCGCCGACCACCCGCTCGGCACCACCGACGCCGGCTACGACGTGTTGGGCCGACTGATGGTCGGCGGTCAGGCGTCGCTCGCGGTCGGGTTCGCCGCCGCGCTGCTCTCGGTCATCTTCGGCACGTTGTACGGCGCCGTCGCGGGCTACCTCGGCGGGGTCGTCGACGACGTCATGATGCGAGTGGTCGACGCGGTCTTGTCGATCCCGCCCATCTTCGTGCTCATCCTCCTGTCGGCCATCTTCCATCCCGACCCCACCGTCATGATCTTCATCATCGCGGCGTTCTCGTGGCTGGGCGTCGCACGGCTGGTGCGCGGCGAGACCTTGACCCTGCGCACCCGCGAGTTCGTGCAGCAGGTGAAGATGATCGGGGGCGGTCCGGTCCGATGCGTGGTCCGGCACATCGTGCCCAACGCCGTCGGGACCATTGTGGTGAAGGCCACCTTCGAGGTCGCCGACTCCATCCTCGTCCTCGCCGGCCTCGGCTTCCTCGGCCTCGGCATCCAGCCGCCGGACACCGACTGGGGCGGCATGCTGTCCAACGGCCTGGCGTACCTGCAGAACGGTGCGTGGTGGCTCATCTACCCGCCCGGTATCGCGATCATGCTCACCGTCGTGGCGTTCAACTTCGTCGGCGATTCGCTGCGCGACACCTTCGAGACTCGGTTGCTTCGCCGGTAGTCCGATCAGAGGAGACGTAGCCGTGGAGCCTGTACTGCGGATCGAAGACCTGCGCGTCGAGGTGAGGCTCAGGGACTCGGTGGTTCGCGCCGTCGACGGCGTCTCGATCCATCTTCGCGCGAACGAGATGCTCGGCATCGTCGGCGAGTCCGGCTGCGGCAAGACGATGACCGCACTGTCGGTCATGCGCATGCTGCCGCCCCGCGGCCGGATCGCCGGCGGCAGCATCCGGCTCGCCGGCAAGGAGCTCACCGCGCTCACCGACGCCGAGATGCGCCACGTCCGGGGCAACGACGTCGGCATGATCTTCCAGGACCCGTTCACGTCCCTCAACCCGACGATGTCGATCGGCCGGCAGATCGCACGGGCGGCCCGCCTGCACCGCGGCCTGTCCCGGGCGGAGGCGGCCGAGCGGGCGACCGACCTGCTCGAGCTGGTCGGGCTGCCGCACGCGCGGCAACGCTTCGACGACTATCCCCACCAGTGCTCCGGCGGGATTCGCCAGCGGGTCATGATCGCCATGGCGCTGAGCCGCGAACCCAAGGTGCTGATCGCCGACGAACCCACGACCGCCCTTGACGTCAGCATCCAGCACCAGATCCTCGACCTGATCGACGACCTGCGCCAGCGGCTGGGCATGGCGGTGCTGCTGGTGAGCCACGACCTCGGTGTCGTGGCCGGCCGCGCCGACCGGGTGGCCGTGATGTACGCCGGTAAGGTCGCCGAGTCCGGTGACACCGACGCGCTGTTCGCGGCGCCGCGGCACCCCTACACCGAAGCCCTGTTCGAGGCACTGCCCGAACGGGCCGCCGCGACCAGGACACCTCTCTACACGATCCCCGGCATGCCGCCGGGCCTGGCCCGGCCACTGGTCGGGTGCCGGTTCGCGCCGCGCTGCCGCTACGCCGAGGAACGATGCACGGTCGAGGAGCCGCCGTTAGCCGTCGCGTTGGACGGTCGGCGCCACGCCTGCTTCCACCCGGTCGGCGACCCGCCGCAGCCGTTGGCGCGTCCGGCCGCCGGCGCTCCCCAGGTCCCGACGGTGGCCGACGACGCGGCGGCCGCGGTGCCGCTACTCTCTGTCCTTGGGCTGGTCAAGGACTATCCGCTGGCCAGCGGCGCCATGCTGCGCCGGCGCGAGGGCACGGTGAGCGCCGTCGCCGACGTGACCTTCGACGTGCACCGGGGTGAGACGTTCGGCCTGGTCGGCGAGTCCGGGTGCGGCAAGACCACGATCGGGCGGCTCATCGTCGGGCTCGAGAAGCCTACGCGAGGATCGATCGAGCTGGACGGCGAGGAGCTCACCACGCTCAAAGGCGCCGCCTACCGGCGGGCGCGACGCGACATCCAGCTGATGTTCCAGGACTCCTCCACGTCGATGGACCCCCGCATGCGCATCGCGGCCACGCTGCGCGAGCCGCTGGCCGTGCAGCGCGTCGGCAATCTGCGCGAGCGGCGGCACCGAATCGAGGAACTGCTGGGCAAGGTCGGACTGCCCGCGGCCGCGCTGCACCGCTACCCGCACGAGTTCTCCGGCGGGCAGCGGCAGCTACTGTCCTTTGCCAGGGCACTGACACTGATGCCGAAGCTCGTGGTCACCGACGAGCCGGTCAGTGCCATGGACATGTCCGTCCAGGCGCACATCCTCAACCTCATGCGGGACCTCCAGCACGATCTCGGACTGACCTACCTGTTCATCTCGCACGACCTGGCGGTCGTTCGGTACCTGTCCGACCGCATCGGTGTCATGTACCTGGGCAAGATCGTCGAGGTCGGGCCGGCCGAGGAGGTCTATCGCAACCCGGCACATCCCTACACGAAGGGACTCGTCGACTCCGCGCCCGTCGCCGATCCGGTGATCGAACGCCAGAAGCTGCGCAGCGGCATCAAAGGTGAGCTGCCCAGCGCCATCGATCCGCCGTCCGGCTGCCGGTTCCGGACCCGCTGCGAGTTCGCGCAGGACGTCTGCGCCGAGGTGGAGCCGCCCGCGCGCCCGTTCGGGCCCGGCGGTCACGTCGCGGCGTGTCACTTCCCGTTGGCTCGCCCCGCGGGCGTGACCGCTTCCCCGGCGACGTGACGACGACCGGGTGCCGATGGGCCTCGGCACCCGGTCGTCAGCGGTACGGCCCGGTCAGCGCGGGGTAACCACGTCCACCACCGCGCACCGGCCGGCGTCGGTGGCGTCCAGCGCCCGGGTGAGGGCCGCCACCAGCTGTGAGCGGTCAGTCACCCGCTCGCCGTGCGCGCCGCACGCCTCGGCCAGCGCTACGAAGTCCGGTGGCCGGCGGAAGCGGGTCCCCGGTACCTCCGCGCTCGCGGCGGCCGCGCCGTCGGGGTAAAGGTCGGTGACCGGCAGCCGGCTGGCTCGGTAACCGTCGTTGTTCAGCACGATCGTGACGAACGGTGCGCCGGCCTCCGCGGCCAGGCACAGCGCCGCGGTCGGCACCCCGAACATGAAGGCACCGTCGCCGACGACGGCCACCACCCGGTCCGCTGGACGGGCCAGCTTGACCCCGACCGACGCACCGAGCGCCCAGCCCAACCCGGGGCCGCCGGGCGTGCACAAGGTGCCGGGCTCCGCGCGCGACAGCCCGCCGGCCACCGCCGCGCTGTTGGTCACCGCCTCCTCCACGACCACGTCGGCCGGGCGCAGGACCTGGTCGAGCGCGGCCACCACGTCGGCGGCCTCGGGAACGCCCCGTGCGGGCCGCGGCGCGGGTGTGACACCGTCGGACCGGCCGGTCGCGGACGCCATCCAGGCGCGTCGCGCCCGGCTCAGGTCTGCGGGCACGCCGCCGCGCTCACGTACCGCCCGCGCGAGCTGGGCCACCGCGACCGCGGGGTCCGCGGTGATCGCGAGGTCGACGGGGAAGGCCCACAGCGGCATGTCAGCGTGCACGGGGTCGAGCTCGATCTGGGCCACCGTCGCGTCCGGCGGCGGCGTCACGGCGCGGGGGATCCACGGCACGTCGCAGTCGAGGCACACCACAAGATCCGCCTCGGCCACGAGCGCGTCGGTCTCAGACGGCGCGACCCGCATCGGATGCGCGGTGACGAGGTTGACCGCCTCGGGCCGCCCGCCGACCGGCACGCTCGCCGCCGCGGCCAGCTCCGCGAGCGACCGCGCCGCCGCGGGCGACCGGCCGAGCCGACTGGTCACGATCACCGGCCGCTGTGCCGTCACCAACAGCTCCGCCAGCCGCGACAACGCGGCCGGCTCGACGGCGGGCGGGCTCGGCCGGGCGAACCGGGTCGCCCGCCGCGAGAGCGGGCTTGCCGGCTCCATGAGAACGTCGCGCGAGACCATCAGGTAGGCCATTCCGGGCCGTCCGCCGGCGGCCACCTGCAGCGCCCGGCCCACGACCACCGACGTGTCCGCGCTCCGGGTGAGCTCCGAGGTCCACTTGGCGTAGCCACGCACGATTCCGGCCTGGTCCGCGACGTCCTGCCGCCAGTGGATCTCGTTCGAGCGCCCTCCGACCGCATCAGCAGCCGTCCCGTACGGCGTCTTGCCCGCCAGGACCACGACGCCGGCGCCGTCGCGGAGGACGTCGTGCACCATGGCGCCGAGGTTCTGCGTGCCCACGTCGACATGGACGAACACCGCCTGCGGACGCCGCGTCAACTGCCAGTATCCGTGCGCCGCCGCCAGCGCGACGCTCTCGAACGAGCAGGTCACCACCCGCGGGATCGCCACGCCACGGGCCTGGAGCGCGGCCACCGCCTCCTGGAGCGGGGCGGAGTCGGTCCCCGGGTTCAAGAACAGGTACTCCACACCGTGCTCGTGCAGTAGGTGGAGGATCTCCTCCGCGCACGTCGCGACGTTCGCGGTCTTCATCGTGCCGCCACGGCCTCGGGCGGGGCGATCAGACCTACCGCGGCGGCCATTCGCACGACGTCGGCCATCGTGAGCAGCCCGGGCCGGGCGTCGGCTACCACCGGGACGAGGTTGCCGATCACCGCGACGGTTCCGACGTCGCCGTTCACGCCGCCGACGATCCGCTGGTGAACGGCAGGCTCACCGTCGATCTCGATGACATCCGTCGCCTCCGCGCCGGCGCTCATCTCCAGGTCGTACTGGATCACGTCACGGCCGCCGGAGGTCGCCACGACCCGCTGCCGCTGGCCGATGACGTCACCGGGCGCGATCACGCCGAGACCGGTCGCGGTGGGCTCGCCGGCGACCACCGGCTCGATCCGCTCCTCGTAGCCGTCGAGCCTCCAGCCGAGCCGGTCCGCGACGACGTGGGCGGACTGCCGCAGGCCGACATGGCCGAGGCGGCCGTGCCGCGCACGTCGTACGAACTCCTCACGGGTCAGGCCGACGCCGGCCTTCACCTGCAGCGGAATGCGCCGGGCGTTCGTGTCGACGACGCGGGTCACGTGTACGCCGCGCACGGCCGTGCACGCTCCGGTCAGCATCAGGACCAGCGTGTCCATGAGGTATCCGGGGTTGATGCCCGAACCGAGCACACTGCGCTCCCGGTCGTGCGCGAGCGCGTCCAGGCGCAGCGCGACCTGCGCGTCGACCGACCAGGGGTGGACCAGCTGCTCACAGGTCGACACCACGTTCCAGCCACGGTCGAGCAGTTCCTCCAGCTGCGGTGCGACGTCGACCAGCCCGGACCCGGTGGCGTGGACCGCGACGCCGCCGGGCGGCGCCGCCGGTACCTCGCTCGTCACGCGCACACCGTTCTTGCCGCCGCCGTGCAGCAGCCCCAGATCGGTGCCGATCTTGTCCGGGTCGATGTCGACCGCGCCGACGAGCGTGACACCGTCGCGCCCGGCGAGCAGGGCCGCGACACCTAAGCCGATCGGACCCAGACCGTAGCCGAGCACCGGGATCCCTTCACTCAGCGGCTGGTGTGCTCCCTCAGACATGTCCTTCCTCCTTCATCCGCTTCAGGGCGCTGGAGTGCGCGGAGATGACGAGGTCCACGTCCTTCTCCGTGTGTGCCGTGCTGAGGAAGCCCAGGTGCACGGGGGCGGACATGACCACCCCTTCCAGCAGCAGGTAGGCGGC
Organism: Jiangella asiatica; assembly: GCF_004349065.1. GTDB lineage: Bacteria > Actinomycetota > Actinomycetes > Jiangellales > Jiangellaceae > Jiangella > Jiangella asiatica. The sequence continues at coordinate 35,249 of NZ_SMKZ01000024.1, forward strand.
CAGCACCCGCGCGACCGACGGGGACGCGGTGGCCAGGTCGCGGACCGTGCGCGGCGACTCGGCCGAGAAGTGCAGGCCCCACAGCGAACCGACCCCGGTGACCCAGCCGCGGATCCCGTGGGCCGCCAGCACCTGGCGCAGCCCGTCGCGCATGCGCTGGCCGAGCACGGCGAGCCGCGGATACGTGTCCGGGTCGTCCAGCAGGACCGACAGCTGCGCGACACCCGCCGCCATTGACAGGGGGTTCGCCGCGAAGGTCCCGCTCGCGGCGACCGGACGGCCCTCGCGTGAGGCGACCCGCCCCATCAGGTCGGCCCGGCCCGCGACCGCCCCGATGCTGAGGCCGCCACCGATGATCTTCCCGAGGGTGACGAGGTCGGCGGTCACTCCGTACAGGCCGCCTGCCCCTGCCGGGCCGAGGCGGAAGCCGCTGATCACCTCGTCGAACACGAGCAGCACGCCGGTCTCGTCGCAGACCGCGCGCAGCCGCTCGAGGAACTCCCGCTCCGTCGGCAGGCCGCCCGCCGCACCCTGGACGGGCTCGACGACGACACAGGCGAGCCGGTGCGCCTCGTCCCGGATCCGGACCAGCGCGGCGTCGTGGTTGTAGGGCAGCACCACCACGTCCCGAGAAGAACTGCGCGACAGCCCCGCCGACGACGGCACCGCACGCGGTGCCGTCAGCTCGCCGTCGGTCTCTGTGAAGCTGTGCAGCAGGAAGTCCTGCGCGCCGTGCCAGCCGCCCTCGAACTTGGCGACAACGTCCCGGCCCGTCGCCGCGCGGGCGATGCGCAGCGCCGTCATCGTCGCCTCGGTTCCGCTGCCCACGAACACGGCACGCTCGGCACCCGGGACGTTGGACACGACCAGCCGGGCCAGGTGCTCCTCCTGGACGCAGGGCGCCCCGAAGACCGTCCCGAGGGCGACCTGAGCCGCCACCGCGTCCGTCACCGCGGGGTGCGCGTGACCGAGGATCATCGACCCGAAGCCCACCAGGCAGTCGATGTACGTGCGGCCGTCGATGTCGTGGAGGCTCACGCCCCGCGCACGCTCGACGTAGATCGGCGCCGGCCACCAGAACCGCCCCCTGCTCGCGCCGCCAGGGATCAGCTCGGACGATCGGCGAAAGTGCTCCGCGCTGGCCGGCAGCACCCTAGACGTCTCCTCATCGATGGAACGTCCGATGGCATGTGCGTCGACCATCCCCGTCATCTCCATTCGGTTGCCTCTTCGTGAGCGCAGGAATCGGACAGAATGCGATGGAATGACGAAACCAGCTCACGGCATTCATCGCGTCGTGTGGACGGCAGGAGCGACCGATTGCCCTTGGTGGAATTGGCCAATGCATCGCTACCGGTCAGCCCGGGTGGCCGGGCGTTGGGCGAGAACACGAAACGGAAGATCCGCGCTCACCTCATTGCACGAAGCAGGCACGCTCCGCGGCTGATCTAATGGCCGCAATAGCAGCCACACTGAGGTCGGATGAGGGAGCGATAGCGGTGACGCCTTCTGCCCGTCAATTCCACGCCTGGTTGACGGCTGTGAATAGTGGCGACGCCACCCGTGTGTCGTCCTTCTTCGCCGACCACTGCGTGCAGCCGTCGGCCGTCGACATCATCCCGGAGACCACCTACTGGCGGACCGGCGGCTTCACGCTGCACAGCACCGAGCAGGACACCGACACCACGTTCGTCGGTATCGTGCGCAGCCGGGCGCGCGGCATCCACGCCCGCGTGTCCGTCGATGTCACACCGCGGGAGCCGTGGCAGGTGACCCGGTTCGACATCCACGACCTGCCGAGCCCACCGGGAACGGCCGTAGAGCGCGAGACGGAGGCGGCGGCCCTCTCGCACCTGAGCCAGCGGCTGACCGACGCCACCGCGGCCGACCAGTTCTCCGGTGTCATGCTCGTCCACCGGCGCGGACTGCCCGTCTTCGGCCAGGCGCACGGCCTCGCCGACCGCGAGCACGGTATCGGCAACACGATGGACACCAGGTTCAGCATCGCGTCGATGGGCAAGATGTTCACCGGCGTGGCTGTTCTCCAGCTCGTGCAGGCGGGCGAGATCGAGCTCGAGGCGACGCTCGACGACTACGTGCCCGATTATCCGAACCGCGACCTCGCGAGCGCCGTCACCGTCCACCACCTGCTGACGCACACCGGTGGCGCCGGTGACTTCTTCGGCCCCGAGCTACCCCGCATCTGGCACGAGCTGGACACGGTCGACGCCTACGTGCGCCACTTCGGCCACCTGGGGCCCGAGTTCGAGCCGGGTAGCCGGTGGGTCTACAGCAACTACGGCTTCGTGCTCCTCGGCCTGCTCATCGAGCAGGTGTCCGGTCAGGGCTACGCCGAGTACATCGCCGACCACGTCTTCGGACCGGCCAGCATGCGGGACACGACGTTCGAGCCCGAGCGGAACGTCCCCGGTCACGCCACCGCCTACTCGAGGACCTCCGTGGCGCTGCCGTGGCAGCCGGTGACCGACCGGCACGACTACCCAGGCTCGCCAGCCGGCGGGGCCTACTCCACCGCGGGCGACATGGCACGGTTCGCCGCGGCACTGCTCGACAACCGTCTCCTCGACGCCGAGCACACCGAGCTGGTCACGACGGGGAAGGTCACCGCCAGGGGCGGCGCGTACGCCTACGGCTTCGTCGACGTCACCGAGAACGGCACCCGCTGGTTCGGACACACCGGCGGCAACAACGGCATCAACAGCGAGCTGCGGATCTACCCCGAGTCCGGCTACGTGCTCGTCGGCCTGTCGAATCTCGACCCGCCCGCCGCCGCCATGGTCATGAGGTACGCCGGCGACCGCCTGCCGGCACGGTGACCCGGCCCGGAATCGCTGACCCACCGCCTGAACCGACCCGAGCCCGCGCCTCGCCGGGCTCACAGCGAGAGGAGTGCTGAATGATCAACGGTCTCGGACACACCGGCCTGTGGGTGAACGACCTCGACACCATGCGGAGGTTCTACGAGGAGTTCCTCGGCCTGACCGTCACCGACGAGGACCCGGAGCTCGGCATCGTGTTCCTCTCCGCGCAGCCCGAGCTCGAGCACCACGAGTTCGTGCTGCAGCGCGGGCGGACAGCCCCGCCGGGCGTGAAGCTGGTGCACCAGATCTCGTGGCGGGTGGAGTCGCTGGAGTCGATCATCGAGTTCCACCATCGATTCACCGCCGCCGGCATCGAGGTGCAGCAGGAGGTCACGCACGGCAACGCGATCGCCATCTACTTCTTCGACCCCGAGGGCAACCGCAACGAGGTCTACGTCCGAATCGAGCGCGACGTGCGGCAGCCGTTCCGCAAGACGCTCAACCTCGACCAGCCGCTCGACGCGGTGCTGCGCGAGGCCGACGCGCTCGTCGACGACGGCGGGCCCGCGTACCAGCCGGTCCAGTAGCCGACGTCGATGCGCGCGACGACGACGCCGGTGCCCGGCGCCGGTCCCCTGGTCACCGAGGTCCTGGTTGTCGGCAGCGGTCCGACCGGGCTCACCGTGGCCAACCTCCTCGGCACGTTCGGCATCACCACTTTGCTGGTCGAGCGCAACACGTCGACCAGTGAGGAGGCCAAGGCGATCAGCCTCGACGACGAGTCGCTGCGCACCCTGCAGGCGGCTGGTTTGGACGCCGAGGTGTACTCCGTCGTCGTACCGGGGACCGGCACGCGGTACTTCTCCGCACGAGGGCGGCCGCTGTTCCACGCGCGCGGGCCGGGTCGCCGTCTTGGCCACTCGTTCAAGAACTCGTTCGCCCAGCCGGACCTGGAGCGTGTACTCGCCGCCGGACTCGCGAGGTTCCCGCACGTCACCGTGCTCTTCGGAACCGAGCTTCACGATCTCGACGAGGACTCGTCCGGTGTCGACGCCGTGCTCACCGACGTCGATGGCCAGGAACGCCGGGTACGGGCGAGGTACGTACTCGGCTGCGACGGCGGCCGCAGTACCGTCCGCGACCTGGCCGGCATCCAGATGACCGGCGTGACCTTTCCGGATCGGTGGCTGGTCGTCGATGCCCTCGGCGACCAGCACGACCAGCGGTACGCGATGCACGTGGGCGACTGGCGCCGCCCGCATGTCATCGTGGCCGGTCGCGACGGCCGCTGCCGCTACGAGTTCTGGCTGCGCCCGGGCGAAGCCGATCCCGGACCCGACCCGCCCTTCGACCTGGTGCGGCGGCTCGTCGGACGCTACCGGCCACTGCGGCCGGACGACGTCGAGCGATCCGTGGTCTACGGATTTCATGCCCTGCTCGCCGAGCGCTTCAGCCACGGCCGCTGCTTCCTGCTCGGCGACGCCGCGCACATGATGCCGCCCTTCGCCGGTCAAGGCCTCAACTCCGGCGTGCGAGACGCGACGAACCTGGCCTGGAAGCTCGCGGCCGTGCTGTCCGGCCGGGCCCGGCCGACGCTGCTCGACACCTATGAGCAGGAGCGCCGGCCCCACGCGCAGGCGACCGTCGACCTGTCCGTCCGGCTCGGATCGATCGTGATGACCACGAGTCGCACCCGGGCCCTGGCTCGCGACGCTTTCGTCGCGTCGGCGATGCGGCTACCCGCCGGCCGGCGCTTCCTGGAGCAGATGCGCTACCGCCCGGCGGCCCACCTCCGCCAGGGATTTCTCGTCGGTGGCGCCGGCGGCGTCGGCGGGCGGCTCGTCGGTCGGCCACTGCCGCAACCCACCGTCCTCGCCGGCGACGACCATGCGCCGGCCAGGCTGGACGACGTCCTCGGCCCCGGCCCGACTGTTCTGGGCATCGACCTCGAACCGGAGCTCTGGGCGGCGCTGAGCGACCTCGACCTCCGGCCGCTCGACGGACGCCGCGTCGACGTGCGGCTGGACGACCGAGCGTCGTGGTCGCGCAACGGCCGCACGGCGGTCGCCGACCTGGACGGTCAGCTCGAGAAGACGTTCGGCCACGCTCGCGGCCGGCTGGTCTTCGTCCGGCCGGACCGGATCGTCGCCGCAGTCGTGCATCCGTCCCGGCTCGGCGGGCTCCCGGCGGCCCTGTCTCCGTACACGCCGGCGCCGGAGGACGTCGTCGCGCCGGCACCCGGTCCCGCAGCGACCCGGACCAACTGATCGATCCCGCGTCACCCACACCGTCGAATCCGAGAGAGGTTCAGCATGCGACTGGCCACCATCCGGCTCCCCGACGGCGGCACGAGCGCAGCTCGCGTCGACCGCGACCGCGTGCGCGTCCTGCCCTGGCCGGACCTCGGCCGGTTGCTCGCGGACCCGAACTGGAGGCAGCTCGCACTCGTCGGCGAGACGCTGCCCGGCGAGGAGGAGCCCCAGTACGCGCCGCTCGTCCCGCACCCCAACAAAATCGTGTGCCTCGGCCTCAACTACGCCTCCCACATCGCCGAGATGGGCCGGCCGACGCCCCAGTATCCGACGCTGTTCGCGAAGTACGACGGCGCCCTCATCGGCGCGCACGACCCGGTCGTGCTCCCCGCCGTCAGCGACGCCGTCGACTGGGAGGCCGAGCTGGGTGTCGTCATCGGCGCTCCCGCCCGTCATGTCCCGCCCGACCACGCACTCGACGTCGTCGCCGGTTACACCGTCGTCAACGACGTCACCGTGCGCGACTGGCAGCACCGCACCCGCGAGTTCCTGTCCGGCAAGACGTTCGAGGCGACGACGCCCGTGGGCCCCGTCCTGGTCACCCCGGACGAGCTGCCGCCCGGAGCGAGCGGCCTCGCGATCACCTGCACGGTCGACGGCGTCGTGATGCAGCACTCGACCACCGCGGACCTACTGTTCTCGGTGGCCCGGATCGTGTCGTACGTGAGCACCATCATCACCCTCAAGCCGGGCGACCTCATCGCGACGGGGACCCCGGGCGGCGTCGGCGCCGGCCGGTCACCGGAGATCTGGCTTCGGCCGGGCAGTGAGCTCGTGACGACCATCGAAGGCATCGGCCAGCTGCACAACCGTTGCGTACGGGAGGAACGCCCGGCTCTGGCCCCCGCGTCGTCGACAACCCGCTAGCGAGGCACCGCGCGCACCGGGACTCCCGGCAGCGCGTCCGGGACGACGTCGCCGTCGCGGACGACCAGCGTGCCGCCCACCATGACGTGGCGCATCCCCACCGAAGGCAGCGAGCTGTTCGCATAGCTCGCGCGGTCGGTGATCGTCTCGGGATCGAACACCGCCAGGTCGGCGTCGCACCCCACCTGAACCCGGCCCTTGCGGCGCATCGCCGGAGCCATCTCCTCCAGCAACAGGGCCGGCAGCAGGCTGCACCTGCGCATCACCTCGACCAGCCCGAGGTCGGCATCGTCCCTGGTGAGCATCCGAATGCTGCGCGCGTACGTGCCGGCCGTCCGCGGATGCGTGAGCCCGCCCGGCGGGAGCGGCCATCGCATGGGGTCCGGCGGCGGCGCGGTCCAGACCAGCGGCATGGCGTCGCTGGCGATCACCGTGTCGGGGAAGCAGAGCGCACGAAGCAGGAAGCCGCGATCGCGTGGATCGTCCTCGCGCAGGTGCTCGTCGACGACCAGGCCGCCCGGGTCGCTGGCCCGCAACCGCCGCAGGTGCTCGGCGTCACGGACGCGCTCGCCGCTGCGCAGGTGGACCAGCGAGTCCGGAGTGCGGCCGCGGCGGGCCAGAGCGTCCGGGTCCAGGAACGCCGCGCCGATCCCCGTCATGGCGAAGCCGTACGGGTAGGCCTCGGTGGAGACCCGTGCCCCTTCCGAGCGCGCCCGGTCGACCAGCGCCAGCACCCGGTCGACATGGCGACTGGCCACGCTGTTCACGTGGCACATGTGCGTGGGCGCGCCGGTCTCCGCGGCCGCCATGACGATCTCCTCCGCCCCGTCGACGACGCCGATCGACGGACCGCCTCCGGCGTCGCCGCGGTCCTCCACCAGCGAGCGTGCATGGGTGAACGTCACACATCCGGCAGCGGCCGCGAGCCGTGCCATCGCCAGGTACTCCTCCGATCCGGTTCCCGGCCCGTAGCCGAGCAGGATGCCGATGCCCAAAGCGCCGCCGGCGAGGTCCGCGCTGACGGTCGCGACGATCCTGTCGATCTCCTGCCGGCTGGCGGCACGTTGCCATTCCGGATGCCCGATGTTGTCGAGGATCGCGTGCTGCTTGCCCTCGGTGCGGATGCCGGCGAGCACCTCCATACGCGCCGCCGCCCATGACGCGGAGAACCCGTAGTTGACCGGCCGCCCCTCGGCCGCGGCCCGCTCGTACGCCCGGCTGATCGGACCGGCGCCGGCCTCCAGGTCCAGGGCCGTCGTGACGCCGTCGAGAGCCTGGAGCCGAAGCTCCGGAATTCCGGGCGAGTGACTGTGCAGGTCGATGAAGCCAGGAGCGACGACAAAGCCGCTCACCTCCAGGCGAAGCCGCGCCTGCGGCAGCGGTCCGGCCGCGACAACCGTCACCGTTCCAGCACTCACCCCGACGTCCCGGATCGCGTCCAACCCCGTCTCGGGGTCGAGCACACGACCACCCTCCAGCACGACATCGAACGTCATAGGAGCAGACCCCTCCAGGCGGAAGACTCCACGATCCCACCAGACTCCACCCGCCGCATCGTGCGCCGGCCAACGGGGCAGGCCGATGCTTCGTGCCGGACTCCAAGCCCTGAGCCCGAGCACGTACACGAGTGCTCAGCCGGTTCAGCCCGCTCTGCCTGCGTACGGTCTCGGACGCGTCGCACGCGGTCGTGCAGGAGGCGAGAAACGTTGGTGTATGGGTGTTCGGCGGCGGCATCGACGAAAACGTTCCGCCTGTCATGGTCGATGGCGACGGGACCGTGGTCGAGGGCACCTACCCGCAGACGAAACAGCTCGAGGGCGGCTACACGGTGCTGGAGCTGCCCTCCCGTGAGGCGGCACTGGAATGGGCCGCGAAGATCGCGACCGCGTGCCGCTGCGCGCAGGAGGTGCGCGTCCAGTACGACCCCGCCAGCTGACGGGCATCGTCGCGGACCGGGTATCCTCCTCAGCTCGCTCCGCGACAAGGTGGCGCACCTGCAACCGCTGCATACGCCCTGGCCAGAAGGCCGGACGTCCTTCGGTAACCAGAAACCGAACGCAGGCCACGACAGATGGCAATCCAGACAAGCTGGAGCACCCGACCCATCCGACGCCCATGAACCACAGCAGCGTATTCACGCGAGTTCTATGGTGTCAGCGACCTCGTTCGGTGGCTCGTGCTCCCAGAATCTCGCCGGGAGAAGGTCGAGGTCGAGGACCTCGGCAGCAGCACCTACCGTCCCGACGATTCGATCGCGACGACGATTCCGGCCAGCGCTGGCCCGCCCCGACGCCGTCAATGCCCTGGGGCCGGCAAGCAACCGCCGTCGGCGATGCCCCCGCCGACGTGAAGGGTGACCTCGGTGTCGCGAACCTCGCCGTAGACGCACCCGGACCCGGTGCTCACGCCGATGGCCAGCCCGCCGTTGGCTACCTCGGACGACCCATGGGCCTGCACGTTTTCGTAGCCCAGTGGTTGCAGGACCGCGAATGCGTCGTCCACCGTCAGCGGGCCGGCCGCGACGGCTTCGGTCAGAGCCGCGGCGATCCGGTCCCGGTGCTCGACGGCGCCGTCCCGCCATTCCGGCGGCAGCTCGCTGCGCTGCCGATAGGCGTCGTTCGCGCGCATGCCGGCGTCAGGGTCGTAGCCCACGCAGTCGTCCGGCACCAGCTGGTCGTGCACCGAAGGGCAGGCGCCAGTGGGCGAGGAACCGGCCCGCCCGTCATCGGCAATCGAGCCGCAGCCGACGAGACAGACTGCGGCCAGGATGCAGAACGCGGGGACGGCGAAAGCCTTCACCGTCTCAGCGAACAGCACCGCGTCCGCAATGTCGAGCCTCGCCTCCTCACTGTGGGGCGGGCCATGAAGTTCGTGCCGAAGCTCTCCGCACTGTGCTGCGCCTAGGCATGGTGTGATGCCGGCGCCGTTGAGCGAGCCGATGCGCGCAGGTCGCCGAGGCGCTCACGGCTGCGACGTGCCTGATGTTCACCAAAGAGCGGCATGCCCGGCGGTGTCGAGCTGCGTGCGGCGCTGAAGCGGTGGGCCATCAACACCCGCCGCCGCGGCGAACCGCACCAGCCCGGCTGGGTGAGCGACACCATTGCGCTGGGCCGCCGGCCACAGCAGGCCGGCCTCCGCGCCCGCCGACACCAACGTGCTCCGCCAGCTCCTCCACAGCCTCGCAGTCCGCCTCGACGGTGGCATGCGCGCAGCCAGCCTCACATCACGGTGGCGGACGATCGGCGAGGTCGGCAAGGTCCCGTCACCACCGGAACTCACCCGCGCTCCATCACCACCTCGACACCTTCGGCACCACACCCGACGGACGCCTGTTCGTCGGCGAACGCAGCACCGACCACCTCCCCGCCCTCACCGTGTTCCGCGTCTGGAACCGCGCTCGCCAAGCGGTGTTCGGCGCCGACGCAAGGCGCTCACTCGTGGCGCTGCGCCCCTACGACCTCCGCCACGCGGCCGTCTCCACCTGGCTCAACCCCGGCGTCCCACCGACCGAGGTCGCGACCTGGGCCGCTCACTCCGTCGACGTCTGCTCAAGATCTACGCCAAGTCCATCGACGGCGACGACGCCGGCACCGCGCGGCGATCGAGCAGGCCTTCCGCGACTGCGGCCCCACCGCCCGTCAGCGATACCGGTCGATGAGGCAGCGGGCCATGTCCTTCGCCCGTTGCGCGGCCTCTCGATCCCCTTCGGCAGCGGACACTATCGAGCCCTTCATCAGGATGTGCCAGGAGCGGGCGAACGCGTCCGGGTCACGCAAGCCCGCCTCCTGCGCCCGCTCCCGGACGATCGCCCGGATGTTCTCCAGGTATTCGATGCTCGCCGCCCCGAGCGGATGATCCCCGCCCATCTCGAGTAGCACGTTGATGAAAGAGCAGCCGTCGAACCCGTCGCTGCCGAACCAGTCGTCGAACACGTCGAAGATGGCCAGCAGCCGCTCCTCCGCGGTGGAACCCCGCTGCTCGGATCCGGCCTTCACGAAGCCGAGAGTCCATTCCTGTTCACGCCGCTCCAGGAAGGCCAGAACGAGATCGGTCTTGGACCGGAAATGCCGATAGAACGTCGCCTTTGCCACCTTCGAACGGTCGATGACCTCGTCGACCCCGACCGCGCGGATACCGCGTCGCGCGAACAGGTCGTAGCTGGCCGACAGGATACGTTCTCTGGCGTCGACGGTTGGCGTCCGATCACTGTGGAGCATGCCACGAACGCTAGCTTGTAACAGACCGTCTGTCTTACGGCTACCCGCTCGTTGCCCTGGTTGGCGGTAGTCGCAACCCCACGCCGCCGCGGTCTGGATCTCCATCGGCGTAGCGATACAAGCCGGGGACGACATGCCCGGGCGGGAACTCCTCCAGCACCGCACGCCCCTCATGCCAACCTCCACATCTTGCCTGGAGTTCCAGACGATGACGAATCGCATCTGGTGCGGCCTCGTCATCGTTGCTGGCTGTCGCCTAGGAAGGTCCGGTCCATCCCACGCTTTCCCATATGGGTATATGATAGGGGTCATGGCACGGGCAGCGACGACGTCGGACGTCTTCAACGCGATCGCCGAGCCGCAGCGCCGGAAGATCCTTGTGCTGCTGCGGGCCGGTGAGCGGCCGGTGACCGAGTTGGCCGTGGAGCTGGGGATGACCCAGCCGGGAGCGTCCAAACACCTACGGGTGCTCCGGGAGGTCGGACTGGTGCGGGACCGCAAGGCGGGCAAGCACCGCCTGTACGGCCTTGACGCCCGCGGGCTGCGACCGGTCCACGAGTGGACCGGCGGATTCGAGCGGTTCTGGAACGAGAGCTTCGACCGGCTGGACGCGTACGTGCGGGACCTCAAGCAGGCAAGGCAGGAGGAGTAGCTGATGAGGGCGACGGGACGAGGAGCGCCGGCGCAGTCCGCGACGGCGGACCGGGAGATCGTGATCTCTCGAGTCATCAATGCCCCGCGGGAGTTGGTGTTCGAGGTGTTCACCGAGGTGCGGCACCGGTCGCGGTGGTGGGGCCCTGACGGGTTCACCACCACTACGCGGGCGTTCGAGTTCCGGGTCGGCGCGGAGTGGGACTTCGTGATGCACGGACCGGACGGGACGGACTACTCCGAGTGGATCACCTGGACCGAGATCGCCCCGCCGGAGCGGATCGCACTGCGCCACGGTGAGTCCCGCGGCGATCCGAACGCATTCGAGTCGGTCCTGACGTTCGCGCCCGACGGGGCGGCGACCCGGATCGAGATGCGCACGGTCTTCCCCACCACGGAACTGCGTGACGAGGCGGTCGAGAAGTACCACGCGATCGAGGGCGGCCAGCAGACCCTGAGCAACCTGGCTGCCTACGTCACCGAGATCGCTCGGACACGAGTTGAGGACTGATGGCCGGAAAGGTGTTCTTCAGCGTATCGATGTCGCTGGACGGGTTCATCGCACCCGAATCGGTCTCGGAGTTGATGGGGCGGCAGTGGGTGGAGCTGCAGGCGTGGATGTTCCCGCTGCGGTTCATCCGGGAGAACTTGAGTCTCGGCGAGGGCGGCAAGGGGGGACGCGACAACGACATCGTGCGGGAGACGTTCGAGCGCACCGGCGCGAGCGTCATGGGCAAGCGCATGTTCGACGCCGGCGAGCAGATGTGGCCGGAGAACGCCCCGTTCCATACACCGGTGTTCGTCGTGACGCACGAGAAGCGTGATCCCTGGGAGCGGCTGGGCGGCACAACCTTCCACTTCGTGAACGACGGCATCGAGCCAGCGCTCGACCAGGCCCGCGAGGCCGCCGGCGACCGCGACGTCCGCATCGCCGGCGGCGGCGCAACGATCCTCGAGTACCTGAGCGCCGGCCTGATCGACGAGTTCACGATCGCGCTCTCACCCGTGCTCTTCGGCTCCGGAATCCGCCTGTTCGAGGGCGTCGACGCCGCCCGCGTGGCCCTCGAGCCGCTACATGCGGAGCCAACCGATCGGGTCACCCACCTGAGCTACGCAGTGCGAAAGCGGTGACTGTCTGATCTCTGCGCCACGGGCGGGGCCAGGGGAGGGTGAGATTCGAAGCTCTGAGCATCGGGAGGCTGTCTCTTCGAGGCTATTCGCCCCACGTGAATACGACCGGGCAGAGCCACCGGGAGACCTGGCCGCATGGCTGGTCACCGACGAGCATGGCAGGGTCGGCTCCGTCACTGTCGTACGGGCGTCGGAGTTCCATCGGGCGCACGTACCACGTCCCGGTTCCCTGGCGAGGATCAGCCTGATCGGTCTCGGATCTCGAAGCTGACTTGTCCCTGGTTTCCGACGTGGGCGTCCAGGGCCTTGTCCTCGAGGGCCGCAACCGCCGTCGGGTCCAGGAAGACACGAGCCCCCTCCGCCTCGATCACCTGGTCGCCGGGCCCAGGGCGGGCGGCGAGCTCAACAGAGAGTGCCGAGGCGCCGTTCGTCGGTGCTGCCGCCGCGATCCGAAGGCCGATCGCCCGCGGAAGCTCAGGCTCCTCGACGAGCGAACGGATCACGGATACGGCATTGGCGGTCAGAGCGAGCACGTCTGCCTCCCATCGAGTCCACCGCTTCTCTGTACGGCAATACCCCTCGGCCGGGACCGCAAGCCGTGGCGGAACACTGCGACATAGCCAGGTGCGCGGGAACTGCCGGGAACCGACAGTTGGTCTGGTGCTCCCACGCGTTGACGGCGAGGACCGGCGAACTACTCGACATCTTCCGGCTTCACACCGGTACCGCCGGCATGCACCTAGATGAGTGATTCCCAACCATGGGTCCGTCGCCGTAGGTCATCGGCGACCGCTTTCGTGGATGCGTCGATCTTCCAGTCGTGCCAGATCGCGACCGTGCACACGAGCTGGCGTTGGGCGACGCGCACGATCACGCCAGCCGGGGTGCGGCGGCCATGCCTGGTCCCTCGAGCGCCCTCGAGCGGCATAGTGCAGCAGGGAGACGCCGTTTCGGTAGCGGCGGGCCTGTACCAGCTGCAACCTCGGCACGTCGCACCCTTCAGGGAACAGCCTCCGCCCGCGGCCCTGGACGGCAGGGTAGACGAACAGGCGGTACTCGTCGACCAGCCCGGTCCCGATCAGCGCATGGCTCAACGTGATGCTGCCGGTGACCACGATGTTGCGGCCCTCCTGCTCCTTCAGGGCCCGCACCTGGGCCATCCAGTCGCCGGCGAGCACGGTTGAGTTGTGCCACTGCGGGTCGGTCATGGTCGAGGAGACCACGTACTTGTGGACCTCGTTGAGCTCGTCGGTGATCCCGGACTGGTCGTCGGTCTGCAGGGGCCAGTAGCCGCGGAAATCCTCGAACGTCTGCCGACCCAACAACAGGACGTCCCCTGCTCCGGCCGCAGGCGTCCCGCCTCCACCAGTTCCTGATCCTGATCGGCGGGATCGAACCAGTCGCCGAGCATCTCGATGGAGCCGTCGAGGGTGATGTTCTGGGTGATCGCGAGTGTCATCATGTGTGTGCAGACCATTCCGCGGTCGCGGAATCATCCCCAACCCAGCTGTGCGTTGGTGCGGGTTGTAGGTCGGTGTGGTCCACGCCAGGATGACCGGATGCGGCTCTACCTGTCGTCGTTCCGGCTCGGCGCCGAGCCGGAACGGCTGCGTGCGCTCGCCCGCAGCGACCGCCCGGTAGCGGTGATCGCAAACGCCTGCGACGCCGCGTCCAGCGATGACCTGCGGTCGGCCGCGGTGCGGGCCGAGCTGGACGCTCTCACCGGCATCGGGCTGGCCGGGTTCGAGCTGGACCTGCGCGACCACGTCGGCGACCCGGACGGTCTGGCCGCCGCACTCGCCGAAGCCGAGATCGCCTGGCTACGCGGAGGGAACGTCTTCGTGCTGCGGCACGCGCTGGCCGTCAGTGGGGCGGACCAGGTGTTCAGGACGCTCCTGGCCGAGGACCGCATCGTCTACGCCGGCTACAGCGCCGGGCCGTGCTGCCTCGCGCCGAGCCTACGCGGGCTCGAGCTGTGCGACCCGGTCGACGACCTGCTCCGCCTGCACCCGCGGGCGGAGGTGCCGTGGGACGGACTGGGCGTACTGGACCGCGCGTTCGTGCCGCACCTGGACACGCCCGGGCACCCGGAGACCGGCGCGGTCGGCGAGATCGCCCGCCACTACCGAGAGCAGGGGCAGCCGTACTGGGCGCTGCGCGACGGCCAGGCGCTGGTCGTCGACGGCGACCACGTCCAACTGCGCTGACCCTCCCGCAGCGCCTGCGCAACGTCTGGGCGGCTCCGCGCCGCCAGCCGAGGCCGCCACCCTGATTGTCCGGAAGCCGTCCTCACGTCCGCCGGCGCGCCAGTAGGCCGACCAGCACCGCCGCGCCACTAGAGCAGCTCAGCGGCCGTTTGGTGTGATCACGACCTTGAGACCGGTTCGCTGGTCGGCCTGCCGGAACGCCTCGCCTGCCTGGTCGAGTGGGAAGGTGTGCGTGACGATGGAGCTGACGTCGACTAGGCCGCGCTCGACGAGCCGGATGGCACGGGGGTAGGTCGCCTTCATGCGGCGGGACATCTTGAGGGTCAGTCCTTTGCGACGTGCCTCGGCGGCCGGGAAGGTGGTCCGGTCGTCATCCGGGATGCCGGCCAGGACCACCCGCCCGCCGGGACGGGCGGCGGTCACGGCCAGCTCGACCGCGTCGTCGGTCCCAGCCACCTCGATGACCACCTGCGCGCCCTTGCCGCCGGTCGCCGTCGCCAGCTGTGCCGAGGCGTCGTCGGCCCCGGCATCGACGACGACGTCGGCGCCCACCGCGGCAGCCGCGTCGCGACGATGGGCCAGCGGCTCGACCGCCACCACCAGCCCGGCGCCGGCCGCCCTGACCAGCTGAACGGCGCACAGGCCGATGGGCCCGCACCCTACGACCGTGACCGTGGAACCCGGCCTCGGCCGGCCGAGGTCGACGGCGTGCAGGGCCACGCCGAGCGGCTCCAGCATCGCTGCGTCCGCATCGCTGAATGCGTCGGGAACGACGTGCAGCAACTCCACCGGCCAGGCAAGATGCTCTTGAAGGCCCCCGTCCTGGCCGCCATGGCCGGCGAATCGCACCCGGGGACACAGGTTGTGGTCACCCTCGAAACATTGGTCACACGCGCGGCACGGCTGCGCCGGGTCGACGGCGACACGACGGCCGTCGTACGGCCCGCCCTCCACTGTGCCGGCCATCTCGTGCCCGAGGACCAGAGGCTTCTGCAGCACCGCGTCGCCGATGCCGCCTTCGGTGAACCAGTGCAGGTCCGAGCCGCAGAGGCCCACAGCGGTGACTCGGACGAGCGCCTCTCCGTGACCCGCGGCCGGGCGGTCCTCCTCCGTGATCCTGACGTCTCCGACCCCGTGCAGCCGGGCAACCTTCATGCGTGTCCCATTTCCGTGACGTGAGGGGCATCGGGATTGATGTCCGGGCCGAAGAACTTGATGATGACGAGATCGTCGTCGCCGGTGTTCACGTACTCGAGCGGCTGAACCGCGCGGTCGTGGACGACGAGCAGCTCGTCGGCGCCGACCTGCCCACCGAGCACGGCGGTGCCGCCGATCGTTCCGCGTCCCCGCCACGCCAGCAGGTTGAAGACCCCACGTTCTCGAGCGACGTACCGAGCGCCCGGCGCGATGATCAGCCGCTTGCCGCTGAACTTCGTCGAGCCGTACAGGATCCATGCCTCGGTGACGCCGTCGGCGTCGTGGAAGACCCGCGGGGCGAGATGACGGTTCTCGTAGAAGTATGGATCGGCGTTGGCCGGCCAGTCGACCCAGTCGAGAACGGCGTCCTCTCCGCGGACGTCCCGCTCCGCCCTATCGACGTCCTTGTACAACAGGTCCTTGCTGATCAGCGCCCCGGCGTTGAGGGCCTGGAACATCGAGAGCGTGTCGGAGTCCTCCTGCAGCTCGATCGTCAGCGCTGTCCCCGGGGCATGCAGGACGCCCGACGGTACGAAGAAGCCTTCCTCGGCCACCTGCAGGTACGCGGGCGCGTGCTTGAGGATCTCATCGGAGTCCCATGACCTGAGGTACTGCAGGAAGATCCTCCGGCCGGACCCGTCAGCCAGGCTCGGATGCGTGCCCAGGAACGTTTCTGGATGCGTGCCCAGGTCGACGCCGGGCGGCAGGTAGTACGCCTCGTCCTTGGACTTCCGTCCGACCAGTTCCGCGTACCGCGACGGCGGGTGGATGTGGTACGGGATGCGCGCGGCGAAGTCGTAGATCTTGGCCAGCCGCCCGAGCCCGTCATGTGTCGCCGCATAGGCCGTCCCCAGAATGTCCGTGGGTGCCGCGCGGACCGCCGCCTCGAGGGACAGCCGGCGGCCATCGGCGAGGCGGATGTGGCTGATGCCCTCGTCCGGCGGGCCGACCTCGTTGTCGGCGTGCGTGGTCGACGCCAGCCAGCGCTCGCAGATGAAGCCGCGGTCGCCGACGTCGTACTCGTCCTCGGCCAGGCCGAGGCGCCGGCCGGGCGGCAGCCAGTCGCGCGCGACCAGGGCCGGATCGAGTTCGAGGATGCCGTCGCCGTCTCCCATGGCGTCCTCCAGCACCGACCGGACGTCAGTCGTGGTCATCAGCGCTCCTCCGGTTTAGGTGGGTGGACGGCGACGGCGCGGCTCGCGTCGTGTCCGGGTCACGTTGTCGCCCCGTGCTCATCCGCACGACGAGCTCGCCTTCCAGACGCCGGCTCTCGGCCGGGGAGGTGTCCAGGCCCGCCTCTCGCGACAGCTCCTCCAGGGCGACTCTCGCCATCTCGCGCAGTGGTTGCCGGACGGTGGTGAGGGTCGGCTGGAACAGGCCCGAGAACCCGATATCGTCGATGCCGCCGACGGCGATGTCGGCTGGCACGCGTGTTCCGAGGCGAGTGAGCTCCTCGATCAGGCCGAGGGCGATGATGTCGTTCGAACACACGACGGCGTCGGCGCGGAATTCGCTTCCGACGACCTCGTGTGCGCCGCGCCGGCCGGTGTCGACGCTGTAGTCCCCTCCGGGCACCTCGATGAACTGTGCGACGTGCGGCGACTGTCTCGCGATCTCGGCGAAGGCCTCGTACCGCTCGATGTCGGGACTGGTCGCGAGGCCGCCGCCGATGAAGGCGATCCGACGGCGCCCCTGCTCCGTGAGATGGGCGATCAGCAGAGACACCGCATGCCTGTTGTCCATCCCGATGTGCGGGACGTCGGCGCCCTCGGCCCGGCCGTCGAACTGGATGACTGGAACCGATGCGTGCGCCTCCCGGATTCCAGCACCCGACGACTTCCAGCTGGCGGGTACGACCACGCAGGCGTCGACGTTCCGGGCCACGAGCTCGCGCAGTCGTTGCCGTTCGATCTCGGCGTCGTAGTTCGACACGGCGATGAGGACGTGGAACTCGATCTCCTGCGCGGCTGCCTCGAGTTCCTCGAGGACGGACGGGAAGAACGGGTTCGTGATCTTCGGTACCAGGACGCCCAGCGTGGCGCTCTGCTGGCGGCGCAGAGCGCTCCCGAAGTGGTTGGGCACGTACCCAAGCTCCCTGGCCGCCGCGACGACCCGCTCGCGGACCTCCTTGGTGACCGGCCGGCGGCCTGAGAGCGCGCGAGAGACGCTGGCGGTGGAGACCTTCGCCAGCGCGCCGACGTCCTTGGCCGTGGCACGTCTGCGTTCGCCCACTGTCGCTCCCGTTGCCGTCGGTTGGGTTGGATGGGTCGGTCAGAGTAGTTCGACGACGAGGTACGAGCTGAGTGCCCGGACCGTGAACGTGAACCGGTCACCGACGGTGCTCACCGCACCCTCGTAGGGCTCTTCGCCGGGGGTGTGGACACGAACCCGCGTCACGGGCTCCGGCAGGCGGACCGAGACCTCGGCGTTGTCCACCGCGGCGGTCCGGTCGAGAGCGTCGTCGTACTCATAGTTCACGATGTGCAGGGCGACCGTGCCGCGTGAGGTGCGTTGCAAGTTCACCGCGACGTCGGTGAGCGCCTTGATCTCAACCTGAGCGTCACCGGCGTCGTCGGCCACCGTGCGGGCACTGGCGACCACTCTTGTCCCAGGGTGCTCGAGAATCCGCGCGGTGCTCGTTCCGTCGTCGCCACCGCGCAGGTCGCCGATCACGATCACCCGTCCGCCGTCGTCCAAGTAGCCGGCCACCGCGTCGACCTGCCCGCCGGACAGTGCCCAACAGTCCGGCAGCACGAGGTGACGGTACTGGCGCAGGCGCTCCGGCGTGACGTCGTCTTCGCGCAGCACGCCGTCGTGGAATATGACCACGTCGAACGGATGCTGGGCGCGCGCCAGCGCGTCGGTCGCGCCGAAGAACGCCGACGACGAGTGCGCCTCGCCGCGACGACCGGTCACCGGATCCAGGCGCGCCTGGACGGCACCACCGAACGCCTCGTCGTGCAAATTGCTGTCCATGCTGTAGACCACGGCGGTGTCATTGACGGTGCTGCGGGTGTAGAAATGCTCGTTGTCGGCGAGGAAACCCTGGATGACCTTGGTCGGATTGTGGGGCGCGTACATGGCGTCCTCGATGACGCTGCCCATCCACGCACCGTAGGGGACCGACATGTTCGCGCCCAGCGCCGCGGCTTCGTACATCATCGTCCGGTAGCGGTCGATGCCTCGGCCGTCGTTGAGCTCTTCGACCAGCGCCGGCAGAATCCCGCCGTAGGGATTGAAGCTGATGGTGACCGGCTTCTCCCCGCCGAAAGCGGCGATGTAGCGCATCCACCCGGGCTGCCGGTACAGCGTGTGCCGCTGCTCAGGCACCAGCACATCGACGTCGGCGGCCAGCGGGTCGTGCCAGGGGGCTCCGTCGTACAGGTTGGCGGAGATCAGCAGGGATCGGCCCGCCCTCGCCGCGTATTCACGCGCGTAGCTCGCCAGCTCGTGGAAGTTGGCTGCGTTCCGGGCGCGGACGAAGGTCACGTAGGCACGAGCGAGGAAGTCGGGATTCTCGGCCGGGATGCGATCGGCGCCGTGGGCGAGCAACCACCGGCCATAGTGGAAGTCGTCGAGGGCCCCGGCGACATCGGCGGGCACCTGACGGGCCGGCAGCGAGCGGAGGTAGGCCGTGAACCCCTTCATGCAGTCCTTGCAGAAGCAGCCGCCGTACTTCAACGAGCCCATGGGGCCGTCGGGTTCGTCGAACTGGATCCCGTCGACACCGGCATCGACCTGGATCCGGATGACCGCCTTGACGTACTCACGCCAGACTGGGTTGTTCGTGTCCATCAAATGACAGATATGCTCACGGTCGGGGCACTCCAGCCAGTCCGCCCGCAACGCCTCGCCGTGGATGTCGCGAGAGCAGCACTCCTCCCAAAGGTCCGTGACGACGTCGCCTTCGCTGTTACGCAGCCCGCCCGGGAAGTAGGACTCGTAGCTGTTCCAGAGCCTGGGGTAGGTGTTCTGGGTGAATTCCCGCAGCCCCAGCCTGGTCCGCTTTCCCACACCGCGCAGCTCGTTGAGGCTCAGGACCTCGTCCTCGTCCTCGGACAGTTCGGCCGGGAACTCCCATCCCTGCATCAGGAAGATCACACCGAACGCCTTGATTCCCCGTTCCGAGCACGCGTGGTTGAACTCCTGATCGGTGACATAGCCGTAGAACCGGAATCTCGCCGGAATCTCGCCGGCCGCCTCTTGCTCGAGATACGGCAGCGAGATGCCCCCGCCGCCGAGCGCGGGCCAGGTCAGCATAGTCGCGCGGTAGTCGGTGAAGTCGTCCAGCATCTTCAACCGGCGTGCCGGGCGACTCGGGTGGTAGTTGTGTTGCCGTGCATACCAACCCTGGGCATAGACGCCTCGTTCCATGAATTCCTCCGCCTTTGACGGCCGCGTTCTCACCCGCGGCTCGAACCCTCGAGAACGGACAACTTGAAGTACCGCATGAATGGAGCAACCAAGATCATCGGGATGATCAGCGTGATGACACTTCCGGCGAGCACGGGTCCCCACGTCGGCATCTGTACCGTCCCTTGCATCGCCGACAGGGCCAACTGGACCACCCACGTGTCGCGCGAACGCAACACCACGAGTGGGAGGAACAGCGCCTGCCACACGGCGAGAAAGAGCACGATCGACGACGTCACGAGAATCGACTTCGACAACGGCAGGTAGATGTGCCAGATCACCCGGCCGACACCGGCACCGTCGATCATCGCCGCCTCGTACATCTCGCGCGGAATTCCCAGGAAGAACTGGCGGAACATGAAGATGAGGAACCCGTTGGCGAGCGTCGGCAGAATGAGCGCGGCGAGGGTGTCCACGAGGCTGAGCCGCTGCACGAGCGTCAGGATCGGGATGACGATCGCCTCGAACGGCACCATGAACGTGATCAGGCTCGTGGTGAACAGCATGTTCTTCCCCTGGAAGTCGTAATAGGCGAAGGCGAAGCCGGCCAGGAAGTTGACCACCGCCCCCGCCACCACGACGATCACACACACGATGAGCGTGTTCACGAGCGACGCTCGGAAGATCGAGCCCACGGCCATGACATCGCGATAGCCGCCGAGATCGAGGTCGTACGGAACGAGCGCTTGGAACCGGAACGGGCTCCAGTCGCGGAACACCCCGCCGCCGTCGCTCGACCGCGTCGACGTGACCACCATGAGCCAGACCGGCACGATGTAGATCAGCACCATGCCGACGAGGTAGATGTGGGCCGCCGCCCGGGAACGCTTACGCATCCTTGCTCCTCAGCAGCCGGAACTGAAGGGCCACGGTGGTGGCGATGATCAGCAGCAACAGTGCCACCAAGGCGTTCGCCGTCCCCGGGTGCCCGTAGCGCAGGACCTCCTGCGACGCCATGTACATGAGGAAGTTCGTCGCTCCGCCAGGGCCGCCCTGGGTCAGCAACTGGGCCGGCACGAAGACCACCAGCCCGGCCGACATCAACACCACGCCCGCGAGAAGCGTGGTACGGCGCAGCAACGGGAAGATCACGTAGAAGAACTTGCGGATCGGCCCGCAGCCGTCGAGCTCCGCCGCCTCGAAGATCTCGGTGCTGACCGAGTTGAGCGAGGCGAGATAGACCAGCGTCCAGAAGCCGACGTTCGTCCAGACCGCCATGGCGACCAGCACGTACAACGCCTGCCCGGTGCTCTCGTAGAAACCCTGCTCGGGGATGCCGAGCCGGGTGAGAATGCCATTGACGGCGCCGGTGTTCCGGTTGAACAGTGCCCTCCACAAGATCACGACCACCGGCGGCGCCACAGTGAGCGGAATGAGCAGCGCGGCCTGGTACACGCCCGCCCCACGACGCACCGTCTTGATCGCCAGTGCGGTCAGGATGCTGAACGCGATGCACAAGAACGTGGTGAGCAGGGCATAGGCCACGGTGACGCGCAGCGAGTCGAGTGTCCTGCTGTCGGTGAGGACGCTACTGAAGTTCTCGAGCGTGAACCCAGTGATCGTCCCGTTCTTCCCCGCCCCCCGAGGCTGGACACTGATGGCGAGCGCCCAGACCAGGGGAAAGACCGAGAACATCGCCAGCAGCGCGCCCGCCGGCAGCAGGAAGGCGTAGGGGGTCCAAGGGCGTCCCACTCGCGGACCGCCTCCGGCGAGGCTGGTCCGGTTGGCGCGTCCGGGCGGTGGCGGAGTGCTGCCGGTCAGTCGTCCGGACACGGCATCACGGTCCGGCACGATCTGTTCGGTGCCTGTTCGAGCAGCCATGGAGTGAACCTTCCGGATCCGTGGAGTCCTCAGTGCGACCGGCAGGTCTGCCGACCCGGTCAACCTCGATAAGCCTCGAGGTCGCGTTCGACCCGTTCGGTCATGGTGCCGACCGCCTCTTCGGGGCTCATCGCGCCGACACGGACATCGAGGAAGGCGTCCGACATGACCGTGAAGACGGTGGCGGCCGCGGGGGTTTTGATGGCCCTGGACGGCCAGTTCTGGAACTGGTAGGCGCCGAGGCGCTTCACGCTCAGCGGGAACTCCGCGTAGGCGGGGTCGGTCGTGATGGCGTCCAGAGACGCCTGCTGCCACGGGATCGCCGCGAAGTAGTTCCCGTCGACCAGGGCGCTCTGGCCCTCAGGGTCGAGCAGGATGAACTTGAGGAAGGCGGCGGCCTCGTCCTTGTGCTCCGACGCAGCGTTCATCGCCAGGGCGATGCCGTTCGACTGCACTGCGGGCACGCCGTCGGCGAAATGGGGCTGTGCGGCAGCGTCGCATTCGAAGCTGGCCGAGGCGCACATGTCGAAGTCACCGATGTGCGCCAGCTGGAAGGCCGACTCGCCGGCGAGGAACTGGTCCGTGGTCCACTCCGGGTTCGTGATGTCGGCGACGCCATCCTCGAACCACGACTGGTAGCGAGTCGCCAGCTCCACCCATTGGTCCCCGTCGAGGTAGCCCTCCACCTCGAGCCCGTCCTCGTTGGTCGTCTCACCGCCGAGCTGCTGGCCGAACGGCGCGAGGATCCAGGTCTCGTCGTTCGGGATGAGCAAGCCGGTCTTGCCGGTGGCCTCCTTGACCGCGGCGGCCGCGTCGACGACCTGCTCCCAGGTCCAGACCCCTTCGACCACCTCGTCGAAGGAGTTGCGTTGCAGACTTGGCGGCCCCTCCACGCCGGCCTCTGCGAGGAGGTCGTAGTTGACGGCGAGGTACATCGTCGAGTTGTCGACGGGAACGGCCAGGAACTCACCGTCGAAGGTCTCGTTGTCCACCAAATGCTGATCGATCTGGGCCAGTTCCTCGTCCGTGACGTACGACGTCAAGGGCTCGATCCAGCCCTCGGTGTACCACTGGTACTCATAACCCACCTCGGTGGTCACGATGTCGAGGGACGGATCGCCCTGCCCGAGGCGGAGGATCGCGCCCTCTTCCGCGTCAACTCCGGCAGCCGGCTCGAACTCGACATTGATCTCAGGATGCGCCGCCTCGAACCGCTCGATGAGATCGAGCTGCGCCGCCATGAACGTCTCATCCGAGGCACCCGAGAAGGTGATGGTCGTGACGCCATCCTCGCTCTGCGACTCCGAACCGCCGCACGCCACGGTCAGCGCCAGGGCCGCCGAGACCAAGATCGCCACGCATACCGCCCGTCCGTTGTGGTGCGTCATTGTCAACCTCGCGGATTGTCGGCAATCGATTGCCATGTGGCAATCGATTGCCGGGAACCTAACACCGGGCTACGGCGCGGTCAATAGTGTTGTGGCCGAGTGCATAGCGTGCCGGTCCCAGCGCCCCCGGACACGGCCCAGGTAGTCGGCGCCCGGGCTCAGTCCCGCCACCCGCTTTACGCGCGCTTTATCTGGATTGACGCACGCTGGATACGTCGTGACCGGAAGGAGTCCGCCGTCGGATGGCTGACTCCTCAACCCGTGAGGAGCAACTCGATGAGACGCAAGCGACAGGTTGCAACAGCCGCTACAACGATCGCGATCGTAGCGATGGGAGGGTACGGCCTCGCCGCCGCGGAGGACTCGACTGAGTCCGAGTCGCTGCTGCCCCGCTCCGATTTGTTGGAAGGGGAGCCTCTCTACGGCGAGTCGTCCCAGCTGAACGACGACGGAGACGTCGTGACCAGTGCGTGGCAACAGGGAGAGGTGACCGAGGTCGCCGACACCCAGGTGACCGTGCGCAGCGCCGACGGCACCGAGTGGACATGGACACTGACCGAGGAGACGGGGGTCACGTCGGACGGCGACGCGGCATCGACGTCGGACATCGCCGTCGGAGACACGATCCGGGTGTCCGGTCGACGCAGCGGTGACGAGCGAACCGCGTTGCAGGTCCAGGACCCGCCCATGAGGCTCGGCGCGAGACTCGAGGGGCGGCTGGAGAACCTCCCTGACGACATCCGCGAGCGACGTGAAGAACGTCTCTCGGCGTGGACGCAGTCGCTCTGACTCGGTCCGAACCCCACCCGAGGCTCGCCGGAACCAGCTGATCCCTTGACCGCCGCACAGGGTGCGGCGGCCGGGTGATCTGCTCCACTGCGCCTTCCTGCGGTGCGGGTCGCCGGCGCGTGCCGGTCGGCGACCCGTGCCATCAACCGGAAGCGTCGGGCTCGTCGCCGCCCATCGAGAACTCGTCGCGCACCTGCCCGGCCGGTGCGCCGGGAACCCGATGATGACAACAACAGATGTGTCAGTGGAGAACCGCTTCTCCATCATCCGCAGCGCGGACGACTTGCCACCACCCCACCTTGATTGGATCGCCACCGTCACGGGGTCGAGCGCCGGTGACAGTAGTGCCGCGACGACGGCCTCGACGACCGTGTCGATACCTGCAAGGTCATGATCGTTGGATTGTCGTCCCAGAGACGCATGGCATCGTCCTGCATGCCTCCCGCGCTTCGGCCCGCCGATCTCCATGGATGGCCAGGCATCTGGGTCACCCTAGTGACAGCCCAGGACAGATCAGCTGAGACTCGGCGCATCGCGCCGTCGAGAGCCGCCTGATACTCGTCGACGAGTACCAGTTGTAGCCCCGGAAGCCTGATGGTCGATTCGTCGGCGCCCTGCCTCGACAATTCGCGCGGCGACGCCGCGAGCTAGCCTACGAGGTCGAGCGCTGCGCGGAAGATGCTGTCGGTGTCGATGCCGTGGTGGCGGTAGACGTCCTCGAGTGAGCCGGACTGGCCGAACCCGGCGACGCCGAGGGCGAGGTGGTCGACCCGGTGGACGGTGGCGAGGAATGCCAGGGTGTGCGGGTGCCCGTCGAGAACGGTGACGAGCGGGCAAGCCCGGCCGGCGGGCAGCAGCTGGTCGAGGATCCAGGACGGGGCGTCGTCGCGGCCATGGCGGGCCTGGATGGCGCGGAACAGCAGGTCCGGGCTGGTGACGCAGACGACGTCGGCGGCGACCCCGCTCTCGGCCAGCCGGTCGGCCGCGTCCAGCGCCTCGGGAAGGACGGCGCCCATGGCCGCGATGGTGACGTCCGGCCGGGCGGCCCGTCGCAGCGGGTAGCCGCCCGCCACGGCCTGCCGCCGGCGCCGCTCCCGGGCGGCCGGGTCGGCGGGCACGGCGGCGAGGGTCTGGTCGACGGGACGCGTGGACAGCCGCAGGTACGCCGACGAGCCGTCCGGCCGCCCGAGCCGGGCCAGCGCGGCGAGCAGGGTCCATTCCAGGTCGAGGGCGAACGCCGGCTCGTAGCTGACGCAGCCGGGTTGTTCCAGCCCGATGGACGGCGTGATGATCGACTGGTGCGCGCCACCCTCGGAGGCCAGCGTGACGCCGGACGGCGTGCCGACCAGGATCGACTGGCCGCCGGCGTAGATGCCGAACGTCCACGGCTCCAGCGCCCGGGCGACGAACGGGTCATAGAGGACGCCGATGGGCAGCAGCGGCTCGCCCCACCGGCTCCACGTCGCGCCCAGTTCGCCGAGCAACCCGACCAGGTTGGTCTCGGCGATGCCCAGCTCGATGTGCTGCCCGGTCGGCCGCTCGCGCCAGTGCAGGATGGTCTCGGGGTCGTCGGCGAACCAGTCCACCCGTTCGCGCGGCGACCAGACGCCGACCTTGTTCACCCAGCCGCCCAGGTTGGTCGAGGACGAGACGTCCGGGCTGACGGTCACGACCCGCCGGGCCGCGTCCGGCGCCTGCCGGGTCAGGTCGACCAGCGCCCGGCCGAGCGCGGCCTGGGTGGTCGCGGAGCCGCTCGGCGTCCGGCCGAGGTCCACCGGCAGCTCCGGCGCGGCTGCCGGGCGAAGGGTCGGCGGCGACAGCCGCTCCGCCGTCGTCGCGCACAGCCGGGCGGCGTCGGTGCCGTCGGCGAACCGTTCCCACGGCCGGTCCGGGTCGATGCCCATGGTGGCGGCGAGGTCGCGCAGCTGCGCGTCTGTGAGCAGGGCGGAGTGGTTCTGCGGGTGGCCCTCGGTGGGCAGGCCGTGGCCCTTGATGGTGTAGGCGAAGACCACCGTCGGCAGGGCGTCGTCGATGGCGGCGAACGCACCGTCCAGTGCGCGCAGGTCGTGGCCGCCGAGGTTGCGCACCGCCTGCCGCAGGCCGGCGTCGTCGAGATCGGCGATCAGGCCGGCGACGGCGGCGTCGCCGTCCGGCAGCCGGTCACGCAGTTCGGCGGCCGTGCAGCGCAGCAGCCGCTGGTACTCGGGGTTTGACATCTGATCCAGCCGGTCGCGCAGCGCCGGGCCGCCCGGCCGGGCGAACAGGTCGTCCAGCAGCCGGCCGTACTTCACCGTCAGCACCTGCCAGCCGGCGGCGGCGAACATGCCCTGCAGCCGCGGGATCGCGATGCCGGGCACGACGCGGTCCAGCGACTGCCGGTTCACGTCGACGAGCCACACCACCTCGCCCAGCTCGGCGACTTGCGGATCGAGGATCGCCTCCCAGACCGCTCCCTCGTCCAGCTCCGCGTCACCGACCAGCGAGTACTGCCGGCCGGTGCCGTCGCCGCCAAGGTAGCGGCGGGCCAGCGCACCCCAGATCGGCGCCGTCGCCCCGATGCCGACCGAGCCGGTGGAGTAGTCGACCGGGTCCGGGTCCTTCGACCGGCTCGGGTAGCTCTGCAGGCCGCCGTACTCCCGCAGCGTCGTCAGCTTCGCCGCGTCCAGCCAGCCGAGCAGGTAGTTGACGGCATGCAGCACCGGCGACGCGTGCGGCTTCACCGACACCCGGTCCTCGGCGCGCAGGTGCCGGAACCACAGCGACGTCATCAGCGTCGTCATCGACGCCGACGACGCCTGGTGGCCGCCCACCTTCACGCCCGACGGGTTCGGCCGGACCCGGTTCGCGTGGTGGACCATCGCCGTCGACAGCCACAGCACCCGCCGCTCGATCTGGCCGAGCACCTCGAGCCGGTCCACCTCCGGCACCGCCGCGGTCATCGCCATCTCGACCTCCACGCAGTTCGGGCAGAATGCGCTCGATCACAGCACGAGTAGCACATGGTGCACCATCTCCCGATCCAAGATTCAGCACTGTGCTCACGCAGGTCACGCGGACCGCGGGCCGCCTCGCCAGGTGGGCATCGGTCGCGTGCCGACGGCGACGTCGAAGGCGGTGTGCGCGAGCAGGCGGGTGGAGTCGAGGGTCGGCAGCGGGGAGCTGCCGTCGTCGACCAGCAGCGGGATCTCGGTGCACACCAGCGCCACCGCGTCGCAGCCCCGTCGCTTCAGCCTGTTGATGATCTCGACATAGACGCGGCGGGACTCGTCGGTGAAGACTCCCTCGACGAGTTCCTCGAAGATGATGCCGTTGATCGTCGCGCGCTCGTCGGGGTCGGGCACCATGGAGTCGATGCCGATGCGTCGGAAGGCGTCGGGATACAGGTCGGCGTCCATGGTGTACCTCGTGCCGAGGATCCCCACGGTTCGCCGCCCCTCCTGCGCGGCTCGTTCGGCCACGATCTCTGCGATGTGCAGGCCCGGGAGGGCCAACGGCTCGGGCGCTGCCTCCAGCGCCAGATGGGCGGTGTTGTCGGGGCAGACGAAGAAGTCCGCGCCGGCCGCGCGGAGTCGCGTTGCGCTGGTGGTCAGGATGGCGGCGATCGGCGGCAGGTCTCCGGCGTCCCAGGCCGGCATGCTCTCTCCCATCGCGATACAATCGAGGCTGACATCCGGGTGCAGATGCGGGCCGAGCTGGTCGAACCCGTCCGCACAGAACGTTCGCAGGCACAACGAGGCGCCCTCGACACTGTGCGCCAGGATTCCGAGATGCTTCACGTGATGGTCCTTCCGGATAGCGTGTGACTGCCTAGACGTGGGTGCGTTCGTTGAAGCCGCGGAGGTAGACCCAGGCCGACGCGATGAGCAACAGGGCCATGCAGACGGCCAGTGCCGAGGCCTGCCCGATCGAGCCGGACTCGAAGGCCAGCGACCGGATGGCGAGTGGCACGGTCACCGCGGACCCACTCGGACCGCCGCCGGCCGACAACAGGTACGGGATGTCGAAGTCGTACGCCGTCCAGATCGTGCGCAGCAGCATGGCCACCAGCAGCACTGGCAGGATCGAGGGCAGCGTCACCGCGCGGAGGCCGGCCCATCGGCCACCACCGTCGATGGAGACCGCCTCGTACAGATCCCGCGGGATGGTCTGCAGCCGGGCCAGCACCACGATCACGAAGAACGGGGTGTACTTCCACACGTTGACCAGCACCAGCGTCACCATGATGACGTCGGGGTCGCTGAGCCAACCCAGCGGCGCGTCGATGAGCCCGAGATCGAGCAGGACGTAGTTCGCCAGGCCGGTGACGTCGTTGAACATGTAGCGGAACATCAGCGCGACCACGATCGCCGGCACCATGTACGGGAACAGCACCAGGCCACGAGCCAGGCCCTGGCCCCGCAGTCGCGCGTTGAGCAACAGCGCGACCAGCACGCCGAGGCACACTTGCAGAACCATGTTGGACACAGTCCACACCACGGTCCGCCCGAACGCCGCGCGGAGGTCTGGGTCGGATCCGATCGTGACGAAGTTGTCGATCCCGATGAACGTGCGGCGGCCGCTGGCGGCGTCGACGTCGGCGAAGCTGTTGAGCAGCGCCGTGAGGAACGGGTAGACCACGAAGAGCGCCAGCAGCGCCGCGGCCGGTGCGGCGAGCAGGAGGGCGAGCCGCCGGTCGCTCATGGCCGGCCGGCGCGGCGCGCGTACGCGAGTACCGATGACGGCCATCAGCCCTTCACCGCCCCGGCCGCCAGCCCGGAGACCAGCCAACGTTGCGCGACCAGATAGAGCACGACGACGGGCGCCACGATGACCAGACCCGCCGCCATCAGAAGTCCCGCCGACGTCGTTCCATAGTGCCCCATGAGCAGGTAGGTCGCCGGATTGGCGGTCAGGTTGGAGGTGCTGGTCATGAGCGTGGACGCGTAGAGGTACTCGCTCCACGCCGCGGCGAACGTGAAGATGGCCGCGGTGATCACACCCGGAACCGAGATCGGGATCACCACCCGGCGGAAGGCGCCGAACCGGGTGCAGCCATCGACCATGGCGGCTTCCTCGAGCTGGATCGCGACGCCCTGAAAGTACGACCGCAGCATCCAGAGCGCGAACGGCAGGAACACTGCCGTGTAGAGGGCGGCCAGGGCGATCAGGTTGTCGCCCAACCCGGCCCCGAAGATCACCTGAGTGACCGGCACGAGGATGAGGATCGGCGGGACCAGGTAGGCGACGATCGCCAGCCGGCCCATCACCCGCAACGGGAGGAAGTCGAACCGGGACAGCGCGTACGCGGCGATGGTTCCCAAGATCACGACCCCGGCGGTCGCCAGGCCGGACACGACCAGGCTGTTCTGCAGGTACTGGCCGAACCCGTACGTCCCGAAGAGGCTGGTGAAGTTGTCCAACGTCAAGGTGTCGGCGTCGACGCTGGGCGGATACTGCTTGTTCGCCGCTTCGGTGCGGAACGCGCTGAGGATCATGAACAGCAGCGGCAGGTCGGCCGCCAGCACCACGACGACCAACATCACGTACTGACCGGCCCGGAAGGGATCGACCGGCTTCCGGGGCGGCGACGCGCGGGACATGGCCTGTGCCGGCGAGGCGACCGCAGCCATCACACGATCTCCGGTTCCCAGTCCGGATGCTTCGCCTTCCAGCCGTCGGCGACCACGCGCATCTCCTCCGCCGCCGTCTGCCACGCCCGCTCGACCGGCTCGCCGTCGATGAGGATGCTCTGGAACATCATCCCGTCGACCGGCGGCGATTTCCAGATCTCCGCGGCCCACGGGCAGACGTTGGTGAACTTCTCCTCGAAGGACTTGTCGTGGACCGCGCCCATGCTCACCGACGACGTCATCGCCGTCGGGACGTACTCGGCGAAGGTCTCGATCCAGTCGGCGTGCTCGCTCACGTAGGGGTCGGCCGACGTGGACAGCATGCCGAGCAGCTGATCCCGCACGCTCTTCATCGGCGGCAGCAGGTGCCCGGGGACGGTCATGGCGAACTCGACGGCGTGCTCGCCCACGGTGAGCTCCTTGAGGAACTCCTTGGCCAGGTCCGGTTGCGCGGTCTGCGCATAGAGGGCGTACTGCTGGCCGGAGCCGAAGTGCAGCTGCCCGGTCATGAACGGTCCGGCGGGAATGGGAATGACGCCGGACTTCTCGGCGATGTCGGGCGCGCTCTCGTGCAGGTTCACGCCGAGCCGGCCGGGGAACGGCGCGAACGTGGCCTGTCCCGAGCTGTAGGCGCTGACGATGTCGGCGTACTCGCCGTTGTGGAGCGACTGGGCCGAGAACCGCATCATCGAGACGAACCGTTCCAGAGCCTCCAGCACCTCGGGCCGGTCGAAGGTGAGGTTGCCGTCCCGGTCGAAGTAGTCCCAGCCGGACTGGAAGATGTATGGCGAGAAGGAGAACAGCGGCAGCTGCGGTGTCGGCCCGACGGCCAGCGCGATGCCGATGTGACCGTCGCCGCCGTGCGTCTCGCTCACCGCCGCCAGGAAGTCGTCGAACGTCTCCGGCGGGGCGATGTTCGCGTTCTGCAGAATGTCCTTGCGGTAGTACATGAGATGCGAGTTGGCCTGCAGCGGGATGGCGTAGTCGGATCCGTCGACGACGATGCGCGTGCCGGGCATGAAGTCGTCGGGGCCGATCTCCTCGACCAGGTCGTCCAGAACGGCCAGGTAGCCGTCGCGTGCCCACGACGCGAACTGGCTCACCGGCGGGGAGAAGATGCCGACGTCCACCTTGTTCCGGAACGCCGTCGTGAGGTGCTGGAGCTGGGTGGAGTCGGAGTAGACCGACACCTCGACGCGAGCCTCCGGGTACTTCTCCTGGAACGTGGCGATGACCATGTTGTAGAACGCCAGGCTTTTCGGGTCGTTCTCGACCGTGTAGAGCGGGATGACCCCGCCGTCGCCGGAGCCGCCGTCGCTCTGCTCGATGCCGCCGCAGCCGGCGAGGAGCGCGGTCGTCGAGAGCGCCGCGGCCCCGAGGAGGAACTGACGGCGGCCGATGTCGCCGGCCACCAGCCCTTGCCGCAGCCGGGCCAGGCCGGCGGAATCGTCGTGAACGCTGTTCATGTGCTCCTCCAGAGATCAGGCCTCGAGCCAGGAGAGGAAGGCCTCGACGGCGTCGCCATCGGCGGCGAGCGGATGGCCGATGACCGTCGAGGAGAGCGTGACGATTGCCGCGAGATGCTGGTGCGGGGTGCCGAGCCGGCGCGCCAGCGCGAGGTAGGCGGCGACGCCGTGCGGGATGTCGTCGGTGAGGTAGCGGTGGTCGAGCGTTGGCGGAGCGGGTGTCTCCATGAGCGGCTGGAACGATCGGATGCAGGCGCCGATGTCGGCACCGCTCATCCCGGCCTGTCCGTAGTAGCGCAGAAGCCAGGTGGCGGTGTCGACCGGGTCGCCGCCGGCGGCCTCGACCAGGGCGAGCCGTTCCTGGTCGAGCGCGGTGAGGAAGCGACTGGTCGCGGCCGTGAGCCCGTCCCGGCAGATGAGGAACGGCTCACCCGCGTCGATCCGTGCGGCGTTGAGCAGCACCAGCGGGGGATGCGTCACGGTGTTGACGTTGGACAGCGACGTCGTGGCGAGCGTGGCCGGCACGAGCGCCGGCAGGTACGGCCCGTAGTCGAGCAGGGCCTGGTCGGTCCCGGCCGCGTCGAGGCCGGCGATGGGCATCGATCGCTTGACCGCCACGATCCGCACCTCATCGACCTGCGGACGGCGGGCGAGCACCGGAAAGCCCGGCGCCTCCGCGACGGCGATGTCCGGACGGCCGGCCCGGTCCAGCGCGGCCCTCGCCCGCAGCGCGCCGGCGAACCCGCCGGGGGCGAGCAGGATCGACCGGATCGACGAGCGGTCGGCCAGCACGGTGACCTCGTCCGGGATCTCCCGGGTGTCGGCGACCACGATCGCCAGGTCGGAGCCGACCTCGTCCAGCGTGGCGCGGACGGCGAGCGACACGTCGGCGGGCGTCTCCTCGATCGCGGCGATTCCCGTCCCGGCGAAGCGCGCGACGTCCGGCGCGTCGGCCGCGAGGAGCTCGACCTCGTCGCCCGAGCACGCCGATGCGTATAGGGCGCAGGCCAATGCCGGCAGTCCGGATCCGACGACAACGATGCTCATGCGACTCCTCCGGCACGACGGGTGGAAGGACTGCACGCTATGGGCGCCTCCAATCTGATGTCAAGGGAAAGTTTCCTTGAAATTTTAGCGAGATTTGAGCTGAGCGGCAGTCCATGTATCCTGATCGCGATGAGCCAAGACCGGAAGAACGAACGCGCCTACCTGGCGCTGAAGGCCGACATCGTCGAGGGGCGGTTGCGGCCCGGCCAGCTGATCGTCGAGGGCGAGCTGGCCGAACGGTACGCCCTCAGCAAGACCCCGGTCCGGCATGCCCTGAACCGGCTCGAGGTCGAGGGCATGGTCGAGATCCTCCCCCGGCGCGGCTCGATCGTGCGGTTCTTCAGCGTCCGCGACGTCCAGCACGTGTACCTCCTGCGAAGGCTGCTCGAGCCGGAGGCGTCGGCGCTGGCCGCCAAGCGCGCCACGCCGGAGGACGTCGAACGCCTCCGTGAGCTGGAGGCCAGGGCGGAGGCGGCCCGCATCGATGGGGACTTCTCGCCCGGCGCAGCCTTCCACGTCGCCGTCGCCGAGCTTGCCCGCGTCCCGCCGCTGACCGCCATCATCGAGGGGCTGCAGACCAAGGTCCAGTGGTTCCTCCGAGTGCAGCAGCTCAACGGCGAACCGATCCCGCTCCAGCACCCCCACAAGCCGCTCATCGACGCAATCGCAGCCGGTGACGCCGACCAGGCGCGAATGATCACCGAGTCGGCTCTGACGAGGTCGATCACCGTGATCCTCGAGTCGATGGCTGAGCTGAGCGTGCCGAGCCACACAGCGTAGTGGCGCACAAGGAAGCTCCACCGACTGCTGCGCTGCGCGTGCCCTCGGTCGGGCTCCACCGGGTTGCACAATGCCACGACGCCACCGGCACGAGGTACCGATGCGGTGACGAGGCCTCTCCCCCGACCACGTGGACCAAGCGATCCACCTGTACCACCTTGGCTGGTCGACCCCACCCCCTGCGAGCACGAACATGCCTGCATCCGCTGCCCCATGCTGCACGTCGACCCCAAGATGCTCGGCCGGCTCGACGAGACCACACCGACCTGCTCGCCCGACGGGCCCACGCCGAAGCCCAGGCGTGGCTCGGAGAGATCGAAGGAATCGACCTCACCCTGCGGTTCCTGGTCGACAAGCGCGCCGGAACCGAACGACTCGCCCACCACGATCACGACACCGTGACCGTCCTAGGCATGCCCACGATCGGAGCACCCGCTCGACCTGCCCGACCGTGACACCGACCTGGCCCGCTTCACCTTCCTACTCGGTCACAACGATGGCGAACGCCCCTTCGGCGGTGACAATCGTGACGCCGAGGGACCCTCACTCTGAGGTCGCTGGGCCCGTTGGTTGCGGGCAGCAAGAGCAGCGCCGTGGAAGTGCCGCGGGACCTCCGGGTTGGAGGCAAAGTGCGCATGGATGTAGCTCGCGACAAGATCCCGATCGTGGTGCAGGTGGCGGAGAAGCTGCAAGATCGCTGAACTCACGCCGGTGACGATCGTCGCCTCTAACGACGGCGACGAGCTCAACATCCTGGCCGAGGACGGTTCAGTTCTCGGCGTGGTCGTCGCGCGTGATCACGCGGGTGTCGCCGCAGTCCTCGACAGCGGCCTGCTTCTCGAATTCAGCCTGTACGGCACGACGTTGACGCTGACACGCGCAGCGACCGGTCAGCTCAGCTTCATCTAGGCCGCCTCGAACCACCGTGGGGCTATACGAAGTTCGCCCAGCTACATGAGGGAGGCGCCTACCGCGGGCGAGCGCGGCGATGTGACGCAGTTAGTGCCGCAGGGCGGAAGGTGGACAAGTCGTATGGCCCGTGGCTCAGATGCGGGAAGTCTCACGAAGCGTTGCGTGACCTACTGCGTCCGCGAGCGGTAGGTGAGCTTGCGGGCGTTGGCGTCGAAATCGACGAAGCCGCCGTTGTTCGCGTGGAGCTGGCGGAATACGTTGAAGCCCTGGAGGATGGCCCGCTCGAAGTCGGCTTGCGAGCGCGCGCCGACCTCGAGCCCGTGGGTCATCAGGGTGATCGAGTCGAGGAACTGCTGGTCGAGGCGTGTTACGCCGTTGAGGAACTCGTGCCGAGCGGCGTACGCAAACGTGAACGCCGCCAGGCCTTCCTCGATCACGATCGCGCGGCCGCCGTCCTCGCTCTCGTCGACGTCGGAGTCGGACTTGCGCTTGCGCTTCATCAGTGCGCGGGTGACCGGTGACCAGCCCAGCACTGTCGCGTAGGCCAGGTGGAAGGCGTCGTGGAAGCGGTAGCCGTCGTCGGTTAGTGCGTTGTCAGTGAGCTGGGCGCCGAGCTCTGCACCGTCGTACATGACGGTGATGACGGGTCGCCCGTCGTCGTTGATGCTAGGTATGAATTCGTAGGTGCCGGTCCGGGGTAGCCGCTCGGCTTGGTCATAGTCGAGGTCGAGAGGGTCACTGGTGCCGAGAAGCCAGCGCCCGCGGGTCTTGTCGAGGTTGGCCGAAGCGATCTCGTCGAGGTTGAGCTTGAGGTGGTCGGTGATCGTCGCGACGTACCAAAGGACGTCGCCGAGCTCCTCCCGCATACGCAGCTTGAAGCCGCTGTCGGCTGCGCCGTCGCGGATGTACTTCTTGTAGGCGCTTGCGACCGACCCGGCCTCCCCGGCCAGCCCGAGGAGGTGGACGGTGATGTCCTCGAGCGCGGCTCCAGGTCGCTGGTCGGTCTCTCGGATGCTCTTCTGGTAGTCGCTGAACTTCATCGTGGCCTCCATGACGGCCTCAGTGTTGGATTTCTCGTCAACCTGTTCTACTATCGAACGGATCGATTATCAAGCGGGGGGTCTACTTTCCCAACAGGAGGGGAGAGATGACGAAGGACGACATCGAGTGGCTCATCATCCAGCTCATCGCGGAGGACAACGCGATGGACGCCGACGACCTGCTCGAGGAGCTCGCGGCGGCCGGCCAGGACTTGCCGGTGGACTCGCTGCTTGCTGCCGAGGTGCTGACCCGGGTGCAGGAACAGGTGGGGGCGGAGTTGCCGACCAACGCTGAGACTGCGCGCGCTCTGCGGTCGGTCAAGGCGTTCGCCGACGCGGTGTGGCGACTTCTGCCCGAATCGCACGGAGAGGTGGCGACGGCGTGAGCGACCTTCCCGGCATCGAGGGCGACGGCGATCTTGACCAGGAGGCGTTGGGCCAGCGACTGCGCCAGATCCGGGAGTACCTCGGGTTGTCACAGCAGTATGTCACCTCGGCCACCGGGATCCCGCGGTCGGCCGTCTCAGAGATCGAACGCGGCAACCGGAAGGTGGACAGCCTGGAGCTGCGCAAGCTCGCAAGGGCCTATCAGACATCGGTGGGGCGGCTGCTCGGCGATGTCGAGGAGTCGGCCGGCGCATTCTCGGCTCTGGAACGGGCGATGGTGGACCTGACCCCGCAGGACCAGGATGAGGTCTTGAGATTTGCGGAGTTCCTCACCCACAGACGATCCCGTGAGCCGGGAGAGGTCACGTGAACTGGCTGATGGCGAACCGCCTGGGACACATCGCCGCGGCGAAGGCCCACGGTCGGCTACGTGTGGACCCCGGTGTCTACCCGGTGAACGTGAACAAGGCGATCGACGACGCCGACCTGTCGCTGATGCGGCGTCCGCTTCCCCGGCTGTTCGGGATCTACGTCGAGGCCGCCGGGAAGAGAGGGGTCCTGGTGAACTCGATGATGACTCGGGCTACGCGGCGACACACCGCGGCTCACGAGCTCGGTCACCACGAATTCGGCCACCGGCCCGACCCTGCCCGGCGATGCGCCATCGAGTCGGCCGGCGATTCCTCGCCCGGCGCGCCTGTTCCGGTTCGCGCGCGCGGAGAGGTCGAGATGACCGCGGAGGCATTTGCCGCGTGGTTCCTCATGCCGCGACGGGCAGTGATCGCAGCGCTGGCCGACCTGGGACAGCGCAAGCCGACCTCGGCCCGGGAGGTGTACCAGCTCTCTTTGATGCTCGGGACCACCTTCCGTGCGACCTGCCGGCACCTGGCGAACCTGCGGATGGTCCGCCAGACCGACGCCGAGGCGTGGGCCCGAACTCAGCCTGCGCGGCTGAAGCGGGACGCTGGTCTCGCCGCCGGGCTGCACCTGGACTCGACCCTGGACATCGATGTGTGGGACCTGCGGACTCGTGCCGCAGGCCGGGTCGAGGCATCTCTCGGGGACATCCTGGTGGCGCCGTCCGACTCCAGCATGATCGCCGACCAGGTGGCCGGCATGACCGTCGCAGCCGGTAATGACCAAACCGTGGCGCTGGCTTGCGGCGCCCCGCAGTCTCTGACCTCCGTCACCCTCGGCGCGGCTGCACTCGAGATCGTCGTCCATCCGCGACCCACTGGCCTGTACCTGCCTGACTCTGATTTGTCCCGCGGCGGCGTGCCGCTCGACGACGTGGAGCCCGCCTGATGAACACCGATCTCGTCATCATCGGCGACGATCTCTCGGTCGCGTGGGCACGCACGGTGGTCGCCGTCGCCGCGGAGGCCAAGCATCGAGCATGCCATGTCATCACCCGCATCCAGGACACCACCGTCGAGGACCCGAAGATCCGCGAGATGGCTGACGGGATCCTCGCCGACCGCCGCCTCCCGCCCGTCGACACCGTCGTCAATACCCTCTTCCCGGTCGGCCTCGCAGCTCGTACCACCGATCCGGTCGACCTGGCCGCCCGGTACCTGAAGCTCCTGCCGACCCTCAAGCACCTCGACCGGGGAAACTCGAGGGGTACCTACTTCGAGCGGCTGGTCAACTACGAGACGAGCGACGGCCACCTGAACCAGATCGCCGAGCTCGTGCGTCGTTTGAAGGTCGAGATGGGCACCGACGGTCCGAAGACCGCCCGATACGAGGTGGCGCTCGACCAGCTCACCGCAAGTCTGCCGGTTCACCACGCCGAGCACGACACGAACCCGATGGGGTTCCCGTGCCTGTCATTGCTCTCGTTCCAGCTCGACAATGGCCACCTGCACGTCGTGGCGCACTATCGGTCGCACTACCTGTTCCAGCGGGCCTACGGGAACTACCTTGCCGTGTGCCGGCTCCTCGGCTATGTGTGCAGACTGGCTGGCCTGGTGCCGGGCAGAGCCACGATCGTCGCCGGGTACGCCCAGGTGGACAAGCACCGGGCCTCGAGCGTCGAGGTCCTACGCGAGTACCTGAACACCGACCAGCTCACGCTCGCGCCGTAGCGGGGATGCCGCGCGGCGCACCGGGCCGGTTCAGACGGTCGCGGGCGTGGGAACGTTGATGCCCCACTTCGGTGGGAACCAGTTGGTGAGTATCGAACCCGCGGGTACGAAGCGCTGCTTGATCCGGGATCTGCCGCTGAGTCCGGCGACCGCCGGATGGGCGACTCTTGCGTACTTGTCGACCTCGCAGAACAGGTTCTGGCAGTCGATGAGCTGTAGGGGCCGTCCGAACAGCCCGTCGAAGCGCAGCTCGAGGCGTTCGAAGTGCTCATCCTGACTCTCGGCCATGTAGGCGATGATGTCGGACTCGATGCCTGCCGCTCCAGGACCGAAGCACTTGCGGATCCCGTCCTTGGCTCCTGGGCCGGCGACCACAAAATCCATCTCGTCGAAGTCCAGGCCCTCGGAATAGTTCAGGTCGATGACGTACTGGAACGCCAGGAAGTCGCCGAGCCCTGGCAGGGCGCGCAGAAGCTCGAAGGCTCGCTGCATCGTCGGGGCAGACTGCAACGCGGCCGGTACATCGGCCTCCATGATGTCGCGCAGCAGTCGTAGATGGTTGGTGTGCTTGCGTTCGGCCCCCAGCTTCGGCGGTGCCATGACGTAGGCCGCCGAGTACAGGCGGCGGCCCGACGCGAAGTTGCGGGTCAGGACGGCGTCGTACTCATCGAGGTCGAAGGACTTCCAGGTCGGCGTCTCTCCTACTTCAGCCAGGAGGAGTTCCCAGGTCTCTATCTTGTTGAACAGCTTGAACAGCAGAGTTCGGAAGACCACCTCGTCGAAGTCCTGGATTCCGTCGTAGATGACGTTGGCGAGCAAGTACTGGCTGACTCGATCCGAGGCGCGGAAGCAGTTGGTGAACCGGTGATTGCGCAGGATGGGGTCCTCAGTCCACGGGCCTGCGTCGCCGCGCAATCGTGCGGTGTAGATCTGCTGTCGCCTGGCCGCGAAGGTCCAGTACGTGTCGAACACCTCGGTCGGGCGCAGCGTGCGGCCCGCGACGGTCACCTCTGTGATGCTGCCAGGACCGCGCGCGCGTCCTGCTGCAGGAATCGGTTGCTCAGCGGGAAGCATGTCGCGTTCCACTGTCAGCATGCTCGGCATTGTCTCACCAATCTCACCAGCACCACGGGACCATGGTGCGTGTCGGCGCTGCCGACATCAGAAGGGCCAGCGGCGCCCGCAATGTCCTGCTGCCCTCACCCCCATGCGCGGAGTCCGGCGTCTGCGTGAAACCGCACGGCGATGCTCCGAGTCAGCCTGTCGTAACAGAGATATGTACGCAGTCGATCCCATCGATGGCGTCATATTGGGCGGATCGACACACCGGCAGCGCTCGCCCCGATGGCGCGCAAGCTCAGGCTGAGGTGAGCCGCTCACCGGCCCGGCGACGAACCAGTCGAGTACCAGTTCGAGATCGACGCCCCGTGCCTTGACCCGTCGGTCAAGTGTCGACCCACGGGATTTGCCATCAAGTCTCAGTTCCCCGCAATCTCAGCCCGCTGACCTGCAGGTTCGCACCCGACCAAGCTGCACTCAAGCCTACAAGGCGCCGCGAACGACGCGCGAAGTGTCGAGTTTCTGTCGAGTCGGCGACTGACAGGGGATCGAATCGCCCTGCCGCAACGCGCTGACCTGCGGAAATGAGTGGAGCTGAGGGGACTCGAACCCCTGACCCCCTCCATGCCATGGAGGTGCGCTACCAGCTGCGCCACAGCCCCGTGCCGAACGGCTTCGTAAGCTTAGCTGACCGGTGCCGTAACCTCATAATCGGGATCGACACACCTCGTCAGCGCCGGTTCAGCCCTCTTCGATCACCACCGGGGTCGGCAGCGTGCCGGCGTTGTGCTCGACGAGGATCCAGCCGTCGTCGCCTTCGCGGAGCATGGACCACGAGCAGTTGGACAGCCCGCCCACGTTGGTGAACCGGTGCAGGGGCAGTCCGATGGCCGCGGCGATGCCCAGGCGTGCCGATCCGCCGTGGGAGGTCAACACGACGAGGCCGTCCTCGGGCAGCCGGGCGGCGGCGTCGGTGATGGCCGCGAACATGCGCTCGGCCACCTCCTGCCGGCTCTCGCCGCCGCCGACACGCAGCAGGGGGTCGCCGGAGCGCCAGGCCTTGTAGTCGTCCGGCCAGCGGGACGCGATCTCTGTGCTCGTGCAGCCCTGCCACTCGCCGGCGTAGGTCTCACGCAGCCGCGCGTCGAGCTCGACGTCGAGACCGACGAGCCCGGCCAGGGCGGCGATGGTGTCCTGGGCGCGTTGCAGGTCCGACGAGATCAACAGGTTCGGTTGCAGGGCGGCCAGCCGGGAGGCGGCCTCCCGGGCCTGCTGCCGGCCGAGGTTGTCGAGGGCGACATCGGTCTGGCCCTGGAACCGCCCGGCCGCGTTCCACTCCGTCCGGCCGTGGCGCCACAGGACGACGCGGCGGCTCACTCCCCGTCACCAGGGCGGCCGCCCCGTCCGACGTTCACGTCCTCGGGCAGCTCGATGGTCGGGCAGTCCTTCCACAGCCGCTCCAGGGCGTAGAAGATGCGGTCCTCGGCGTGCTGGACGTGGACGACGATGTCGACGTAGTCGAGCAGCACCCAGCGGCCCTCCCGCTCGCCCTCGCGGCGCACGGGCTTGGCGTCGAGGTCCCGCAGCCCTTCCTCGACCGCGTCGACGATCGAGCGGACCTGACGGTCGTTGGAGGCCGAGCAGACCAGGAACACGTCGGTGATGGCCAACTGCTCGGACACGTCGAAAGCGACGATGTCGTCGGCCAGCTTGTCGGCTGCGGCCTCGGCGGCCGCGATCGTGAGCTGGATCGCGCGATCGGTTGCGGTCAAGCCGGCGTCCCCTTCTCCTGTGGTCGTAGGGTCTAGCGTCTCATGCCCCGACGTAGAGGCCGCGTTTGTTGATGTACTGGACGATGCCGTCGGGCACCAGGTACCAGATGGGCTCGCCTGCGGTGACCCGGTGCCGGCACTCGCTGGACGAGATGGCCAGCGCCGGCACCTCCACCAGCGTCACCTTGTCGTCGGGCAGCCCGACGGCGGAAAGGTCGTGGCCCGGCCGCGTGCAGCCGACGAAGTGGGCCAGGTCGAACAGCTCGTCGTGGTCGCGCCAGGACAGGATCTGCTCCAGCGCGTCGGCACCGGTGATGAAGAACAGCTCGGTGTCCTCGCCCCGGTCGGCCCGCAGGTCGCGCAGGGTGTCGACGGTGTACGTGGGGCCACCGCGGTCGATGTCGACCCGGCTGACGGAGAACACCGGGTTCGACGCGGTGGCGATGACGGTCATCAGGTAGCGATCCTCGGCCGGCGTGACCTCGCGATCGGTCTTCTGCCAGGGCTCACCAGTGGGGACGAAGACGACCTCGTCGAGGCCGAACCAGTGCTGCACCTCGCTGGCGGCGACCAGGTGACCGTGGTGGATCGGGTCGAAGGTGCCGCCCATGACCCCGATCCGGGTTCGCTTGCCCACAGTGGTGCCCGCCCCGCGCTCAGGCGTGCGGCCGGCCCTTGCCGAACGACAGCACGATGAGGAGCAGAACGAGCAGGATGGCGAACGCGGACAGCCCCCAGCCCAGCGCGGGGAAGCCTTCGGACTCGGAGTGGGCCTCTTCGGCCAGCAGCACCAGGGTCTTCATGAGGCGACAGCCTATCGTCAGCCGCGGACGTGCCCGTCACCGGTGACGACGTACGTCGTCGTGGTGAGCTCCGGCAGCCCCATCGGCCCGCGCGCGTGCAGCTTCTGCGTGGAGATGCCGATCTCGGCGCCGAAACCGAACTGCTCGCCGTCGGTGAACCGGGTCGAGGCGTTCACCATGACGGCGGCGGAGTCGGTGGTGGCGGCGAAGCGCTGCGACGCCGGCAGCGACCGCGTCACGATGGCTTCGGTGTGCCCGCTCCCCCACCGCCGGATGTGCGCCACCGCGTCGTCCAGGCTGTCGACGACGGCGGCGGCGAGGTCCAGCGAGAGGTACTCCGCGGCCCAGTCGTCGTCGGTGGCCGGCACGACGGCGTCGTCGTACGCCCGCACGCGATCGTCGCCGTGGACGGTGACACCCTCAGCGCGCAGGGCACCTAGCGCCGCCGGAAGGAACTCGCCGGCTACGGCGGAGTGGACGAGCAGCGTCTCGGCGGCGTTGCACACGCTCGGCCGCTGCACCTTGGCGTTGAGGACGATCGCCAGTGCCTTCTCGAGGTCGGCGTCGGCGTCGACGTAGACGTGGCAGTTGCCGACGCCGGTCTCGATGACCGGGACCGTGGACTCCTCGACGACGCTGCGGATGAGCCCGGCGCCACCACGCGGGATGAGCACGTCGACCAGGCCGCGGGCGCGCATGAGCTGCTTGGCCTCGTCGTGCCCGCCGGGGACCAGCTGGACTGCGTCGCGCGGCAGCCCGGCGGACGCCACCGCGGCGGCCAGCACGTCGACGACGGCCTCGTTGGAAGCCGCGGCGCTCGAGGAACCCTTGAGCAGGACGGCGTTGCCGCTCTTGAGCGCCAGGCCGGCGGCGTCGGCGGTCACGTTGGGCCGCGCCTCGTAGATGATGCCGACAACGCCCATGGGCACCCGCCGCTGCGTGACCTGCAGGCCGTTGGGCAGCGTGTAGCCGCGGAGGACCTCGCCCACCGGGTCCGGCAGCCCGGCCACCTGGCGCAGTCCGCCGGCCATGCCGGCGATGCGCGCGTCGTCGAGGCGCAGGCGGTCGACGATGGCCTCGCTGGTGCCGTTCTGCCGTGCCCGCTCGACGTCGGCGGCGTTGCGCTCGATGATGCCCGCGGAGCTCGCCTCCAGCGCGTCGGCCATCGCGTGCAGGGTGGCGTCCTTCTCGGCGCGGGTGCGCACGGCCAGGTCGGCGGCGGCCGCGCGAGCGCGTCGGCCCATGTCGGAGATGGTCACCGGCTCAGTCTACGGCGCACGGCGCGTTCACCTGCGCCGGGCGGGCGGACTGCCCAGCAGGACGAGGTCGTCGCGGTGCACGACCTCGCGCTCGTACTCCGGGCCG
This sequence comes from Jiangella asiatica, assembly GCF_004349065.1. GTDB lineage: Bacteria > Actinomycetota > Actinomycetes > Jiangellales > Jiangellaceae > Jiangella > Jiangella asiatica. The sequence goes on from NZ_SMKZ01000024.1 coordinate 77,391, forward strand.
AGCTCGCGGGCCAGGTCCTTCGTCGACCGGCCCAGCAGCGCCGGCAGCTCGGCGGCGTCGTAGTTGACCAGCCCGCGCGCCACGGCGTGACCGGCCTCGTCGAGCAGATCGACCGGGTCGCCGGCGGTGAACGTCCCGTCGACGGCGATGATGCCGGCCGGCAGCAGCGAGGCGCCGCGCTCGACGACGGCCCGCACGGCGCCGGCGTCGAGCGTCAGGCTGCCCATGCCATCGGTGGCGTGCTCTAACCACAGCAGCCGGGTGGCTCGGCGGGACGCGCGCCGGTGGAACCAGGTGCCGACGGGGTCGCCGTCGAGAACGGCCGAGACCTGGGGCGCCGAGGCCAGCACGACGTCGACGCCGGAGCCGGTCGCGATGGTGGCCGCCTCCACCTTCGTCACCATGCCGCCGCTGCCGAGCCCGGACCGGCCCGCCGAGCCGATGTCGACGCCGGCGAGGTCGGTGGGGTCGTGCACGTCGGCGATGCGGGTGCTCCCGGCCCGGTGCGGATTGCCGTCGTAGAGGCCGTCGATGTCGGAGAGCAGCACCAGCAGGTCTGCGTGGACCAGCTGGGCCACCAGCGCGGCCAGCCGGTCGTTGTCGCCGAAGCGGATCTCGTGGGTGGCGACGGTGTCGTTCTCGTTCACGATCGGCACCACGCCGAGCGCGAGCAGCTGGTGCAGGGTCCGGTAGGCGTTGCGGTAGTGCGAGCGGCGGGTGACGTCGTCGACCGTGAGAAGCACCTGCCCGACGCGCAGGCCGTGGCCGGCGAACGCGGCGGTGTAGTGCGCCATCAGCAGTCCCTGGCCGACGCTGGCCGCGGCCTGCTGGCGGGCCAGGTCGCGCGGCCGGCGCGGCAGGCCCAGCGGGGCGAGGCCGGCGGCGATGGCGCCCGACGACACCAGGACGACCTCGCGACCGGCCGCCCGCGCCTTCGCCAGCGCGTCCACCAAACTCGCGACCGGTCCGTCGTCGAGGCCTCCGTGTGCCGTCGTGAGCGACGACGACCCCACCTTGACGACGACGCGCGGGGCGGTCGCCACCGCCGAGCGCGTTCGGGCATCGTCGTCGGCCACGTCATTCCTCCCGTTCGTGGCGAGCCATCACCAGGACTTTGCGTGCCTCACCAGGCTTACAAGCATGGTGCGACATGGGATTTCGTGCTGAACGTGATCATTTGGGGTCACTGGAGGCGGGGGTCGGTGCCGCGCGGACCGAGCAGCTCCGAACCCGCGTGGATGCTCGGCTCCCAGTCGAAGATCACCGCGTCCTCGCCGCCGATGACCACCTCGTCGCCGGCCTGCGCGCCGGCCTTGATCAGCGCGTCCTCGACGCCCAGCTTCGCCAGCCGGTCGGCGAGGAACCCGACCGCCTCGTCGTTGGTGAAGTCGGTCTGACGGATCCAGCGCTCCGGCTTCACGCCGCGCACCCGGAACCGCTCACCCTCGTTGGTGACGGTGAAGCCGGAGTCGTCGACGGCGGTGGGACGCAACACCAGGCGGGTCGCCTCCGGCGGCGGTGCAGCCGCCCGCGCCGCCGCGACCAGCTCACCCATGGCGAACGTCAGCTCACGCAGGCCCTCGTGGGTCGCCGCGGACACCGGGAACACCCGCCAGCCGCGCGCCTCGATGTCGGCGCGGACCAGGTCGACCAGCTCCCGCGCGTCCGGCACGTCGATCTTGTTCAGCGCCACCATCCGCGGCCGGTCGTCCAGGCCGCCGTGCTTCTCCAGCTCCGCCTCGATGACGTCGATGTCGCTGAGCGGGTCGCGGCCGGGCTCCATGGTGGCGCCGTCGACGACGTGCACCAGCGCCTTGCATCGTTCGACGTGGCGCAGGAACTCGTGGCCCAGCCCGCGGCCCTCGCTGGCGCCCTCGATCAGGCCGGGCACGTCGGCGACGGTGTAGCGGACGTCGCCGGCCTCGACGACGCCGAGATTCGGCGTCAGCGTCGTGAACGGATAGTCGGCGATCTTCGGCCGCGCCGAGGAGATGGCGGCGATCAGGCTGGACTTGCCGGCGCTGGGGAAACCAACCAGGCCGACATCGGCGACGCTCTTGAGCTCGAGGACGACATCGAGGGTGTCGCCCGGCTCGCCGAGCAGCGCGAAGCCCGGCGCCCGGCGTCGCTTGGAGGCCAGCGCGGCGTTGCCCAGCCCGCCGTTGCCGCCCTTGGCGACGACGAAGCGGGTACCGGCCCCGACGAGGTCGACGAGCTCCTCGCCGTCGCGGGTGCTCACGAGCGTGCCGTCGGGCACCGGCAGGACGATGTCGGCACCGTCGGCACCGGATCGGTTGTCGCCCTCGCCGGGCGCGCCGTTCCTGGCCTTGCGGTGCGGCGAGCGGTGGTAGTCCAACAGCGTCGTGGTGTTGGGGTCGACGACGAGGACGATGTCGCCGCCGCGACCGCCGTTGCCGCCGTCCGGGCCGCCCAGCGGCTTGAACTTTTCCCGGTGGACCGACACGCAGCCGTGGCCGCCGGCGCCGGCCGCCAGGTGCAGCACGACGCGGTCGACGAAGCTGGGGATCGCCATCTCTGCACCTCCTTCAGGTCTGTTGTCATGGCAGCTGGTGGCTGGTCGGGAAGACGCGAGGGCGGGCCGGTCGAGGTGACCGGCCCGCCCTGGTGCGTTCACTGCTGTTGCTCGCGCGGAGCGGGGGTCACTCCCCCGCCGGCACGACGATGTTGACGACCTTGCGGCCACGCTTGACGCCGAACTCGACGGCGCCCGCGGACGTGGCGAACAGGGTGTCGTCCTTGCCCCGACCAACGTTCTCGCCCGGGTGGAAATGGGTGCCGCGCTGGCGGACGATGATCTCGCCGGCGTTGACCAGCTGGCCGCCGAAGCGCTTGACACCGAGCCGCTGCGCGTTGGAGTCGCGCCCGTTCTTACTGGACGAGGCGCCCTTCTTGTGAGCCATGAGTGGGTTCCTTGCCTACTTCGTCTCGATGCCGGTGACCTTGACCTGCGTGTACTTCTGTCGGTGCCCCTGGCGCCGCCGGTACCCGGTCTTGTTCTTGTACCGGAGGATGTGGATCTTCGGGCCCTTGGTGGCGCCGACGATCTCGGCCGTCACGGTCACCCCGGCCAGCGCCTTGGCGTCGGACGTCACGGTCTCGCCGTCGACGAGGAGGACCGCCGGCAGCGTGATGGTGGCGCCGACCTCGGCGTTGTCGAGCTGGTCGACGTCGATGACGTCTCCGACGGAGACCTTCCTCTGGTTGCCGCCGCTGCGGACGATCGCGTACACCGCGGACTCACTCTCTCACTCGGGCTTCGGGCGCGCATGCCCCCGCGAGGAGTCGCGGGGCATGCGAGTATGGGCGCGAGATGCGCCGACGCCCTAGGGTACGGAATCTTGCCTGGTGTGGTCAAACTCGCCGGCGTATCCCATGATCATCAACGATCGCGGGCGCCATCACGCCCGGAACGGTCGATGATCATGGGACGCTGATCGGCTCGTCAGGGCTTCCGGCCGGGCGCTGGGCCCGACGGCGGGTGCGTCGAGGGCGGGCCGGCTCGGCGTCGGTCGTCGACGGTGTCGGCTCACCCTCGGCGGGCTCGGCCGTCGCGGGCTCTCCGGTCGCGGCCGCCTCCACGGCGGCGGGACCGGTGACCAGCGTCTCTGCCGGTGCCGGCGGCGGGGGTGGCGGCGGAGGGGGCGATGCGGCCGACTCCCCGCCCGCGCCGGAGTCGTCGGACTCCTCGCCCGCGGCGGTGCCGTTGGCGGGCACCGGCATCAGGTCGGCCGGCGACGCCTCGCCGGGGCTAGCCATCGCTTCGAGCTTCGGTGTCAGCGGCTCAGCCGGCTTCTCCGGCGCCGGCTCGCTCTTGCGCCGGCGGCCGCGCCGCTCCGACCGGCTGGACCGGGCGCCGTCGTCGGAGGCACCGTTCGACGAGCCCGACCCGGACTCCACCGGGTGCGTGTGCACGATGAGCCCGCGGCCCTTGCAGTGCGGGCACGGCTCGCTGAACGCCTCGAGCAGGCCGGTGCCGATGCGCTTGCGGGTCATCTGCACCAGGCCCAGCGACGTGACCTCGGCCACCTGGTGCTTGGTGCGGTCGCGACCCAGGCACTCCACCAGCCGGCGCAGCACGAGGTCGCGGTTGGCCTCGAGCACCATGTCGATGAAGTCGATGACGATGATGCCGCCGATGTCGCGCAGCCGCAGCTGCCTGACGATCTCCTCGGCCGCCTCCAGGTTGTTCTTGGTGACGGTCTCCTCCAGGTTGCCACCGGAGCCGGTGAACTTCCCGGTGTTGACGTCGACCACGGTCATCGCCTCGGTGCGGTCGATGACCAGCGACCCGCCGCTGGGCAGCCACACCTTGCGGTCCATGGCCTTCGCGATCTGCTCGTCGATGCGATAGGCGGAGAAGACGTCGTCGGAGCCGGTCCACTTCTCGACCCGGTCCCGCAGTGAGGACGCCACGTGCGAGATGTACTCCTCGATGGTGTCCCAGGCGCGGTCGCCGGAGACCACTAGCTTGGTGAAGTCCTCGTTGAACAGGTCACGGACCACCTTGATGGCCAGGTCCGGCTCGCCGTGCAGCAGCGCCGGCGCGTTGCCGGAGGAAGCCTTCTTCTCCAGCGCCTCCCACTCGGCCTGCAGCCGGGCGACGTCGTTGGTCAGCTCCTCCTCCGAGGCGCCCTCGGCGGCGGTGCGGACGATGACGCCGGCGTCCTCGGGGACGACCTGCTTGAGGATCTTCTTCAGCCGGCTGCGCTCGGTGTCGGGCAGCTTGCGGCTGATGCCGTTCATGGACCCGCCCGGCACGTATACCACGTACCGGCCGGGAAGGCTGACCTGGCTGGTCAGGCGGGCTCCCTTGTGGCCGATGGGGTCCTTGGTGACCTGGACCAGCACCGGCTGGCCAGACTTGAGCACGTCCTCGATGCGCTTGGGGCCGTCGTTGCGGCCCAGGCCGGTCCAGTCGACCTCGCCCGCGTAGAGCACGGCGTTTCGGCCACGGCCGATGTCGACGAATGCCGCTTCCATGGCCGGCAGCACGTTCTGCACCCGGCCCAGGTAGACGTTGCCGATGAGCGACTGCTGCGAGGCCCGGCTGACGTAGTGCTCGACGAGCACGTCGTCCTCGAGGACCGCGATCTGGGTGAGGTCGCCGGACTGCCGGACCGCCATGACACGGTCGACGGCCTCGCGGCGGGCCAGGAACTCCGCCTCGGACAGGATCGGCGGGCGGCGCCGGCCGGCCTCGCGGCCCTCGCGGCGGCGCTGCTTCTTCGCCTCGAGCCGGGTCGAGCCCTTGACCGACGACACCTCGTCGTCCAGCTCGCGGGCTTCACGGACGCGCACGACGGTGTTCGGCGGGTCGTCCGGGCGGGTGTCGTCGCCGTCGTCACTGCGGCGGCGACGCCGGCGACGACGCCGGCGGCTGCCGCCGTCGCCGTCCGCGTCGGCCGAGCCCTCTGCGTCGTCGTGGTCGGACTCGGAGTCGTCGTCCTGGGTGTCGTCGTCCTGGCCGTCGTCGTCGCCGCTGGCCTCGGAAGCATCGTCGGACCTGCGGCGACGGCCGCGGCCACCGCGCCGGCGGCGGCGCCGGCGGGTGGCGTCACCGTCGCCGTCGCCGTCCTCGTCGGAGTCGGCCTCGGACTCGGCTTCGGCTTCGGCGGACGGCTTCTCGACGTCCTCGTCAGCCTCGACGACCTCGGTGGTCTCGGCCTCGACCGCGGTCCGGCGGCCGCGGCGGGACCGGGTGGGCTGCGCGGCCTCCGGGTCGGGCGCAGCGAACAGCGGGGTGGCATCGAAGCTGGGTGGTTGGAACAGCACGCCGGCGGAAGCGCGTTCCTCGACGAACGCGCTCTCGGTGCCGGTGGGCGCGAATGGGGCGGCCTGGTCAGCAGCATCCGCGCCGGTGGACGCGGTGGCGGCCGGCTCCGCCTTCGGGGCTGCGCCGGTGCTGGTCACGGGATCGGCGACGGCGTCGACCGGCAGCTGGTCGGGCGCGGGACGGGTGGCCTTGCGGGCCCTGCTGGCCCGCTTGCGCGGTGCCCGCCCAGCAACTGGCTGCTCAGTGGCCGGCTGCTCGGCCACGACAGGCTGTCCGGCCTCGCCGGGCTGATCAGCGACGCCCGGCTGCTGCTCGACGGCGGGCGGGGTGGCGGCCGCGGTCTCGTCGACCTCGGCGACCTGGGTCTGGGCGGCGGCCGCGCTCTTGCGGGCCGTGGCCTTTTTGGTGGTCTTCTTCGCGGCGGTCTTCTTCGCCGCGGTCTTGCGCGGCGCGCGCTTGGCCGGGGCGGGCGGAGCCGCCGCGGCGGCCGCCTCAGCGCCGTCGCCAGCGGCGTCGCCGCCGGCCGCGGTGCCGGCCGGGGCGCCCAGTGTGTCGGGCGCGGCGGGCGGACCGGCCGCCCGGCTGGCCGCCCGCCGCCGGCGCGGCTGTGGCGTGTCGGTACCGGCTGGCGTGGTGTCGGCGGAGTCGGTATCGCCGGATGTACCGGTGTTGTCTTCTTGCATGTGGTGCACTCCCGTCGGCTCCGGCGCAGGTGCGCCGCGCCGTTGCTCGGCGCGCTGCTGACCTCGTCGGAGCGCTACGTCGGCCACCCGTTGCGGCCTGCATTGGCCGCGACAGGTGGAAAGCCTGTTGCGGCGACGTCCACCGGACTACGCGTCGGAGGCCGTGCTCACGGCCCGCCGCGGCGGCGCGCCTCGAGTACGGGCGCCTCGCGGCTGAACCTTCTCAGCAGCCTGCCGTGCCGAACGTCTCCGCACCGGCCGTCGTCGCCAGCCGCTCCCCGAGGGTGAGCCGGCGGCGTCGTGTCGATCACGCGCGGGACGACGGCGAGGACGTCGTCGGATCGAGCGGCGTGGACCGCACGACCGTTATCGAGTATCGCACAGGTTCGCGTGAAAACCGTTACCCCGCCCGCCCGTCCGGGCTCGCGCCGAGCCGTTCGCGCGCACGTTCGCGCAGGCCGGAGCAACCGTCCCGGAGTGTGCCGGAGATCACGTCCGGTTCGCGCTCCCCGGGCACGTCGCGAGGTGCCTACCCGGCCCGGTCCGCCGCCAGCGGATCGCCCAGCCGGTAGCCGTCGCCGTCGCCGTCCCAGGTCCCTTGGGCGAGCCGGATCGAGCGCGGCGGCGCCGGCGGCACGAAGCCGGCCACCGAGAGCAGGCCGGCCAGCACCTCGTCGGGCCGCACGGTCGGCGACTGGTGCCTGACCACCAGCCGGACGGCGACCGGGTCGGCCGCCTCGTCGACCGAGGCGGACAGCACCGCCCGGCGAGCGTCCAGTCGTCGCACGCCGTTCTTGGTCAGCCGCTCGACCTCGACGGACTCGGCCGCCTGGAAGGTCTCGACGGCGGCGGTGACCTCGCGCGGCGAGGCGCCGGGCAGGTCGATCCGCCACTGCGATGCCTGCAGGCGGTCGGCCAGCGCACCAGGGCCGGCCTCCACCACCTCGACGATGTCCAGGCCCGGCGGCAGGGCCTCGTCGAGTGCCGCCCGGACCTCGCGCGGATCGCAGGCCCGGGTCAGCGACAGCTCCAGGTATTCGGCCTCGCTCGCCGCGCCGGTCGGCGCCGCGCCCGCGTAGGACACCTTCGGATGCGGGGTGAAGCCGTGCGAGTACGCCATCGGAACGTCGGCGCGGCGCAAGGCGCGCTCGAACGCCCGCTGGAAGTCGCGGTGGCTGGTGAACCGGAGCCGGCCGCGCTTGGCGAAGCGGACCCGCAGCTTCTGCACGGCCGGGAGTTGCTGGTGCGGTGGTGTGCTCAGGGCGGTTCCTCTCGGCGGCACGATCGGGGCGCGGCGGCTGCCGCTCCCACATTCTCCCGTCATCCCCATTGTCACCGCCGAGCGGCGGGCGTACGTTCGCAAGCAGTCATCCGTTGCTGGGGGGCAGACCGATGACCGATCTCCGCGACGACGCGACGTTCGATGCGCTGCGGTCGCTGCTTGCCGGCGACCTGCTGTCTCCGCGCACGCCCGGGTACGACGACGCCCGCACCGTGTTCAACGCCATGATCGACCGGAGTCCCGCGCTGATCGTGCAGTGCGAGAACCGCACCGACGTGGCGCTCGCGCTCGCGTTCGCCCGTGAGCACGGCCTCGAGATCGCCGTGCGCGGCGGCGGGCACAGCGTGGCCGGGCTGGCGTTGACCGATGGTCTGGTCGTCGACCTTCGTCGAATGAACGACGTGGTCGTCGACCCGGTGGCCCGCACGGCCACCGTCGGCGGCGGCGCCGTCATGGCCGACCTGGACCGCGCCTGCGCGCCGCACGGCCTGGCCACCACCGGCGGCCGGGTGTCCACCACCGGCATCGGCGGGTTCGTCCTGGGCGGCGGCACCGGCTGGTTCGACCGGCTGTTCGGCCTGGCCTGCGACAACTTGCTCGAGGCGGAGGTCGTCACCGCCGACGGCGAGATCGTCCTGGCCGCCGCGGACAGCCATCCCGAGCTGTTCTGGGCGCTGCACGGCGGTGGCGGCAACTTCGGCGTGGTGACCTCGATGGTGCTGCGGCTGCACGCGCTGATGGCCTCGACGTTCGCGCTGCTGCTGTGGCCGCCGGAGCGCGGTCCGGAGGTGGTGCGGACGTTCCGCGACGTCGTCCAGGCCGGGCCGGACGAGCTCGGCGGCGGCGCCGTCTACCTGACCGGCCCGGAGGGCGAGGACTTCGTCCCCGACCACCTGGTCGGCCGGTTGGCGCTGGCGATCGTCCTCGTCTACGCCGGGACCGAGGCGGAGCTGCGGCGGGTGGCCGCGCCATTGTTCGACGCCGCGCCGGAGGGCCGGTTCGTCGCCGAGCTGCCGTACGACCAGGTCCAGTCGGCGATGGACGACCCGCCGGGGTACCGCAACTACTGGTCGGCCGAGCATCTGGACGACCTGCCGGACGAGGCGGTCGACGCGTTCTGCGCCCGTGCCGCCGACATGCTGGTGCCCTCGGCGTCGCAGCACGTGCTGTTCACCATGGGCGGCGCGATTGGGCGCGGGCCGGAGGACTACCCCGTGCCGTGGCGCCACGCCGCCTGGGTGGTGCACCCCTTCGGGCTGTGGACCGATCCCGCCGACGACGAGCGCGCCATCCGCTGGACGCGCGAGGTCCGGGCGGCGGTCCGGCCGTGGAGCACCGGCGACGTCTACCTGAACTTCATCGGCGACGAGGGCCGCGACCGGGTGGTCTCGGGCTTCGGCGACGACGGCTACAGCCGGCTGGCGGCGGTGAAGGCGCGCTACGACCCGCACAACGTGTTCCACCGTAACCACAACGTCCGGCCCGAGTGAGCCCGGCCTCAGACGGCGAGCAGGCCCTCCAGTACGGTCCGGGCCCGCCCACCGAGCTCGACGCGGTCGCCGCTCATGCGCACCTGGACGGTGCCCCCGCGGGGAGAGACCTGGAGGCCGGTCAGCGGCCGGCCGTCCGGCGTGCCCAGCGCGGCGGTCCAGTACGGCGCCAGCACGCAGTGCGCCGAGCCCGTCACCGGGTCCGCACCCCGACCGCCGGCGCGAAGAAGCGCGAGACGAAGTCGTACGGCGCGTCGCCGTCGCCCCGGGCGGTGACGATGACGCCGCGCGCGTCGATTGCCGCGACCGCGGCCGGATCGGGTGCCAAACCACGCACGCTGGCCTCGTCGGCCACCTCGACCAGGACGTCGAAGCGGCTGCGGGCGGTGCGGACGGGCTCGACGCCGAGGGCGTCCGCGAGACCGTCCGGCGCTGGCGCCTCGGCCGGCGGCAGCGCCGGGAAGTCCATGACGACGTCGCCGTCGTCGCCGCGGCGCACCGTCAGCACGCCGCTGCGGGTGCTGAACCGGATCGGACCGGCCTCGCCCCGCTCGAACAGCACGTGGGCGGTGGCGAGCGTGGCATGGCCGCACAGGTCCACCTCGACCGCGGGGGTGAACCAGCGCAGCCGGTAGTCGACGGCCGGCGTTGCGCGGGCGGCTTCGTCGCCCTCGACCGGCTCGACGAAGGCCGTCTCCGAGTGCTTCATCTCCGCCGCGACCGACTGCATCCAGTGGTCGCTGACCTGGCGGTCGAGCAGACAGACACCGGCGGGGTTGCCACCGAACGGCCGGTCCGTGAAGGAGTCGACGACGAGAATCCGCATGCACTCATCCTCTCCCATGATCATCAACGGTTGGCGACGTGATGGCGTCGCCAACCGTTGATGATCATGGGAGAGGATGGGCGGATGCTCCAGCACCTGACCGGGCCGGTGTGGCTCTGGCCGGCCGACCCGGATCCCGAGAAGGTCCAGGCCGCCGTCGGCATCGTCGCCGGCCCGGCCGCAGCATCGCCGTCGACGCCGGTCACAGCCCCGCGCTGGCCCGCCGCGTGCGCCACGCCGTCGCCGCGGCCGGGCTGCCACCGGTGCGGCGGGTGGTGCTCACCCATCACCATTGGGACCACACCTGGGGCGCCGCCGCGTGGGAGGCCCCGCTCGTGGCCCACCGGCTGTGCGCGCGGTTCATGGCCGCCGAGGCGCTGGAGCCGTGGAGCCACGACCACCTGCGGCGGCGGATCGCCGACAACCCGCTGCTGGGACCGAGCTACCGCGCCCGCGGCCGCGCCGTCGACGACTTCACCGACCTGACGTTCGTCACCCCGTCGACGACGTTCGAGGACCGGCTGAGAGTCACCGAGGGCGGCGCGACGGTCGAGCTCGTGCACGTCGGCGGCGGGCACACCCCGGACTCCACCGTGGTGCGGGTGCCGGCGGCGGGCGTGCTGTTCCTCGGCGACTGCTACTACCCGCCGCCCCACCACCTGCGCCGTCCCGGCGACGGTCCGGACCTCGACCTCGTCGCATCGCTGGTCAGCGATGACATCGAGTGGTACGTCGAGAGCCACGACGTGCCCCGCCGTCGGGCCGAGGTCGAGGAGGCGCTGCGCGCGGCCCGTTGATCAGGCGACGGTCAAAGGCAGCAGCTTGCGGCCGGTGGGGCCGGTCTGGATCTCGGTGCCCAGCTGCGGGCAGACGCCGCAGTCGAAGCACGGGGTCCAGCGGCAGTCGTCGATCTCAACCTCGTCCAGCGCGTCCTGCCAGTCGTCCCAGAGCCAGTCGCGGTCGAGGCCGGAATCGAGATGGTCCCAGGGCAGCACCTCGTCGCGGTCACGCTCGCGGGTGGTGAACCAGGCGAGGTCGACCGCCTCGCCGGCCAGCGCACGCTCCGCGCAGGCGACCCAGCGCCCGTAGGAGAAGTACTCGCCCCACCCGTCGAAGCGGCCGCCGTCCTCCCAGACCGCGCGGATGACGCGGCCCACCCGGCGGTCGCCGCGGGAGAGCAGCCCCTCGATCATGCTCGGCTTGCCCTCGTGGTAGCGCAGCCCGATGGCCTTGCCGTAGGAGCGGTCGGACTTGACCACCTCGCGCAGCTTGCGCAGCCGGGCGTCGACGACCTCGTGATCGCACTGCCCGGCCCACTGGAACGGGGTGTGCGGCTTGGGCACGAACCCGCCGATGGACACCGTGCAGCGGATGTCGCCGCGCCCGGACGCCTCGCGCCCGGCCTTGATGACCCTCTTGGCGAGGTCGGCGATGGCCAGCACGTCCTCGTCGGTCTCGGTGGGCAGTCCGCACATGAAGTAGAGCTTCACCTGCCGCCACCCGCTCCCGTACGCGGTGCTGACGGTGCGGATGAGGTCGTCCTCGCTGACCATCTTGTTGATGACCCGGCGCATCCGCTCGGTGCCACCCTCGGGCGCGAATGTCAGCCCGGACCGGCGGCCGTTGCGCGAGAGCTCGTTGGCCAGGGTGACGTTGAAGGCGTCGACGCGGGTGGACGGCAGCGAAAGCGAGGTGTTGGTGCCCTCGTACCGGTCGGCCAGGCCCGAGGCGATCTCCCCGATCTCGGAGTGGTCGGCGCTGGACAGCGACAACAGGCCCACCTCGGTGAAGCCGGAGCTCCGCAGACCCTCCTCGACCATGGCGCCGACGGTCTCGATGGAGCGCTCGCGAACCGGCCGGGTGATCATGCCCGCCTGGCAGAACCGGCAGCCCCGGGTGCAGCCGCGGAAGATCTCGACGCTGTAGCGCTCGTGCACGGTCTCGGCCAGCGGCACCAGCGGCTTGCGCGGGTACGGCCACTGGTCGAGGTCCATGACGGTGTGCTTGCGCACCGTGGCCGGCACGCCGGGCCGGTTGGGCACAACCCGGGCGATGGCGCCGTCGGGCAGGTACTCCACGTCGTAGAACTTCGGGACGTAGACCCCGCCGCCGGCGGCCAGCCGCAGCAGCAGCTCGTCGCGGCCGCCGGGCCGTCCCTCGGCCTTCCACTCGCGCACGACCTCGGTGATGGCGAGCACGACCTCCTCACCGTCGCCCAGCACCGCGGCGTCGAGGAAGTCGGCGACCGGCTCTGGGTTGAAGGCGGCGTGTCCCCCGGCGATGACCACCGGGTGGTCGTCGCCGCGCTGCGTCGCCAGCAGCGGGATGCCGGCGAGATCCACTGCGGTGAGCAGGTTGGTGTAGCCGAGCTCAGTGGCGAACGAGACGCCGAGCAGGTCGAATGCCCCGACCGGGCGGTGGGCGTCGACGGTGAACTGGCCGATGCCGTGCTCGCGCATGAGCCGTTCGAGGTCGGGCCAGACCGCGTAGGTGCGCTCGGCGAGGACGCCGTCCTGCTCGTTGAGCAGCTCGTACAGGATCTGCACGCCCTGGTTGGGCAGCCCGACCTCGTAGGCGTCGGGATACATCAGCGCCCAGCGGACCTGGGCGTCGTCCCACGGCTTGACCGTCGCGCCCAGCTCGCCGCCGACGTACTGGATGGGCTTGGCCACCTTCGCCAGCAACGGCTCCAGGCGTTCGAACAGCGACTCGACGGGCATGGACGGGGTCTACTCCGCGGAAGACAGCATGGTCACCGCCAGCTTAACCGCCTGCGTCGCGGGGTGCTCGGCTCGTTGCGTCCCACGCTCGACCGGTAGGGTAACCACCACGAATACCCCGAGTCTTGGGCACGACCGGAGGATCGACGTCGGCGACGAAAGGCGAAGGCATGACGGATCACGACGGCGCCCAGCCCACTGACGGTGCCCAGACGGCGCCCGACGAGCTTTACACCCTCCCTGACCAGTTCGAGCCGCCGCCCGTCGAGACGCGCCCGCTGGAGATCCAGCCCGACTACGAGATCCTCCCCGATCGGCCCGACACCGGCCCGCCGGACGGCTGCTTCCCCGACCTCGCCAGCCGCGAGGAGCTGGAGATGGCGCTGCGCCGGGCCCAGCTGGTGATGGACGACTGCGAGACGCTGCTCGACCCGGCAATCCGCGCGATGGAGGACGGCGCCTGGGTGAGCCGGCTGGCCGACGAGTTCTCCAACGGCCTGACCACACACGCCCGGTTGGCCGGCACCATCGCCGGCAACTGCGTCGACCTGATCCAGGAGGCCCTGGAAAACAGGGGCAGTGACGACGTCATCGATGCGAGGCCGATGTGACCAAGGCAGCAGGCGGCCTCGGGCCGGACACGGGCAAGACCGCCGGCGGCGACCTGGACAAGAGCTCGCTCCCGGCCGGCGAGGAGTCCCCCTACGCGGACTACGACGTCTCCACCGACCCGAACGCATACTCCGACGACGGCGGCGGTGGCGGCGGCTACGACGGCGGCGGCGGTGAGGACTACGGCGACGACTCGACCAGCACGGGGCCCGACACCGAGGACGGCACCGGCACCGACGCGGAGACCGACGGCGACCAGGAGGTCGACGCCGAGACCGACTCCGGGACGGACGCCGAGACCGACACGGACACCGAGACCGACAACCCCGTCGTCGAGCACGAGTTCGAGACCGAGACGCCGACCCGGCCCATCCCCGAGGAGCCGCAGCCGCCGAAACCCAACCAGGTCTCCATCGACATCGAGGCCATGACGAGGCTGGTCGCGGCCATGGAGCGGGCCGGAGAGCAGGTCCATGCACTGCGTGAGGAGATGCGCTCCATCCTGTCCGGCGTGCACATCGAGACCTCCGAGACCAACCGGTTCGAGGAGGTGTCGACGTGGATCGCCGACGAGCTGCCCGGCCTGCGCCGCCGGCTGGCCATGGCGCAGGACCTCGCCGGCGAGGGCGGACTGTCCACCCAGCCCGACGGCAACCACGTGCCACGGCCCTACGTCGGCGACGAGACCAAAGTGCCGACCTGTCCGCCGCACGAGTCCTACGACAACGGTCGGCAGACGGCGGAGCGCTTCACCGTCCCGCACGACCCCGACACCACCCGCCAGCTGATCGCGGACCTGAAGGCCGGCCGGCACGACCCGTACTACGCCCGCGAGTTCGCGCACACCACCGACCCGGAGACGCTGGTGCGGACCATCGCCTCGGCCGGTGACGGCGAGGCGGCGGCCGAGCTGGCCGAGCTCACTGCATCGACGGTGGCGACCGCCGCCCGCGGCACCGGCGAGCTGGCGCCGCCGGCCGGCTACGAGGAGCAATGGGCGGCGCTTCGGGAGAGCGACGACCCCGACGTGGCCGCGGCTGCGGAGCAGCTGCGGCCGGCCTGACGCCGGCCAACCATCAGCGGTTCGGGCCCTCCAGCCTGCTGGACCGGGCGTCTGCCGGCGGAGATCTCGCAGGCCGGGCGGCATCGCATGGCCGTCCTGGGGTCCGCCCCTGGCGATTTGCCCAGCGTGCAGCAAACTGCGCTCGCCGACCCAATGCCGACCGTAGTCACGGCTCCAGCTCGCGGCCGGCCCCGCGGCGCGTCGCCCCTGACCGATCCACTGGCCGAAGTTGCAGATCGAACATGTGTCCGGTATCTTCATTGCCAGATTTAGACGGGCGTCCGGTTCGGAGGCCACGTCTTTCACGGTCAGACGCCAGGTGGCGTCGTGGTCGTCCGCCCCAGCCGGTTGGTGAACGCGGGTGGTCCGCTCGTGCGTCGAGCGCATCCGGATAGTCATGGCGGCTGGGAGGTCGTAGTGGTGTTCGATCAGGCCGGCATGGCCGCCTACGCAGATGACGATGATGGTGCGGGTGCGAGGAGTCACCACGACGTCGCCGTGCTGTCGCAGTTCCTACCGGGTCCAGAGCTGGCTGCCGCGCTCGCCGAGGTCGACCCGGCCGAGCTGCCCACCCACGATGTCGTGCTGGTGGCGCGAGCGTGGGAGCGGCTCAAGGCCCACGCCGAGGCGCAGCAGGTCCGGGTGTTCGCCGAGCTGGCCG
>NZ_SMKZ01000025.1 GCF_004349065.1 Jiangella asiatica
GTGGCCAGGTGATCCCGGGCGGCGGAAGCGGCGTCCCCGGCGGACAGGGCGGGTGAGTGGGGTGACCACGACACGCGGTGACGGAGCCGCCGTCCTCGACGTGGACGGCGTCGGCAAGTCCTACCAAACCGGGACGCTGAACGTGGACGCACTGCGCGGCATCGACCTGACCATCGGGCAGGGCGAGTACGTCGCGATCATGGGCCCGTCCGGGTCCGGGAAGTCGACGCTCATGCACATCCTCGGCTGTCTCGACACCCCGACCGCTGGCACCTACCGGCTGGTCGGCGTCGATGTCGGCGACCTGTCCGAGGTGGAGCTGGCCGAGGTCCGCAACAGCCTCATCGGGTTCGTGTTCCAGCAGTTCAACCTGCTGGCGCATCTCACGGCCCTGCGCAATGTCGAGCTGCCGCTGGCCTACGCGGGGACCTCCCGCGACGAACGCCGTCGCCGGGCCCTCGACGCGCTGGCCGGGGTCGGCCTGGCCGACCGGGTCGATCACCGGCCGCGTGAACTATCCGGCGGCCAGCAGCAGCGGGTCGCCATCGCCCGGGCGCTGGTCACCGACCCGGCGCTGATCCTCGCCGACGAACCGACCGGCAACCTCGACTCACGCTCGACCGGCGACGTGCTGGCGCTCTTCGACGAGCTGCACCGCGGCGGCCGGACCATCGTGCTGATCACGCACGAGGAGGACGTGGCCGCGCGGGCGGAGCGGGTCATCCGCATCCACGACGGCGAGCTGCGCACCGGCGTTCCCCTGGCGGTGGGCCGATGAGCTGGGCGGACACCCTGCGCACCGGATGGGACGCGGTGCGCACACACCGGCTGCGGTCGCTGCTGACCATCGTGGGCATCCTCATCGGGATCGCCTCGGTGATCCTGACCGTCGGTTTCGGGCAGGGTGCGCAGGCCGACGTCCGGGCACAGATCAACGCGCTGGGCAGCAACCTGCTCATCGTCTCGCCCGGCAGCACGACCGACTCCGCCGGCATCCGCGGCGGCATCGGCTCGGCCACCACCCTGACCATGGACGACGCCGACGCGCTCGGGTCCGCGGTGGTGGCGCCCGACGTGGCCGCCGTCGCGCCGGTGACCAGCAGCAGCCAGTCGCTGACCGCCGGCGCCACGAACTGGACCACGAGTGTCAACGGCACCACACCGGACTGGCTTGGCGTGCGCAACCGCGACGTCGCATCGGGCCGGTTCATCACCGAGGCCGACCTGGAGACCGAGGCCGCGGTCATGGTCCTCGGGCCGGACACCGCGGCGGAGCTGTTCGGCCCGATCGACCCGGTCGGCGAGACCGTGACGATCGGCGGCACGGCGTTCACCGTCGTCGGCGTGCTGGACTCGGTGGGCTCGTCGTCGTCCTCCACCGACGAGGACGACCAGGCCATTGTGCCGGCGACGACGGCGTCGACCCGGCTGGCCGCGGGGTCCGCCGCGGTGTCGACGATCTACGTCGAGGCGAACACCGCTGACACGTTGTCGGCGGCGTACCAGGAGGTCGACGCGGCGCTGATGACCGCGCACGGGCTCACCGCCACCGACGAGCCCGACTTCACCATCTCCACGCAGGAGTCGCTGCTGGAGACGGCCACCGAGACCGACCGGACGCTGACCATCCTGCTCGCCGGTATCGCCGGGATCTCGCTGCTCGTCGGCGGCATCGGAGTCATGAACATCATGCTCGTCTCGGTCACCGAGCGCATCCGCGAGATCGGGCTGCGCAAGGCGCTCGGCGCCACACCCGCGGTGATCCGGCGGCAGTTCCTGTTGGAGGCGTCGGTGCTCGGGCTGACCGGTGGCGTGCTGGGCGCCGGCCTCGGCGTCGTGGGTGCCCAGCTGCTGCCGCGGATCGTCGACCAGCCGGTCGAGGTCTCCGCGGCCGCGATGACCGGGTCTATCGCGATGGCACTGGCCGTCGGGGTCGGCTTCGGCGTCTATCCGGCCAGCCGGGCCGCCCGGCTCGCACCCATCGACGCCCTGCGCAGCGAATGACCGTTGTCCGAACCGATCCAGGAGTTGTTGACATGTTGCGAAGGTTCTCTTTCCTGCTGGTCCCGCTCGTGATCGCCGCCGGCTGCGGTGCGGCCGAGGACGGAGACACGACGGCCGACGACGACGCGGCGACCGCGTCCGCGGACGGCGACGCCATCGTGGACGAGCCGGACGAGCCGGCCGCGCCGGGGGCCGCCGGGCTCGTTGCCGCCGTGGACGGCACGACGCTGCAGGTCCAGAGCGACTCCGGACAGGTGGCGGTCACCTACACCGACGCCACGGAGATCACCGCGACCACCGAGGGCACCGCGGCCGACCTGGCGGTGGGCTCCTGCGTCGTCGTGGAGACCGAGGAACCGGCGGGAGAGGAGACGGCGACGGAGGTCGCCGCGGTCGCTGTCTCGGTGACGCTGGCCGGCGACGACGGCGGCTGCTCGGACGGTGGCGCGGGCAACGGCGGGCCCGGCCCGGTCGGACGGCCGACGGACCGGCCGTCCGGGCCGCCGACCGACCGGCCGGAGGACGCGCCGCCGCGGTCCCCTGACGACATAGCCGGCCGGACCATCGGCGTCGTCACCGCCGTCGACGGCGACACGTTCACCGTCGAGGCCACCACGCCCGTGCGGCCGTTCGAGGACGAGGACGGTGCCGCCACCGCCGAGCCGACCACGACCGAGGTCGCGGTGACGACATCGGAGAGCACCGCCTGGAGCGTCGAGGTGGTCTCCGGGCCGGACGCCCTTGTGGTGGGCAGCTGTGCCAGCGCGCTCGGCTCCGCCGACGACACCGGCGCGATCACCGCGACCACCATCGCCATCCACCCGGCGGCCGACGGCGCTTGCCCGTGGCGGACCCGAGGTGGCGAAGGTGCCTGAGACCTTCACGGTCCGACGCCGGCAGCGGCGCGGCCGGCGGTGGAAGCTCGTCGTGGCCGGTGCCTCGACGGTGGTCGTCGCCGGTGGTGCCGCGAGCGTGTGGGCGGTGGCAGACGTCGGTGCACGGCCGGCGTACCGGACCGTCCCCGCCGAGCTGGGCTCGGTCGCGGAGACCCTGGATCACAGTGCGACGGTGTCAGTGACTGACTTCGCGACGGTCGGCTTCGCGCGCTCGGGGACGGTGGCGACGGTGGACGTCGCCGTCGGCGACACCGTGACGGTCGGGCAGCCCTTGGCCTCGCTGGACACCGCCGCCCTGGAAGCCGACCTCGCCGACGCCACCGCGCAGCTGGCCCAGGCCGAGGCGGCTCTGGAGGCGACCGAGACCGGCCAGGAGGAGGCGGTGGCAGCGGCCGCGGAGACGACCTCGCCGGAAAGGTCGTCCGAGACGTCCTCGGCGGACACGGCGCCGTTGGACACAGAGACGGCGCCGTCGGATGGCGGGTCCGCGCCGCCGGCCTCGTCGGTGTCGCAGGACGAGCTGCGGGCGCTGCAGCAGGCGGTCAAGGCCGCTCAGATCGCCGCTGAGCGCAGCCTCGCCCAGGCGAGCGCGGCGCTGGCGGCGCAGGACGAGGCGTGTTCGGCCTCGATGGCGGAGAGCGCCGCGGACGCGACGGCCGCCTCGACCGTCGCGGACATCGAGACCGCGAGCCCGTCGCCGTCTCCGTCTCCGTCGGAGCCGCCGGACCCGAGCCCGTCGCCGTCGCCGTCTCCGTCGGAACCGCCGGACCCGAGCCCGTCGCCGTCGCCGTCTCCGTCGGAACCGCCGGACCCGAGCCCGTCGCCGTCGCCGTCTCCGTCGGAACCGCCGAGCCCGTCGCCGTCGCCGTCTCCGTCGGAGCCGGAACCACCGACGCCTGACCTAGGGCCGTGCGTGGCGGCGCTGCAGAAGGCGCAGACGGCGCAGCAGCAGGCGGCAGCCGACCAGGACGCGCTGCAGTCGGCCATCACGGCGCTGGCGGACCTGCTCGCCACGGCCTCGGCACCGTCCGGCGATACCGACGCCAGCACGGACAATGGCACGGACAATGGCACGGACAATGGCACGGACAATGGCACGGACAATGGCACGGACAATGGCACGGACACCGGCACGGACACCGGCACGGACACCGACACCGGCAGCACGCCGGAGCCGGAGTCGTCGGAGTCCGCCTCGTCCGGGCCGGGCGGAACCGCGTTGTCCGAGGCAGCCCAGCTCGCCCGCGACCAGGCAGCCGTGACCGAGGCGGAGCTGGCCGTGCTCGAGGCACAGCAGGCATTGGACGCGGCCACCCTCGTCGCGCCGATCGCGGGCACGGTCGCTGAGGTCGGGCTGAGCGCGGGAGCCGCCGCGGACGGCGCGGCGACCATCACCGTGACCGGCGCGGGGTCGGTCACCGTGACGGCCTCGCTGTCGGAGAGTGACCTGCGGCGGCTCGAGGTCGGCACCGCCGTCGAGGTGCGGACCGCCGGCTCCACCGCGGCGGTCGACGGGCAGGTCGTCTCGATCGGGCTGATCCCCGACACGTCCTCGGGCAGCGCGCTCTACACCGTCGTCGTCGGCGTCGAGGAACCGCCGGAGAACGCGGCGACCGGGGCGGAGGCGGACGTGTCGTTCCTGCTCGGCGAGGTGGAGGAGGTCCTCACGGTGCCCAACTCGGCGGTGACGCTGACCGACGACGAGGGCGGCGCCTCGGTGCAGGTGCTGGTCGACGGGGACGTGCGCACCGTGGAGGTCGGCGTCGGCGTGGTCGGTTCGGAGCGCACCGAGATCGTCGACGGTCTGGAGACCGGTGACCAGGTGGTGCTCGCTGAGCTCGACGCCGACCTGCCCACGTCGGACAACTCCGACCCGGCAGGCTCGTTCGGCGACCCGGGTGGCGGGATGCGACCGCCCGGCGGCGTGATGCGGCCGCGCTGACCGACCGAACCCGCGGGTGGGGCGGGCGGCTCAGCTCTTGCTGACTGCTCGCTCGCCCTCGCCCGGCTTCCAGATGGTGACGGTGAGTTGCCCGTCGGCGAACTCCACCGAGGAGGCGCCGACGAGGTCGCCGACGTAGAACGGGTCGAAGGGCTGGCCGCGCAGGTCCATGCCGGTCTCGGCGAACAGGTGCTCGGCGAACCGGTCGTGCAGCCCTGTGTCTTGCTCGTTCACCGCCTCGCCCCACACCTTCGCGTCGCCGTCGCCCACGTAGGGGTCGACGGTGGCGGTGTGCAGCGAGAACCGCGGGTCGCGGCCGAGGTCCTTGAACTTGAGCGTGCCCGGCATGCCGACGATCACCAGCCGGCCCTCGAAGATGCGCGGCTCGACGGGGCTGATCCGGGGGAAACCGTCGGAGCGCAGGGTGGCCAGCATGCACAGGCTGCCCGTGGCTCGATGGCGGCGCACGAACGTCTCCGCGACGTGTGGTGCCTCTGCGACGAACTGCGACCAGGCGACCATGGGCCCGGATGGTACCGCGATCCGGGGGCGGTGGCTCAGCTCCCGGTGGCCGTCTTGATGACGTCGTCGAGGACCTCCCGCGAGAGTTGGAGGTCGTCGATCGCCCGGTCCAGCTGTTCCGCCGCGGCCTGGCCTACTTCCACCTCACCGACGACGACGCCTACCCGGCGCTGGCCGACTTGCGGCCCCGCTGGTCAACCCGGACCTGTCGCATCGGCTGCGGTCGGGCCTGGACTGATCGGCTACACCGACTACCCGCCCGCGGACGGTCAGACCGCCGGGTCCGTCGTCGGTCAGTCGCCGTCGCCGAGCAGAGCGTCGACGACCCTGCGTGCCTCGGCCTTCACACG
Source organism: Jiangella asiatica (assembly GCF_004349065.1). GTDB lineage: Bacteria > Actinomycetota > Actinomycetes > Jiangellales > Jiangellaceae > Jiangella > Jiangella asiatica. The sequence continues at coordinate 5,715 of NZ_SMKZ01000025.1, forward strand.
GGCCACGTGCGAGTCGTAGGTGATGAGCGCCTTCCACAGCGCCCAGCCGCGAGCCCGTGCCCACATGGCGTCGTCGGCCGCGCTGCCGAGCGTGGAGCGGAACGCCGCGCGCGCCGGGGCGTCCAGGAACGTCCACGCCAGCACATGGTCGCAAGCGGGGTCGCCGACCCCGCAACCGCCGAAGTCGATGACGGCGCTGAGCTCCCCGTCGCGGACCAGCAGGTTGCCGGGCGCGACGTCGCCGTGGAACCACACCGGAGAGCCGGTCCACGCCGCGGCCAGCGAGTCCTCCCAGACCGCCCGGGCGCGGGCGGTGTCGATGCGGCCGTCGAGGTCGCGCAGCTTCTGTTCGGTCTCCTCGCCGTAGGCCGCGGCGACGGCCGCACCACGATGGAAGTTGTGGCTGCCCGGCGCTGGCCCGCCGTCGGTGTCCAGCTGTCGCAGCGCCAGCAGGAAGCCGGCGACGTCCTCGGCCATCCGCACCAGGCTGTCGATGCGCGCGACGTGCGAGGGCTCGCCGTCCAGCCACCGGTTCACCGACCACGTCCACGGGTAGCCGCATCCGGGCTGCCCGACGGCCACCGGCGCCGGGATCGGCAGCGGCAGCCCGCGGGCGAGGCGCGGCAGCCAGTGCTGCTCCTTGGCGACCTGCTCTCGGTAATGCTCCGCGCTGGGCAGCCGCACCGACAGCGCGTCGCCGAGCCGGAACGTCCGGTTGTCGATCCCCTGGTGCGTGACCGGCCGGACGGGGAGGTGCGCCCACTCGGGGAACTGCTCGGCGACGAGGCACCGCACGAGACCGACGTCGATGGTGGGTACCTGCGCGGTGGTCATCGAGGGTCACTGTAGGGATCGCCGGCGCGGGCGCCAACGCAATATCGGAGGGTCGGGTCGTGCGCGGCCCGGATTCAGGTGCGGAGCGTTGTTCGCCGGCCGGCGACACCGTTGCGGCGGCATCGGGTTCGCCGATCGGCTCGAGCCGCGCAACCTCGCTGGTCGGTCGGAGGGCGACGCCCTTTTGGGTGACTGGAGTCGACGGAGCGGGATCGCTGTGGTGGTGGCGACAGCAGCCCCACAGTCCGGCACGGCAACGTCCCGAGCTCGACCGGGTGGTGCGTATGTGCGACCAGTGCGAAGGAGGGCGGGCGGCACCGCTTCTCGGCGCCGGCCGGCCCGCGCCGCGGTGCGAGGCCGCGCCGTCGCACCACCGGTCAGTCGCGGCCCTGGGTGGTGGCGACGTCGGCCTCGTTGCCCTCGGCGTCGGCAAGGGTCCACCACGTCGGGGCGCGGTCCCTGACCAGCCGCCCGCCGGCGGCGAGGGCGGCGGCGACGCGCGCCTCCGCCTGGTCGTACGGGACCCAGACATCGACGTGGATGCGGTTGCGCTGCGGACGCGGTGCGTCCATGTCCTGGAACCAGATGCCCGGTCCGTGCCAGCGCGGGTCGATCAGGTCTTCGTCGGGGTTGTCGGGGCGGCGTTCGTAGTCGAGCACGGCCGCCCAGAACGGCATCACGTCGGCGCTGACGAGGGCGTCGATGGTGAGCAGGACCGTCTGGATCCGGGTCGGGTCGGCGGTGAGGCCGCGGTCGCTGGCCAGCGCCGAGATCCGGCGGGCCAGGTCGAGGTCGCGCTCGGTCATCCCGGCGTAGTCGTCGGTGGCGGTGAGCAGGCGGACCGTGACGCCGTCGTGCCGCAGGTCGATGTCGGGCTGGTGCGGGCCGACACCGTCGAGCTCACCGATCGCCTGGACGAATGCGGTCCCGTCAGCGAACGAGGCGGTGCGGAAGAAGGCGTTGGCGCCGTCGCCGACCACCCGCCAGTCGCGGGTGCCCTCGGCGGCGTGGAACGCGCGCATGGTGATGGGTTCGGACATGGTCACTCCCCGGTGCTGCCGTCGACCGCCTCGCGGATGAGGTCGGCGTGGCCGTTGTGTCGTGCGTACTCCTCGATCATGTGGCAGAGGACCCAGCGCAGGCTCGGTGCACTGCCGTCGGGCCAGGGGCGGCTCGCGGGCCGGTCCAAGCCGCCGTCGGCGAAGGCCTCGGCGAAGCTCGCGCGGGACCGCTCCACCGCCGTCTCCCACAGCGCGAAGAGCTGGTCGGGGGTGTCCGCGGCGGCGGAGTCCCAGTCCCAGTCCCGGTCCGCGGCCCAGTCGATGGCGTCCCACGGCGCCGGCCGGTCCCGGTCGTGCAGCCAGCGCTGGAACCAGTCGTCCTCGACATATGCGAGGTGCTTGAGCAGGCCGCCCAGAGTCATCGTCGACGCGCCGATGGTGACCCGCAGCCCGGCGGGGTCCACGTCGCGGCACTTCCAGGCCAGGGTGGCGCGCTGGTAGTCGAGGAAACCGAGCAGGGTCTCGACCTCGCCGGCGTTCAGCGGCGGCTCGGGCCTGCCGTGCTGGTCGACGACCGTCATGCCGCGGACTTGTCCGCGGCCGCCACGATGGCCTGGCCCAGGAGGTCGGGGCGGCTGAACTGCGGCCAGTGTCCGGTGTGCAGGTCCATGTACTCCACGTCGCGGAACTTCGTGAACTCCTGGACCGACGGCTCGCCCGCCTCGATCCATGCTTGGAGCTGGGCGCCGGTGAACTCCGGGCAGACGACGGTGAGCGGAACGTCGTAGCGCCGTTCGTCGGTGAGCCGCAGCGGGTCGGTGACCGCTCGTTCCGGCGACGGGACTGACCGCTCCCGGAACGCCGCGCGCATCGCGTCGTCGAGGTCGGCGATGTCCTCCTCGCCCAGGTTCTCCCAGGGCGGCAGCGGGATCTCGCCGTTCTCCGCGTGGAACCCGGTACCGAGGGGCTCGCCGTCGGCCGCCGGGAACCCGCCGACGTAGACAGCGCGCGCGACCCGCTGGGTGCGCGCGTCCGTGGCGGCGCAGGCGATGCCGGCACCCATCGAGTGCCCGACCACGACGACCTTGCCCTCGGCCGGTGGCACCGCGTCGATGGCCGCCGTGACCGCGTCGACGTGATCGCGCACGGTGATGCCGGACCGGTCGGTGTCCTCGGACTCCAGCCCGGGCAGGGTCAGCGGATGCGCGCGATGGCCCGCCTGCTCCAAAGCCGGAATAATCGGGTCCCAGGACGAACCGTCCAGCCAGAGGCCGGGAATCAGGATGACGTGCATGATCGGGTCTCCTACTGCGTCGCAGTTATAATCCAGATTGACGGATTGATCCAACATAGTGGAACGGACCAAAAATGTCGATCGATGGGGTGATGCCGGATTACGAGCTCGAGGATCAGGCCGTGGTGACGGCGCCGACGCAGCTGCGCGCGATGTCGGATCCCCTCCGTTCGGCCATCCTCGACCTGGTCCTCGAACGTGCCGCGACGGTGAGCGAGCTGGCCACCGCGGTCGGCCGCCCCAAGAGCACCGTCGCGCACCACGTCAACGTCCTGGTCGACGCCGGCATGCTTCGAGTGGTCCGGACCCGGCGGGTGCGCGCGATCGACGAGCGCTACTACGGCCGCACCGCGCGCCTGTTCCGGATCGGCAAGATCGATCATCCGGTGATCTGGGAGAACGACCTATCCGTCGCCGCGGCCGAGGCCAAGTCGGCCTACGAGGCGGACGTGATGATGAGCATCCTCCGGCACGCCCGCATCCCCCGGGAACGGGCGATGGAGTTCTGGGAGCACGTCCTGGCGCTGGTCCACGAGTTCAGCCGGATTCCTCGTTCCGGCGACGCCGTGTTCGGCTTCGTGGCCGGCCTGTATCCGACCGACCACCCGTCCCTGCCCGACCCGGAACCGGAGCCCTGAGAATCGAGGTCGCAGCCGCGTTCCGCCAGCCGGCGGGCCCGGCTCCTTCTCCGCGCGGTCAACGGACTCTCCTCGCCTCGGGAACGTCATGGAGCTCAGAACGTCACTCGGCCAGGAACTCCGGCAGACGGCGGCGGCGTCCTGGTCCCGGTTCTCGGCAGCCTGCCGCCGGGCGTAGAACGTCACCATTGCGAATAGTGGTGATTCCTGCCGAACGCGAAGGTCCGGGCGCGGCGAGTCGAGGTCAGTCGGGCTGCTTGGTCGCGGCCATCGTCTCCCGCTCGAAGGTCAGCAGGGCGTTGATGACGAGAGCTCGCTCCGCCGGCTTCAGCGGCTCGAACGCCGTGCGCCAGGCGCCGGCACCCGCGGACAGCCAGCTCTCGATGGCCTCGCGGTGCTCGTCGGCGATGGTGACGATGGTGCGTCGACGGTCCTGCTCGTCCTCGTGCCGCTGGAGGATCCCCTGGCGGCTGAGGTCGCCGACCATGAGGCTCACCGTCGTCGATGCGACGTCCAGTCCGTCGGCCAGGTCCTTGACCGCCGACGGGCCGTCGTAGAGCAGCAGGGCGAGCAGTGACAGGTGGCGCGGAGTGAGCGCGAAGTCGCGCAGCTGCTCGGGAACCGGCATGCGCTTGGAACGGGCGACCAGCCGGGGCATCAGCAAGATCATCTCGCGAACACCTTCGTCGACGGTCGGCTCGTCCTTCGGCATGCAACCCTTCCCGGTTGGCGTTGCCGATCACCCTACTTCGACGGCGACGTCACCACTCCCCCCGCACGCGGCGGCTCCCCGTTGAGGCCCACCGCCCCGATCCGTGGCCGCGGGGACCCGAAATGATCACGTTCAGCACGAGATCTCGTGTCGCACCATGCTCGCAAGCCTCGTGATGCACGCGAAGTCCTCCTGATGGCCGCCGAGCGCCCGCGCCAGCGGACCGGATTGCGCAGCCACGAGGGCGGCTGGCTGTCGGTGGTTCCGACGGCCCACCGGACGGTCCCGCTGCCCCGGGGACGCCTTCATCAACATCGAGTCCGTCATCGCGGGTCCTCGTGTGATGGTGGGTGGTGGGGCTGTGTGGCGCCACCAAACTTCCCACCATCGCCGTGAACCTGGGAACGGTGAGCGTGCGGCCCCTGCGGCTGCGGCGGCTAAGATGGAGATCCGATTCACCAGAGAATGGATATGCATGACACGCTCGCCGGTCGCATCCGAACGCCGCCTGGGCTCCACCGGCATCCCGGTCACTGATCTCACGATCGGCACGTCGTCGCTCGGCCGTGACACCGCGGCGGGTTCCCCGGCTGAGGAGGCGGCGGTCGCGACGGCACGAGCCATGCTCACCGGGCCGTTCGCGCTGCTGGACACGTCGAACACGTATGGCGGCGGGCGGTCGGAGGCCGTGCTCGGGCTGGCGCGGCGCACTCTCGGGAACGCCTCGGCCGGGGTCGTCACCAAGGTCGACCGCGATCCGGAGACCGGCGCCTTCGGGCGCGAGCGAGTGCTCCGTTCGTTCGAGGAGAGCATCGAGCGCCTGGGTGTGGAGCGGGTGCCGGTGCTCCACCTGCACGACCCCTACTCGGTCTCGTTCGCCGAGGCGACCGGTCCGGGAGGCGCGGTCGAGGCGCTGGTCGAGCTGCGCGACGCCGGCACCGTCGACGCCATCGGCATCGCGGCCGGCCCCATCCCGCTGATGACCGCGTATGTCGACACCGGCGCGTTCGACGTGGTGCTCAGCCACAACCGTTTCACGCTCGTCGACCGCAGTGCGCAGTCGCTGTTCGAGAACGCGCGCACGCGCGGCATGGGTGTGTTCAACGCCGCTCCGTTCGGCGCCGGCATCCTGGCCACCGGCGCCAGGACGGATGCGAGTTATGCGTACCGCCCGGCGCCGCCGGACTTGGTGGCCTGGGTCGAGCGGGCCGAACGGATCTGCGCGGACCACGGAACGTCACTCGTCGCGGTCGCGCTCTGGTTCTCGATCCGGTCACCGCTGGTCGACTCGACGGTGGTGGGCGCGTCCTCCGCGAGCCGGCTGGCAGAGCTGGACGCGCTGCGCTCGACGCCCCCGCCGGACGCGGTGTGGGAGGAGCTGGACGAGCTGGGTCCCGCTCCGACGCCCATCAGCGACCCTCCGCTGGAGGGACAGCGATGACCGGGTACTGGGAGAGCACCGAACCCGGCGCCGGCCGCCGGGCGCCCCGTGCCGACGCGGTGAGCGACGCGGCCGTCCTGAGCCTGAACGGGGTGTGGCGCTTCCGGCTGTCACCGACGGCGGACGGCACCGGTGCCGCGTTCGTGGCGGACGACTTCGACGACTCGGCCTGGGACACGATGCGGGTGCCGTCGCACTGGGTCCTCGAGGAGTTCACCCCGCTGTCGGGCGGACCGGCGCGCTCCATGCGCGGCACCGAGGAAGGCCCGCTGTACACCAACACCGCCTATCCCATCCCGCTCGATCCGCCGCGAGTCCCGGCCGAGAACCCGACCGGGGACTACCGCCTCGTCTTCGGCGTCCCGGCGGGCTTCGGCCCGGCCGTGCTGCGGTTCCAGGGAGTCGACTCCTGCGCCAAAGTGTGGCTCAACGGCCGCGAGCTGGGCTGGTCCACGGGCAGCCGCCTGCCGTTCGAGTTCGACGCGCCGGTGCGCCCCGGCCGCAACGTGCTCGCGGTGCGGGTCCACCGGTGGTCGGCAGGAACCTACCTCGAAGACCAGGACATGTGGTGGCTGCCGGGGATCTTCCGTGACGTCGAGCTGCTCGCCCGGCCGACGTCGGGAGCCATCGACGACCACTTCGTGCATGCCGGCTACGACCCCGCCACCGGGCTCGGTACGCTGCGGGTCGACTGCCCGGTGGACGCCGTGGTGGAGATCCCGGAGCTGGGCGTGCTGATGCCGGCGGGGCGGACCGCGAGCGTCGCCGTCGAGCCGTGGAGCGCGGATTCGCCCCGCCTCTACCGGGGCGTGCTGCGGTCCGACGGCGAGGCGGTCGACCTCGCGGTCGGGTTCCGGCGGGTGGAGATCGTCGACGGCGTCTTCACCGTCAACGGCCGCCCGGTGAAGTTCCGCGGCGTGAACCGGCACGAGCACCACCCCGACACTGGGCGCACCCTGGACCGGGCGACCATGATCCAGGACATCGTCATGATGAAGCGCGCGAACGTCGACGCCGTACGCACCAGCCACTATCCGCCGCACCCGGAGTTCCTGCGCCTGTGCGACGAGTACGGCCTGTGGGTCGTCGTGGAGTGCGACCTGGAGACGCACGGTTTCATCTACGCGGGGTGGGACGGCAACCCGCCCGCCGACCCGGCATGGAGAGACGCCGTCATGGACCGGCTGCACCGCACGGTCGAGCGCGACAAGAACCACCCGAGCGTCGTCATCTGGTCGCTGGCGAACGAGAGCTGGACGGGTGAGACGTTCGGCGAGATGGAGCGCTGGCTGCGCGAGCGCGACCCGTCCCGCCCGGTCGTCTACGAGCGTGACCCGAGCTACCGCAACTCCGACTTCTACTCCCTCATGTACCCCTCGCTCGACCTGCTGGAGCAGATCGGACGGCACGAGGAGCCCACGCCCGCGGGCATCAGTGCCGACGAGGACGCCCGCCGGCGCGCCCTCCCGTTCCTGCTGATCGAGTACGCCCACGCCATGGGCAACGGACCCGGCTCGCTGAGCGACTACTGGCGGATCCTGTCCACGCACGACCGCATCTGCGGTGGCTTCGTGTGGGAGTGGATCGACCACGGCTACAACGCGGTCGCCGACGACGGCACGCCGTTCGTCATGCACGGCGAGGACGTCGACTACGAACCCAGCGGCCGGCGGTTCTGCCTGGACGGGCTCGTCTTCAGCGACCGCACGCCGACCCCCGGCCTGGTCGAGCTCGCCAAGGCCTACGAGCCGGTCTCGATCACGGTCGGCAGCGCCGTCACGATCGCCAACGCCAGGCACAGCGCCTCCACCGACGACCTCGTCTTCCGCTGGACCCTGGAGGACGACGAGACGCCGCGCGCGTCGAGCGCCCTGGCCGTGCCGCCGCTGGGGCCGGGCGAGACCGTGGAGCTGCCGCTGCCAGCAGGCGCGACCGGCCACGCTGGTCGCGGAGACCTGGTGCTGACGGTCGAGGCGGCGCTCGCCGACGACACCGTGTGGGCCGATGCCGGGCATGTCGTCGCGTGGGGGCAGACCTTGCTGACGTCGACGCCCGCGCGGGCGCCCCGGCCGGCGCCGCCCGGCCGCGCCGTGACCGTCGACGACGGCGAGGTCGCCGTGGGCGAGGCCGTGTTCGACGCGGTCAGCGGGCGCCTGCGCCGGCTCGGCGCGCTCGAGCTGGACGGACCGTGGCTGGACCTCCACCGCGCGCCGACGGAGAACGACCACGGTCAGGGCGCGATCAACGACATCGCCTCGGTGTGGCGCAAGACAGCGCTACACCGGATGCTCCATCGCACCGATGCCGTCAGCGCGGGCGACGGGTGGCTGCGGGTCGCCGGCCGCACCGCGCCGCGCACGCACCCGCACGGTGTCGCGTGGACGATGTTGTGGACCGAGGACGACGACGGCGTCGCGCTGGAGGCGACCGCGGACTTCGTCGGGCCCTGGGCGGACACGCCGTACCTGCACCGCGACGTCTGGGTGCCGCGGCTGGGACTACTGTTCGCGCTGCCCGGTGGCGTAGAGCGGGCCGAGTGGTTCGGACGCGGTCCGGGGGAGACCTACGTCGACTCCTTCGAGGGCTCGCGCATCGGGCGCTACGCCCGGACGGTCGACGACCTGCAGGTGCCGTACCCGGTCCCGCAGGAGAACGGCAACCACGTGCAGACCCGCTGGCTCCAGCTCACCGGCCCGGACCTCCCCTGCCTGCGCGTCGTCGGCGAGCCGCACTTCGACTTCACGGCCCGACGCTGGACCTCCGTCGCGCTCCAGGAGGCACGAAAGCCGCATGATCTTGTCGACTCGGGCCGGGTGTGGCTCAACCTCGACCATGCGCAGCAGGGCGTCGGCTCGGCATCCGTCGGGCCGGCGCTGCCGGAGCGCTACCGCATCCCCCGGGAGCGCACCGTGTGGCGGGTCCGGCTGGGGGCCGTCTGAGGCGGCTCAGCCGCCCAGGGCCAGTACCTCTTGGAAGAGGCGGTCGCCGCCGACCTGCCCGCCCTTGAGCAGCAGCTCGAGGCCGTCGATGGCGGGTTCGGCGGCGTGCGCGCGCAGCAGGACGACGTTGTGCCACGGGTTCGCGGCGATCGAGAGCGACTCGACACCCAGCAGGCGCGTGACCCGGCCGGAGGTGTCGCCGCCGCAGACGATGACGCGGCGGGTCAGCCCGGCGCGCACGGCGGTGTCGACGACGGTCGCCGCGGCCTGGGCGATCAGGTCGAGGACGGGCCGCCCGGCCGCCGCGGAAGCATCGGCGTCGTCCGACGTCAGGGCGACGCTACGGCCGCCGCGAAGCGCGTGCACCGTCTGCTCCAGAACCTGGTCGGGCCCGGCCGGCGCGATCGGCAGCGGGCGCACCAGCCAGCCTTCGGCCGCCGCCGCGTCGGCTTGCCGTCGCGTCCGCGGGGAGAGGCTTCCGGAGACGACGAGGACCGGTCCCTCGGCGGGTGCGGAGGCGGGCGGCCGCGGGGAGCCCATCGGGTCGGCCGCGGCGATGGCGTGGCTCAGCCCACCCGAGCCGATCGCGAACACCGGAGGCGGGATGCGGAGCACGGCCCGGCCGACGGCGACGAGGTGCTCGTCGTCCACCGCGTCCAGAACGAGCGCCGCCGCGTCGCTGGTGCCGATGCGCTCGGCGAGCTGCTCGTCGTACGCGGTGAACGGCAGCGAGCCGACCGGGAGCTCCGTCTGCCGCCCCACGTGCAGGGCGAGATCGGACTCCGTCATCGGGGTGGACGGGTGCGCCGACATGGTCGGCTGCCGGTCCAGCCGGTAGACGACGCCGTCCTCGGCGGCGAAGTGGTGACCGAAGATCGTGTAGCGCCCGAAGTCGGGTTGGGCGAACAGCATCGGCACCGGCCGGTCGGCGACGATCGCGCGGCCGAGCTCGACGACGCGGCCGAGGCTGCCGACCGCGGGTGAGGAGTCCGCGGTCGAGCATGCCTTGTACTGCACGACCTGCGGATCGAGCGCGGCGAACGCCTCGAACATCCTGGTCAGCTCGGTGGCCATGGCCGCCGTCGGCAGCGAGCGGGCGATGCCGGCGACGCCGACGACGTCCACCTCCGCGGCGGCGCGACGCAGCGCCTCCTGAGCCGGCAGCCGCGTGAACAGCCGGCCGGTCCATCCGCGCCGCGCGAACTGCAGCAACGCGTCGACGCTGCCGGTGAAGTCGTCGCCGTAGAACGCGGCGCGAGCTCTAGGCACGGACCGGGCCGAACAACTCGGCGGCGCGGCGCAGCGGCTGCGAACGCGCGAACGCCGTGTCCGCGGTCTCGCCGAGCGCCGCGGACTCCCAGGCCTCACGCATGCTGGCCACGCCCGCCGCCGCTCCGTCCGGGTGGCCGTGAATGCCGCCACCGGCCAGGACGAGCAGGTCGGTGGTGCGCACGGCGGCATAGGTCGCGTGTGCCAGGCCGCCCCACTGGCCGGAGGACAGCACCGGGACGGTCGAGGTGAGCCCGAGGAGCGGCTCGCGGACCGCGGCGATGGAGTCGAGCACCTGCGCGTCGGACTCGTAGAACTTGTTGCTGATCCCGTTGGTGTGCAGGTGGTCGGCGCCCGCGAGGCGAGCGAGTTTCTGCCACGCCCGGAACCCTATCCCGACCTGGTCAGACCGACTGATCGCCCCGATCATCGCCCGGTGACCGTGGATCGGGACGGCGGCGTGGCGGCGGATGAACTCGAGCCCGGCCAGGCCGACGAGGTTGACGCACACCATGACGCAGGTGCCGCCCGCGGCCATCACGAGATCGTGGTTCGCCGCGAGCCGCCCGATGTCGTCGGTGATGTTGAACGCGTACATCGGCTTCCGGCCGGTGCGGTCGGCGTGGCGCTCCAGCACCGGCATGACCGCCCGGACCCGCTCGGCCAGCGGCGCTGCCGGCCCGTTGCCCTGCAGCTCGTCGTCCTTGATGAAGTCGACGCCCGCCTCGGCGAGCTCCCCGACGAGCTCGGCGAGCTCGGCCGGGGAAAGGCCGATGCTCGGTTTGATGATCGTCCCGATCATGGCGCCCTCGGAGCGGCTCATGAGCCGCCGGGTGCCGTCGACGCCGAAGGCAGGACCGGGGTAACGGTCCGCGAACGGCAGTGGCAGCTCGAGGTCGACGAGCTTGACGGCGGCGAACTCCTTCAGCTCGAAGAGGTTGCCGGCGACCGCCGCCAGCAGGTTCGGCATCGACGGGCCGAAGTTGTCCAGCGGGAAGCGCAGGCTCAGCCGGGCGCGGCGGCGTTCGTCCGGGTCACCGATCGAACCGGGAAGCGGTGAGCCGCCGGTGAGAGGCAGCTCTTCGATCGCGTGGACCTGCGCTGCGAAGCGCGCCCGGAGGTCGTCGGACTCGCGCTCGACCCGGACGAACGTGCCCGTGGACTGTTCGCCGGCAAGGACCTCGGCGGCGACGTCGAGGGGAAGGGACGTCTCTACGATGTACGTGGCGACGACCTGGCGACTGGTCACGTGGGTCACCAGACCACCGGGAGCCACACGGTCATCTCGCTCCGCCCGCGGTTGCCCCACGCGTAGTAGGGCACGAGCCGCGCCGAGGTGGTGGACACCTCGGCGTCGGTGAGGTCCTCGTACAGAGAATCCTCGGATCCGGCCGGTAGCACGGCCAGCTCGACATCGAGGGCAACGACACGGTGCCCCGCGATGTCGGCGTCGACGGGCGTCAGCGCGGCACCGCGCCGCAGCGCAGCCTGCTCGAGCGTGACCCCGTCGGCGAGGTCGGTGCTCTCGAGGCAGTAGACAAGCGGGCCGCGACGCACGGCCACCTGGTTGGTCGCCTCCTCGGCCAGGCGATGCGCGCGGGTCACCCGGACCGGCATCGGCAGGGTCAGCTCGACCACGTCGCCGGCCAGCCAGTCGCGATCGACCCGGGTGTAGGAACCCGGCGCTGTCACCGTGGCGCTCTCGCCGTTGACGCGCAGCGAGGCGTCCGTCGCCCAGCCCGGGATGCGAAGCCGCAGCGGGAGACCACCGCCCGCCGCCTCGGTGACGGTGAACGTGATCCGCCCGTCCCACGGGTAGTCGCTGTCCTCGTGCAGGGCGAGCGCGCGGCCGTCGTCGGTCGAGACCCGAAGGTCGCTGCCGCCGTAGAGGTGCACGTACAGGCCGTCGTCGCCCAGCGCGGCGACCCGTTCGTGGAAGCGCGCCAGGGTGCGCGCGATGTTGGGTGGGCAGCAGAAGACGGAGAGGTAGGCCTGGCGCAGCCGGGCGTCGGAGGGCGGTGGCTGCGGGGCGGGGCGGATGGCGGTGTCTCCGGGGCGCCGCAGGGGATACGGCAGGTCGCGTACCTGGCGCAGCGGGTTGGTGTAGAAGTACTCCGAGCCTTCGAGGCTGACGCTCGCGAGCAGGCTGTTGAAGGCGATCTGCTCGATCACGTCGGCGTACTTCGCGTCGCCGGTGAGCGACAGCATCCGCTCGCTCCACAGGATCATGCCGACGTTGGCGCACGACTCGTTGTGCGCAGTCGTGTGCGGTAGCTGGTACGCGCGGCCGTAGGCCTGGTGGACCCGGCTGATCTGGTCCTGCCACGGATATCCGTCGGGGGACGCGCCGTCGTACAGCGCGCCGCAGCCACCGGTGATGTAGAGCTTCGTGTCGACGACGTCGTCCCACAGCCGCGTCAGGACGCCGGCGAGTTGGTCGTCGCCCGTCTCCATGACGAGATCGGCGAGCCCCGCGAACAGGTAGTTGGCGCGCACTGCGTGACCGGCCATCACGGTCTGTTCGCGGACGGGCACGCGGTCCTGGTTGTCGTCGCCGCCCTGGAAGTCGTCCCGTACCCGCAGGAACGCCTCGGCCAGCCGGAGGCAACGCTCGTCCCCGGTGGCCCGGTAGAGGTCGATCACCGCCATGTAGTGCGACGGGCAGATCGCGCTGCGTGCGAGCTCGACGGGCTTGTCGGCGGCGAGGTGTTCCAGGAAGCCGGCGGCTTTCCGCGCGGCATCGAGCAGGGTGGTCGAGCCGGTGACTTCATGGTGCCGTACGCCGGCGGTGATGAGGTGGCCGAGGTTGTAGGTCTCGAAGTGGAAGCGGTCGGCCAGCTCCGACACGTTCTCGTCGTTGCGGGCGGAGATGATGGTCGGCGTGTGCAGGTAGCCGTCCTCTCGCTGCACCGACGCGATGAGCTGAGCGACCCCGTCGATGGTCGTCGCGAGCTCGGGGTCCGGGTCGGTCTCGAGGCGCGCGACCGCTGCCTCCAGCCACTTGTAGAGGTCGCCGTCCATGAACGGCGGGCCGGAGTGGGTGCCCTGTTCGAGCCCGGCGGCGATGCGGAAGTTCGTCAGGCCGGGGCTGACCGCCGGGTTCTGCAGCGAGTCCCAGATCTGAGGGATCGTCACATCCCGGGTGCGGTCGTGCACGTGACCCCAGAAGCCTCCCGTCCAGCGGGCTTTGTCGGCACCGAGCGGTCTCAGGCGGGCGTGCGCCCGGAGCGCTGTCGTGGCGGGCATCGGGTTCCTTCCGAGAGGGCTTCAGTCTCGTCGTGGGCTCGCGGCGCCGGCAACCAGGCGTGGTCCCGCGGCCAGATTACGGGCGGCTGCAAGTTCTCGCAAGCATGCATGGAAATTCAACAGCGCGCCACAAGATGAATAGAAATTCAAGATTGACTGTTGACACACTCTCGATCCAAGCCTACTGTCAGGCGTCAAACCCCGAAGTCGCATGGTCGTCGTCAAGGAGGACGTCATGGTCAGCCGCCGCAATCGCCGGACGCCGACGGCAGCCGGTCTCGTACTCGTCGCCGTCGCACCCCTCGCGGCCTGTGGTGGCGGCGACGCGACCGACGGCAGCGGTGACGGGACTGACCCCGACGCCTTCACCGTGCTCACCGCCAATGAGAACGAGACCCTCGAGGCCCAGCTCACCGCGCTGGCCGAGAACCAGTGCAAGGCCGAGAACGAGGCCCTGCCGCTGGAGCACCAGAAGACGGCGCAGGCCGACACCGTCCAGAAGGTTACGCTGCTGGCCAGCCAGGACGCGCTGCCTGCCCACTTCATCGCCGGAACCGCGATGGTCCAGCCCGACGGCGACCTCGGCGCGGCGGGGATGGTGCTCGATTACGAGGAGCTGCTCACCCAGGAGGACGCGTGGGACAACGTCCTGCCCGCGGCCGCGTCGACGGTGGAGCACATCTACGGCGGCATGGTGTCCCTGCCGTACCAGTACAACCTCGAAGGTATCTGGTACAACAAGGCGATCTTCGCCGAGCTCGGCATCTCCGAGCCGCAGACCTTCGACCAGCTCATCGCCGCCGGAGACGAGCTTCTCGCGGCCGGCTACCAGCCGTTCGCGCAGGGCGGCGCCGCCGGGTGGCCGCTGACGCGCCTCATCGGCATGTACATCTTCCGCAACGTCGGCCCCGACGCCATGGAGAAGATCCGCGACGGCGAGGCCGAGCTCACTGACCCCGAGTACCTCGCCGGTGCCGAGGCGCTCCAGCAGATGGCCGAGAGCGGCTTCTTCGGCGAGGGCTTCATCTCCCTCGAGCCCGATGCTGCGACGGCGGCCTTCCTCAGCGGCCGGGCGGCGATGAAGTACGACGGCACCTGGATGCTCAGCAGCATCAACGACGAGACGCAGAATCAGATCGGGGTCGAGAACGTCGGCTTCATCCCCTTCCCCGAGGTCGAGGGCGGCGCGGGCACGGCCGATCAGTGGCCGGCGAACGCCGGCGCTGCGATGGCGGCCAACCCCGACGCCGCCGGTCCCAAGGTCGCCGACTGGATCGCGTGCATCGCCGAGAACTACGGCCAGCAGGCGCTGTCCGACGCCGGCGTCCTGTCGGGCTTCCGGGTCAACGGCGAGGTGACGGACATCCCGGAGACGACGAAGCTGATCCAGGAGCAGCTCGCGGAGATCGACGAAACCGTCGCCTGGTTCGAGGCCCTCTTCGACTCCAAGTCCAACTCGCTGGCGTCGACCAACGTGACGCTGCTGACGACGGGTCAGATGACACCGGAGCAATACATGGCCGACCTCCAGGCGAGCATCGACGCCGCCCGCTGACCCCGGCAGAGCCGCCCCGGCCCGTCACGAAGGCAACCGCATGAATCGCGTCTACGGAGACCGCAAGACGATCCTGATCCTCTTGCTGCCGACGCTGGCGATCTACGTCTTCCTCAAGGTCGTGCCCGTCGCGTGGTCGCTGGGCCTCTCGTTCTTCGAGGGCAACACGCTGCGCGGGTTCGAGTTCGTCGGCTTCGACAACTTCACGACGTTCCTCTCCGACGACGCCGCGCTGCAGTCGGTGCGCGTGAGCATCATGTTCGCGGTCCTGGCCACGATCGGCCAGGTCACGCTCGGCTACCTGCTCGCGCTGCTGTACGTCTTCGTGCTGCGGAAGGGTTCGGCGTTCGTGCGGACCGCCGTCTTCTTCCCGATGGTGCTGCCGACCGTCGCGGTGGCGCTGCTGTTCCGCAGCTTCGTGGCCGTCGGGGACACGCAGGGGCCCGTCAACGAGATCATCAACGCCGCCGGAGGGGAGAGCGTCGAGTTCATGGCCTCCACGTGGGGCACCATGGGCACCGCTCTCGCGATGACGCTGTGGAGCTCCATGGGCTTCTACGCCGTCCTGCTGTACACCGGTCTGCTCGACATCCCCGACGAGGTGATCGAGTCCGCGCGCCTGGACGGCGCGGGTGGACTCAGGATGGTGCGCCACGTCATCATCCCGCTGTCGCTGCCCATCCTGCTGTCGTCGATCATCTTCAGCCTCAACGCCACCCTCAAGGTCTTCGACAGCCTCCTCGCGCTCAACAACGGCGGGCCAGGCACCTCCACGGCGCCGCTGACCCTGTACATGTACCGGACCGCCTTCGAGTACGCCGAGTACGGCTACGGAAGCACGATCGCACTGGTGCTGACCCTGTTGTGCCTCGTGTTCACGCTCACCGTCTTCCGGTCGTCCCGCAGGCGGGTGGAGGACTGACGTGACAACTACGCAGAGCCTCGTGGAATCGGGATCGGCAGCACGCGTGCCAAGCCGCCGGGCCACGCAGCCCTTCCGCCGCCGCGCCCGGCGCCGCCTGCGCCGTCTTCCGGTCTGGTGTGCCGTCGGGCTGCTGCTCGTGGTCGTTCTGTACCCGCTGCTGTGGATGATCCTCGGGTCGTTCAAGACCCCCACCGAGTTCTTCGAGAACCCCGCCTGGGCCCTGCCGGAGAGTCTCGATTTCGAGAACTACGTCACGGCGCTCACCCGCGGCGACGTCGCCCTCAACTACCGCAACAGCATGCTGGTGACGCTCCCGTCGGTGTTCCTCATCATCATCCTGGGCGTGGCCGCCGGCTACGCCCTGGAGATCATGATCTGGAAGGGGCGGCACAACACGCTGCTGTTCGTCCTCGCCGGCATCATGGTGCCCGGTCAGATGATCCTCGTGCCGCTGTTCACCATGTACTTCCGCGCCGGCCTGACGGACACCCTCTGGCCACTCGTCCTCACGTACACGGCGATGGGCCTGCCGCTGACGACGTTCCTGATGGCCGCCTATTTCCGGTCGATGCCGCGCGAGATCTTCGAGGCGGCGGCCGTGGACGGGTCCGGGCCGCTTCGGTCGTTCTTCCTTATCGGCGTGCCGCTCATGCGCAACGCCATGCTCACCATCGGCCTCATCCAGTTCTTCAGCGTCTTCAACGACCTGCTCATCGCGCTGACGTTCACGACCGATCCGGAGCTGGCTACGATCCAGCTGGGCCTGTTGAGCCTGAGCGACGAGTACGGCTCCACGCAGTACGGTCCGCTGTTCGCGGCCATCAGTGTCAACATCGTGGTGCTGCTCGTCGTGTTCGCGTTCCTGAACAAGAAGATCATGGCGGGGTTGGCCGCCGGGTCGTTGAAGGGGTGACCGAGTGACCGGATCCGCACCGCGCGTCGCGTTCGTCCACACCGGGGCGGTGGTCATCCCGCCGGTCATGGATCTGGCGCGCCAGCACCTGCCCGAGGCGACGACGGTCAACTACCTCGACGACAAGATCGTCCCCGACCTCGCCGATCCCGAGCGGGCGGCGTCGGTGCCCGCTCGGCTCGAAGGGCTGGTCGGTGCCGCGCGGGACGCCGGCGCGGACCTCGTCATGCTCACGTGTTCGTCGATCTCGACGCTCGCGGCTCCGACGGCGCGGGCCGTCGGCGTCCCGGTCCTGCGGATCGACGAGGCGATGGCCGACGCCGCGGTCGCGGCCGGTGCCCGGATCGCCGTCCTGGCCACGCTGCCGACCACCTGTGCGCCCACGACCGGGCTCATCGAGGAGCGCGCGGCGCTCGCCGGCCGCTCGCCGACTATCACGAGCGAGATCGTCGACGGCGCCTTCGCCGCGGTGTCGAGTGGGGACCGGTCCTCGCACGACCGCCTCGTGGCCGAGGCCATCGAGCGGGTTGCCCGTGACTGCGACGTGGTCGTGCTGGCCCAGGCGTCGATGGCGAGCGCCGCTGCGGCGGTAGTCGTCGAGGTGCCGGTTCTGACCAGCCTGGAGCCGGGCATCCGCCGGCTGCGCGAGGCTGTCGACGAGCTCTGACGGCACGCGTTCCCATGATCAGGAGCAGACTTGTGCTGCCGGAGAGGTTGTCGCGTCATCGTCGGCCGTCCCCGGTGCGCTGGAAATCCTCCGCCACGCTGAGCTGGGCCGATGCCGCCGACGTCGCGAGGGCCGGTGCACATCACCAGGACTTCTCGCCCTCACCAGGGACGCAAGCATGGTGACGCACCAGAAGTCCTGGTGATGTCGCCCATCGTTCGGCGCGCTTGCTACACCTGATCAAGAAGTCGCCGCGGTCAGGCGCGCGCGGTGAGCTCGTTCGCGGTGCGGAGATCGGTCACGAGGGTGGTGACCCACCCGCCGGCCAAGGCCCCGTGGATCGCGTCGAGCTTGCGGCTACCGCCGGCGATGCCGACGCGTCGCGGAATGCGCGTGAGGTCGTCGACGGGGATGGCGATGATGCGGTCGTCGAGCTCGCCGCGCACGAGTGAGCCGTCGGCGCGGAAGATGCGGTGGCAGATGTCGCCGACCGCGCCGTCGTCGACCAGCGCGCGGCGCTCCTCGACCTCGAACGCGTTGCCGCTGGTGGCCAGGACGTCGGACGGTTCGATGCTGCCGATGCCCATGATGGTCATCGTCAGCTCGCGCCAGTGCCGCGTGACCTCCTGCATCGACGGATCGGAGAGCAGGCTGTCGCGGACGGCGGGACTGGCGACCACGCCGGGCGCCTGGACGTAGACGGGCTCCGCACCGAGCATGCGGGCGAGCTCGCCCAGGATGCGGTTGGAGTGGCTCTGTGCCTCGGGCGCGCCGATGCCGCCGAGCAGCTGCACGACCTCGGTCGCGCCGCGGACGGTGAACGGCCGCAGGCGTTCGACCATCGCGAGCACGGTCTGGCTCCAGGAGGACACCCCGATGCGGTCTCCGCCCGACAGCGTCGCCTCGAGGTACGCGGCCGCGCCGGCGCCGACCGCGGCCAACAGCTCGGCCTCGTCGGCGTCGGAGTCGACGTCGACGACGACCGCCTCGGCGATGCCGTACTGTTCCTCCAGCTGCTCCTCCAGCTCGGAGTAGACGCCGGGCGCGACGGTGACGGTAGTGCGGACGATGCCCACGGCCTCGGCGCGCTTGAGCAGCCGCGAGACCTTCGCCTGTGAGATATTGAGCGCAGCGGCGATGTCCGCCTGCCGGACACCCCGCTCGTGGTACATGCGGGCGACCTTGGTGAGCAGGCGGACCTGGCCGTCCTGGGGACGCGTGGCGCGCGCTTTGGACACGTCTGCTCCGATCGATGGCGACCCCGGTCGCCGGCATCGCGATTCGCTAACGAAAGGATATTCATCCAGCAGCGGATCGGCCAGTCGCCGGGCCGGGACGGTCCCGGATCAGCGCGGCAAGGTCGTGGTTCGGGTGTGCGTACCGGGCGGGAGGGTCTCGTCGTCGCGACCGTTCAGCTGGAGGACCGCCTCGGCGCCGACCGGCACCACCGCGTCGACGTGGAGGTCCCGCCCGTCGAGGCGCCAGGAGATGGCGGCCTCGCCGTACGGGGTGAGGTGACGGGCGGCGGCCGACGTCAGCCCGCCGCCGGGCCGCGGTGCGAAGCGGATGCGCCGATAACCGGGCTCCGCCGGTGCCAGGCCCGCGACCACACGATGCATCCAGTCGGCCACCGCGCCGAGGGCGTAGTGGTTGAACGACGTCATGGTGCCGGGGTTGACGGTGCCGTCGGGCAGCAGCGAGTCCCACCGCTCCCACACGGTCGTGGCGCCCATCGTCACCTGGTACAGCCACGACGGACACTCGCGCTCCATGAGGAGGTCGTACGCGGTCTCGGTGTGGCCCGAGTCGCTCAGCGCATCGGTCACCAGCGGCGTGCCCACGAAGCCGGTCGCGATTCGGTTGCCAGCCTTGCGCACCAGCTCGGCCAGGCGGGTCGCCGCGGCAGCGCGGCCGTTCTCGTCGGGGATCAGGTCGAACCGGAGCGCCAGGGCGTAGGCGGTCTGCGCGTCGCTGGTCATCGTCCCGTCGTCGTGCACGTACGCCGCCGCGAAGGCCGCGGCGACCTCGTCGGCCAGGGCGTCGTACCGCTCGGTCTCCGCGGCGAGCCCCAGTGCCTCGGCCATGCGCGCGACGATGCGCGTCGACCGCGCGAAGTACGCCGTCGCCACCAGATAGCGGTCGGTACGCGCGTCGGCCGGGTCCTCGGGAGGTGCCGCCGGATCGAGCCAGTCGCCGAGCTGGAATCCGGTGTCCCACCGTCGTGACGGGCCCGACAGGCGCTCGACGAGGTCCACCCAGCGGCGCGCGCTGTCGAACTGCGCGTCGAGCACGCCGAGGTCGGCGAACCGCTCGTAGAGCGTCCACGGCAGCAGCGTGGCGACGTCGCCCCACGCCGCGCCCGGACGCAGCGGCGTCCACATCTGGTGCGCGGGGATGACCGGCACGTACCAGGGCACCGTCCCGTCGGGCAACTGCTCGATCGCGACGTCGCGCAGCCAGCCCGACAGCATGCCGCTCACGTCGAACAGGTACGACGCGGTCGGCCCGAAGACCTGGATGTCGCCGGTCCAGCCGACCCGCTCGTCGCGCTGGGGGCAGTCGGTCGGGATGTCGACGACGTTGCCCCTCATGCCCCACACGACGTTGTCGTGCAGGCGGTTGAGCAGCGGGTCGGACGACTCGAACCAGCCGGTGCGCTCAAGGTCGGTGTGGATGACCCGGGCGACGATCGAACCGTCGCCGGCCGCGGCGTCGAGGTCGCCGGGCCAGCCGGACACCTCGACGTAGCGGAAGCCGTGGAACGTGAAACGTGGCTCCCACTCCTCGCCGTCCGGGCGTCCGGCCAAGGTGTACGTGTCGGTGGAGCGCGCCTCTCGCAACGGCCGGGTGTACAGCTCGCCGTCCTGGAGCACCTCCGCGGTGCGCAGTGAGACCGACGCGCCCGCCTCGCCGGTCGCGCGGATGCGCACGCGCCCGACGAGGTTCTGGCCGAAGTCGAGGATGTGGCGGCCGCTGGGGCTGGTGAGCACCGCGACGGGCGCGACGTCCTGGGTACGGCGGACCGGGGGTGCGGTCGGTGCCACGAGCGTCGCGGGATCGCGGTGGCGCACCGAGACGACCTCCCAGGCGCTGTCGTCGAAGCCCGCGCGGGACCACCCCGGCTGCTCCTCGCGGGCGTCGTGGTCCTCGCCGTCGTAGATGCCGGTGCGGATGATCGGGCTGGGTGCGGCGCGCCACGAGGGATCGGTGGCGACCACCTCGCGCGTGCCGTCGGCGTAGGTCAGCTCGAGCTGCCCGAGGAACGACAGGTCGTAGCCGTAGAGGTTGCGGAAGCCGCCCCGCCACCCCAGACGGCCGCGGTACCAACCGTCGCCGAGCCACGCGCCGATGGCGTTCTGGCCGGGCCGGACGAGCCCGGTGACGTCGTAGGTGTAGTAGCGCAGCCGTTCGCCGTAGACCGTCCACCCCGGCGACAGGGTGTCGTCGCCGACCCGCTCACCGTTGATCTCGGCCTCGTACAATCCGTGCGCCGTCGCGTACAGCCGTGCGCGCACCAGGCCGGCGCGCGCCTCGAAGTCCCGGCGAACGATCGACGGGCGGCGCTCGTCGGAGTCGGGGTCCTCGTTCCAGGTGGCACCGACCGGCCGGGCGACCCAGTCCGCGGGGGCGAGCAGGCCCACTTCGACGGTGGCCGGATCGGACGGCGCCGACCATGCACCGTTCGTCCCACGGACGGCGACCCGGACCGTCGCCGCCTCGCGCGATCGCAGCGGCGAGGCGGGCCACGGCACGAGGATCTGCTCGGCGGACTCCACCTCGTACGAGTGGATGTTGCCGTTCCTGACGATGTCGATCCGGTAGGCGGTCTGCCGCCAGCCCGACGGCGCCGACCGTACCCGCCACGACAGGCGCGGTCGCGGCTCGCCGATGCCCAGAGCGTCCCGATGGTGTTCGAAGCGGGGTGCGTCGACGACGGTCGCCATGCCGGGTCTCCCTCATGGATCGAAACGATTCAAGATAGTCTAGGGCCACTGCCGCCGCGGCGCTGACCGGCGGCGTCTCGTCCCGCTCCACACGCGGCTGAACAGGAGATCCAGGTGATCGGCGTCACCGGTAGTGGCGGCAAGCTGGGCAAGGCAACAGTGGCGCGGCTGCGAGCCGACGGCCACGACGTCATGGGCTTCGACCTGGCGGGCCCTCCGGGCGCGGGGTTCACCCGCGTCAACCTGACCGACTTCGGGCAGACGCTCGACGCGTTCCTGTCGGTCACCGCCCGCCACCACGGCCTCGACGCCCTGGTGCACCTGGCCGCGATCCCTGTGAACGGGCTCGTGCCCGACGCCGCCACCTTTCACAACAACGTGACGGTGTCGTTCAACGCGCTGTTCGCCGCCCATCGCGCCGGCATCCGCACCATCGTCCTCGCGTCGAGTATCACCGCCATGGGATTCCCGTTCGACGAAGCGCCGCCGGCCCTCCCCGTCGACGAGACCTACACCCGCGCCACCAACACCTACGGATTGGGAAAGGTCGCTGAGGAGGCGATGGCGGCGCAGCTCGTCACCTGGGCCCACGGCACCTCGATCACGGCGCTGCGCTTCACGAACGTCGTCGCCGAGGACGAGTACGCCACCTTCGAGCGGGCGGAGGATCCGGGCTACCGCCGCGACCTCCTCGGATCGTGGGTCGACGCGCGCGACGGTGCCCGGGCCATCGCGCTCGCGCTCGCGGCGGCTCAGCCGGGCTTCGAGGTGTACAACGTGGCGGCACCGGAGTCGGGCTCGCGCATCCCCTCGCGGCGGCTGGCCGCGGACTGGTTCCCGGGGACCCCGGTCGCCGACGACCTCGGCGAGTACGAGTCGCTCATGTCCACCCGCAAGATCCGCGAGCGGCTCGGGTTCGTCGCGGCGCACGACTGGCGCTGAGGCCCAGCCGTCGTCACAGCGACGACCACGCCACCCCGATGCCCCGGTGCTCGGGCAGCGCGTAGCCGCCGACGTCGACCGGGGACTTCAGCCGTCGGACCGCACAGTAATAGTGGTGCAGGCGGTCCTGGTGCCGGATCACCGACGGCTTGTGAGCGTGCCAGTCGTCGAGGCTGCCCGGTGCTCCCACACCGACCAGGACGTCACCGGTCTTGACCCACGTGACGAGGTCGTCGGAGACGGCGACCAGCTCTTGCGCGTGTCCGTCGCCGCCGAGGCCGAAGTAGAACATCACCCACGTGCCGTCGGGTGCCCGGAGGACGCACGGGTCGGAGGCGAACCGCTCGTCTGGCGAGCCCGGACCGCCGTTCGGCAGCAGCGGCTCGTCGGCGACGCGACCCCAGTGCACGAGGTCGTCCGACACCGCCGCCCCGGTCTGCTCGATCCAGCGGCCGTCGTCGCGGTCCTTGGCGTTGTAGAACAACCAGTACCTGCCGTCGTGGCGCATCAGCCAGGACTTGTAGAGACCGCCGCGCTCCCACCGGCCGCCGTCCTCGGGACGAAGGAGCTCGCCGTGCTCCTCCCAATGCAGGAGGTCGCGGCTGCGGACGATGCCGATGACGGCCGAGCCGTGCTCGTAGCCGGCCTGCGGATAGGCGTGGTACGTGCCGTAGTGCCACCCGTCGACGGTGACCAGCTCGCCGTCGCCCGTGAGGTCGTTGTCGCGCAGGATCGACGTCAATGCGGTGTTGTAGCGACGGTGCGGCGAGGTGGGGTCGCGCGGGAGGACGAGCGTGGGACTCGACCACGTCCGGCCGTCGAACCACGACACGCCGGTCTGATAGCCGATGCCGTCCCAGCCGACGACGGTCATGCCCAACTTCCCGTCGCGCCGGAAGGCGAACGGGCAGTCCACGCCGTGGCTGTTCCAGTCGCCGGCCCGCCAGGTCGGCGCGATCACCAGCTCGGCGGAGCGATCGGTCGGTCTCACGTAGGGCGGCAGAACGGCCATGAACACAGGGCTCCGGGGGAGACGCTCGCGTTGACACGCGATGGCGGATCTGGTCGGATTGAAACGTGTCAATCCATCCTACCGTCCCGGCCGTGGACCGCCGGGATCTCGTCGATCGGCACCGCGTCCATCTCACCGCCGCAGCTCCCGAGTCGCCGCTCAGCGTCGGCAACGGAGACTTCTGCTTCACCGCGGACTGCACCGGACTCCAGACCCTCGCCGACTGGCACACCCGGGCCAGCGCGAGGCGCGACGAGCGCAGCGCCACACCGCTCGGGACGCAGTCCTCGTGGGCCTTCCACTGGGCGCCGAACCCGGACGGAGTGACGCTGGCCGACACCGAGCGGCAATACCCCGACCCGGCCGGTCGCGAGCTGAGCTTCCCGACGGCGTACGACTGGCGGCTGTCCGACGAGGAGGCCCGGCGCCTCCAGCCCGCGGGGCACTACTTCTGGACCAACCCGCAGCGGCTGCATCTCGGCCGGGTCGCCTACGTGCTCCGCTCGCCGGACACGCGTGCTCCCGTCGTGACCCCGGGGCCGATCGACGACGTCGACCAGACGCTCGACCTGTGGACCGGTATCTTGACCAGCGCCTTCTCCCTCGAGGGGCGGCGCACCACCACCCGTACCGCCGTCCATCCGCACCGTGACGTCCTCGCCGTGCACGCCGCGTCCGGCCTGTTCGCCGGCGGCGACGCCCGGCTGCGGGTCTCGTTCGGCGCCGTGGACGACACCTTCGAAGCCGAGGAACGCACGGACGACCCCGACGCGCACCGGAGCATCGTCGAGCTGACCGACGCGCGCACCGTCGTCGTCCGGCGGGCCGTCGACGACGCCTGCTACGTCGTGCGCGCACACGTGGTGGGCGCCTCGTTCGAGCACACCGACCGCCACGCGCTCGACGTCGTGCCCGAGGGCGACGGCGTCCACCTGGTGGTGGAGTTCACCCCCGGGCCGTCCGACGAGCCGCTGCCCAGCGCGGCGGCGGTCTTCGCGGAATCCGAGCGGCACTGGGAGCGCTTCTGGCGCTCCGGGGCCGTGGTCGACTTCAGCGGCAGCAGCGACCCCCGCGCGGGCGAGCTCGAACGCCGCGTGGTCCTGTCGCAGTACCTCACCGCGATCCAGTGCGCGGGGACGCTGCCGCCGCAGGAGAGCGGCCTGGTCTGCAACTCGTGGGCCGGCAAGTTCCATCTCGAGATGCACTGGTGGCACGCGGCGCACTTCCCGATGTGGGGCCGGCCCGAGCTGCTCGAGCCGAGTCTGGAGTGGTACCGGTCGATCCTCCCCGTCGCCCGGCGCAACGCCGAGCGCAACGGCTACCGCGGGGCGCGCTGGCCGAAGCACGTCGGCCCGGAGGGGGTCGAGAGCCCCAACGACATCGGGCCGCTGCTGGTGTGGCAGCAGCCGCACCCGGTGTACTTCGCCGAGCTCGTGTTCCGCGCCCGCGGCGACGACCCGGCCGTACTGGAGGCCTACGGCGACCTCGTCGACGAGACCGCGGAGTTCCTCAGCTCGCTGCTGTGGTGGCGCGACGGCGAGGCGCACCTCGCACCGCCGGTCATGCCGGCACAGGAGCGCTACGAGGCCGCCACGACCTGGGACCCGACGTTCGAGCTCGCCTACGTCGCGTGGGCCCTGGGCGTCGCGTGCGAGTGGCGCCGGCGGCGTGGGCTGGAGGTCCCCGACGCGTGGGAGCGCGCCATCACGGGCATGGCGCCGCTGCCGACGGCGGACGGGCGCTACGAGGCCGTCCGCGGGCAGTGCGCCGTCATCGACCACCCGTCGCTGCTGGGGGCGCTCGGGTTCGTACCGGACTCGCCGCTCGTCGACCGCGACACCATGTCAACCACCCTCGACTGGGTCCTCGAGGCCTGGGACTGGCGGACGACGTGGGGCTGGGACTTCCCGCTGATCGCCATGTGCGCCCGCGAGCTCGGGCGGCTCGACCTCGCGTTCGACACGCTCCTGTCGCCGCGGCCCCGCAACCGCTACCTCGCGAACGGGCACAACTTCCAGGTGCCGAACCGGCTCCCGCTGTACCTGCCGGGCAACGGCGGGCTGCTCGCGGCGATCGCGATGCTGGTCACGGACAAGACCGGCACCGTCGTCGCGGACCTGCCCGACGGCTGGGTCGTCCGGGCCGACGGCTTCCCACCGCGCCCTTAGACCGCGTCCAGCCCCAAATGATCACGTTCAGCACGAGATCTCGTGTCACACCATGCTCGCAATCATGGTGAGGCTCGGGTGATCCTGCTGAACGTGATCATTTCGATCGCGGACACGGTGGTCGCGCGGCTCAGCCCTTCACCGCTCCGGACGTCACGCTGCTCATCACCATGCGGCGGAAGAACAGGAACAGCACGATCAACGGGATGGTCGCGAGCAGCGTCGCGGCCATGACGACCGGGTAGTCGCTGGTGCCGTGGGTGCCGTTGAGCTGCTGCAGCGCCACCGGGAGCGTGTAGAGGGCGGAGTCGTTGAGGACGAGCAGCGGCCATAGGTACTCGTTCCAGTTCCACATGAACTGGAACACCGTGAAGCCCGCGATGGCCGGCCGCAGCGCCGGCACGCCGACGTGCCAGAAGACGCGGAGGAACCCGGCGCCGTCGACGCGCGCGGCCTCGATCACCTCGTATGAGACCGCCTCGCGGGCGGCCTGGCGCATCCAGAAGATGCCGAACGCGCTGGCCGCTCCCGGGACGATCAGCGGGAGGTAGGTGTTGATCCAGCCGAGGTCGACGTAGATCTGGAACATCGGAACCAGCATGACGCCGGTGGGCAGCGTCATCGTCACGAGCAGGATCGCGAACAGCCAGTCGCGGGCGGGGAACCGGAACATCGCGAACACGAAGCCCGAGAGCGCCGCGATGGTGACGGTGACGGCGGTGGCGACGACGGACACGAACACCGAGTTGAGGAACGCCTGGTGGAAGTCGACGCTGTCGAACAGCCGGCCGATGTTGGCGACGAGCTGGCTGCCGGGGATGAGCCGGGGCGGGCTGCCGAAGATGTCCGACGTCCGGCTCGTCGACATCACGACCAGCCAGTAGAACGGGAACGCGAACAGGGCGGCGGCCGGGACCAGCACGAGGTGCTGGACCCACATCCGTGGGCGGGACTTCACGACAGCTCCTTCCGGCGCTTTGCGATGACCCTGGCGTTGAGGACCGCGAGCAGGATGAGCACGACGAAGATGCCCCAGCCGATGGCGGTGGCGAACCCGAGGTCGGTCGGGACGGTCTGCAGCGTCGCGCCCATGTACCGCACCTGGAGGAACATCATCGTGACCACTGAGTCGTTCGGGCCGCCCAGCCCGTTGGTCAGCACCTGCGGCTCGGTGAAGATCTGGAAGCCGCTGATCGTGCCGGTGACGGCGACGAAGGCCACGGTGGGCAGGATCATGGGGATCGTGATCGAGCGCAGGATGCGCCAGGAGCCGGCGCCGTCGAGCCGGGCCGCTTCGTACAGCGTCGGCGGGATCGACGAGATACCCGCGAGAAAGATGACCACGAAGTAGCCGAAGCTCCGCCAGAAGATCATGATCGAGACGACCAGGCGGACGCCCCACTCGGTGGTCATCCAGGGAACCGACGACAGTCCGACCCCCTCGAGGATCGCGTTGATGATGCCGTACTCGTTGGAGAACAGCGACTGGAACACGATCGCGACCGCCACGATCGAGGTCACCTGTGGCAGGAAGAACATGGTCTGGTACAGGCCGCGGGCGCGCAGTTTCGGCGAGCTGAGCAGCGCCGCGGCACCCAGGGACGCGAGGATGACGGGGACCTGCGCGGTCAGGAAGATGATGACCGTGTTGCCGAGGGCGTGCGTGAACTCGCCCGAGGAGAACAGCCGGACGAACTGGTCGGGCCCGACCCATTCGATGTCGCCGAGGCCGTCCCACGACACCATCGACAGGTAGACGGCGAACAGGAGCGGGAACAGGCCGAACGCGGCGAAGAGGATGAAGAACGGCGAGATCGCGAGGTACTCCCGCCAGTAGCGCAGGAGCGACCTGCGCTTTCTGAGCTGAGGCGTCGTCGTCTTCCCGGGGCGTCGCGTCGTTGCGGTCTGCGTCATATGGCCCTCCGCGCGGGCGGCGCCGTGCCCGGCACCGCCCGCGAATGTCGGATCACAGTTCGGCGGTCGCCGCGAGCAGTGACTCGTAGACCTCCGCGGGATCCTCGTCCGAGCTCGCCAGGTCGTTCAACGCCACGAAGAACTGGGCCGCGACCGTTCCGCTGTTGGGGCCCTGGTAGACCAGCGGCGCCTCGGCCGCCGTCTGGGCGAGGACGCCGAGGGTGTCCTGCCCGCCGTAGAAGTCCTGCGGTGTCGCCACCTCGGGATCGGCATGGACGCCGGTCGAGGCCGGGAAGAGGCCCTTGTCGAGGTAGCCGGCCTTCTGGAACTCCGCGCCCCCGATGAACGCGGCGAGCTCACGAGCCTCGTCCGGGTGGTCGCTCGCGGCGAGGGCGGCGACGTACGAGCCGCCGGTCGCGGCCGGGCCGCCGGGCACCGTGGTGACTCGCCAGGCGCCGGACTGCTGCTCGCCGGCCGACTGGAGCAGTCCGTCCTCCCACGCGGGTCCGACGAAGGCGACGATGTCCTCCTGCGTCATCGCCGCGTTCCACTCGGGCGTGTACGGCTCGGTGTTCGTGCACAGGCCGTCCTGTGCGAGTGCCGCGGACTCGACGAAGGCGTCGTGCGAGATGGGCGAGTCGACGGCGTTCACGGCCTCGCCGTCCTGCTGTTCGAAGTAGGCGTAGCCCTGCTGCGCGAGCCGCGCCTGGTAGACCTGACCGGCGTGGTCGCACACGTACTGGCCGGTCGCGGCGGTGGCTTCGGCGAGCTCGCGGTACGCCTCCCACGAGTCGATCTCCGCGGCGACGGCCTCCGGCTCGGTCGGGTAGCCGAGCGCTTCCAGGGCGTCCGCGCGGTAGAAGAACCCCCACGGGCCGATGTCGGTGGGGAGCGTGAGCTGCTTGCCGTCAGGGGTGAGGCCGAGATCGAGCGTCCAGTCGACCGCGTCGCTCGCGGCGGCCTCGTCCGCGAGATCCAGGAACTGGTCGGAGACGCTGAAGAACGACGGCAGGCTGCCGCCCATGACGACGACGTCGGGCAGGCCGCTCTTCGACCGCAGCGCGGCCCGCAGCTTGTCCTCGATGTCGGGGATGTCCTGGAAGGTGATCTCGTAGTCGGGGAACTGCTCGTCGAGCAGCTGCTGGACGTCGTCGGGCACCGAGTTGCTTCGAGCCCAGAGCGTCAGCTCGACCTGGCCGTCGGAGGCCTGGTCGTCGCCGCCGCACCCGGCCAGGGCGCCGACCGTCGCGATGGCCGCGCCAGCTGCGAGCATGCGAGGAAGTCTCATCGTCGTCTCCACTCAGGGGGTGAGTAACAACGGTTGTCGCGGACCTATACGTTTCAGTGACATGGGCGCCGGGCGCCGGGCCGATGCTATGTTGCATGAACATTCACGTCAACACGATTATGCAAGCTGGTGCCGTCAACGGTCCGAAAGGGAGCACACACCCATGTCCCATGAGCTCTATCGACCGATCGAGCTGTCCTTCGAGGGAGACACCGTTATCCCGGCGGACCGAACGCCGCTGTGGGTGCGCTTCACCCACGAGTCCGCCGGTGAGCACGTGCTTCCCGGGTTCTGGGACGGCGAGCGGACCTACCGCGTCCGGTTCGCGCCGGAGGAGACAGGCACGTGGACCTGGCGCAGCGAGAGTGCCGAGGACCCCGCGCTCGCCGGCGTCGAGGGGACGTTCGACGTCGTCGCGGGCGGGGAGCATGGTCCGGTCCGGGTCGCCAACCGGTTCCATTTCGCCCACGCCGACGGGACGCCGTTCCGGCCCGTGGGCACGACCGCCTACAACTGGCTGCACCAGGACGAGCCGCTCTTCTCCGAGACGGTGGACGCCGTCGCCGACGCCGGGTTCAACAAGCTGCGGTTCATGGTCTTTCCGCAGGCCGGCGGCTACATCGAGCACACCCCCGAGCTGTTCCCGTTCGAGCGGACGGACGGGAAGTGGGACGTGACGCGGCCGGTGATCCCGTTCTTCCGGCGCCTCGACGCCGCCGTCGAGGCGCTGGGGCGTCGCGGCGTCCAGGCGGATGTCCTGATCTTCAACGCCTACGACCGCGGCTACTTCGGGCTCAACGAGCTCACCGAGGACGAGGACGACGTCTACCTGCGGTACCTCGTGGCTCGGCTGGCGGCGCATCCGCACGTGTGGTGGTCGCTGTGCAACGAGTTCGACCAGCTCCAGCGGCCCGCCCGGCGGTGGGACCGTGCCGGGCATCGCCTGGCCGAGCTCGACCCGCACGCGCACCTGCGCTCGATCCACAACTGGGTCGAGCTCTACGACAACAACCAGCCGTGGGTCACGCACGCCTCGATCCAGAACGGGTCGGCGACCACCGAGTTCGGCCGCGCGAACCTGTACCGCGACGTCTACGGCAAGCCCGTCGTGCTGGACGAGATCAAGTACGAGGGCGACATCCCCGAGCGCTGGGGCCGGCTGACGGCCCGGCAGCTCGTCGACCAGTTTTGGATCGCGACTGTCTCGGGGTGCTACGCCTCGCACGGCGAGAGCTTCGTCACCAAGAGCGGCAGCCTGCACATGGTCGAGGGCGGCCCGCTGCGTGGGGAGTCGCCCGCGCGGCTGCGGTTCCTGCGCGGCATCCTCGAGGACCTCGTCGTTCCCGGCCTCGACCCGATCGACAAATGGGACGACCCCGCGCACGCGGCCGGCGTGTCGCGCCGCCAGTACGTGCAGTACCTCGGTGCGTCGGCGCCGCGGACGTGGGCGTTCCGCCTTCCCGTCGGGGTCCCCGGCGAACGGCCGGAGCCCGGCGACGTCTTCGAGGTCGACGTCATCGACACCTGGAACATGACGGTGACGCGCGTCGACCGCCGGTTCACCCTCACCGAAGTCCTGCGCAAGGACGCCTACGATCGTGACTGCGCCCCGCTGGAGCTGCCGCACGGAGAGGCGATCGCACTGAGGATCACGCGAGTCGAGGACTGACATGCCGGAGGCCACCGGAGACCGCTTGCACGCCTGGCGGGCGGGGCCGCGCCTCGGCGCGGCCTACTACAACGAGTACCTGCCGGACCCGGACCGGCTGGCGGAGGACCTGTCGCTGATGCGTGCCGCCGGCATCACCTGCATCCGGGTCGGTGAGTCGGTGTGGTCGACCTGGGAGCCGTCCGACGGCCGGTTCGACCTGGACTGGCTCACCCCGGTGCTCGACGGCGCCGCCGAGCACGGCATCGACGTGATCCTCGGCACCCCCACCTACGCGGTGCCGCCGTGGCTGAGCCGGAAGCATCCCCAGCTCGCCGTCGTCGGCCGGAACGGGCGGACGGTGCCGTGGGGCGCACGGCAGGAGGTCGACTACACCTCCGAGCTGTTCCGCGGGTACGCCGAGCGGGTGATCCGGGCGGTGCTCGGCAGGCACGGCCGCCACCCCGCCGTCGTCGGCGTTCAGCTCGACAACGAGCCGGGCCTGCACCTCATCCACAACGACCATGTCGTCGAGCGCTTCCGCACGTGGCTGGCCGACCGGTACGGCGACGTCGACGCCCTCAACCGGGCCTGGGGGCTCGCGTACTGGTCGCACCGGCTGTCGGGGTGGGACGACCTGTGGACGCCGGCCGGCAACACCACACCGGCGTACGACCTGGCCTGGCGGCGCTTCCAGGCCGAGCTCACCGCGGAGTTCGTCGGCTGGCAGGCCGGCATCGCGCGTGAGCTCCTCGGGCCGGAGACGTTCCTCACGACGTGCATGGCCTACCAGCGCCCGGCCATGGACGACGTCGCCGTCGGCTCGGTGCTGGACGTCGCCAGCGGCAACGCGTACTACCTGGCGCAGGACGCTCTGCACGCGGTCCGCGACGGTGCCGGTGGCCGGTGGTACGCCGACGACGTCGCCCAGCTGGTCCTCATGGCCGACCGGATGCGAGCCACCCGCGACGACGCCTTCCTGATGACCGAGACCGGCGCCGCTTCGATCGGCCCGGCACACCTGACGCGGCCACCGTACGCCGGCCAGCTCGCCCAGGTGGCGTGGCTGCTCGTCGCGCGGGGCGCCCGGCTCGTGTCGTACTGGCACTGGCACACCCTGCACTCCGGCGCCGAGGTGCATTGGGGCGGGATCCTCGGGCACGGCCTGCGGCCGGGACGCGTCTACGACGAGATCGCCGGCATCGGCCGTCAGTTCGCCGCCGCCGCGCCGTGGCTCGCCGACGCCGAGGCCGAAGCGGGCGTCGGGATCGTCTACGCCCACGACAGCGAGTGGATGATGGCGTTCGAGCCGCCGCTGCCCGGGCCGGGGGAGTCCGGCGACCGGGGGTCCTATGCGCGCATCGTGGGCGCGTTCGGTCGGGCCGTGCTGGACGCCGGACACCAGGCGGCGTTCGTCAACGAGCGCCAGCTCACCGATGCCGGCGACCTGCTCCGCCGGTTCCCCGTCGTGGTCGTGGCTGGCCTGATCGCGGCGTCGGACCGCACGCTGGCGCTCCTCGCGGAGTACGTCGAGGCGGGCGGCCGGCTCGTCGTCGGCCCGCGAACCGGCTACGGCGACGACGAGGGCCGGATGCGGGCGACGTCGCCGGCCCCGGCGGTGCTGCACGACCTCGCCGGCGCGGGCTACGAGGAGTTCGCGGCGCTGGCCGAGCCGGTTCCCGTCGAGTTCGACGGCGCGACGGGTGAGGCGCGCGGGTGGATGGACGCGCTCGTCGCCGAGGACGCCGAGGCCGTGGCGCGGTACCGGCACCCGCATTTCGGGACCTGGGCGGCGGTCACCCGCCGGCAGGTCGGCCGCGGCGAGGTGACCGTGGTGGGAACGCTGCTCGACCGGACGCTCCTGGCCCGGGTCGTCGCCGAGGCGGCCGGCGCCGTGTCACCGGAGCCGCCCCTTTCGGTCGAGCCGCTCGAGGTGACGGCACACTCGGTCGTCGGGCCACGGGGCCGGGTCTGGGTCGTGCACAACTGGGCGCCGGAGCCTCGTTCCGCGCGCCTGGAACGAGCGGTGGCCTCCGTCGTCGACGACTGCCGCCACGACGCGGGCGCGTCGGTCACCCTCGAGCCGTGGGCCGTCCGGGTGTGGCGGGAGTGACCTGGAAGCTTCGCCACGACAGTGCTGGCAGGACCACCCGCCGCTCGCGACCGTCGAGCGACACCGCGATCGTCCGCGTGGCGATGTCGAGGTTGGACGTGAACACGACGTCGTGATCGCCGTGGCGGGCGCCGACGGCCCAGACGAGCCCGTCCGGGCTCTCGCCGTGGAGGGCTCTGGCGCCCGCGGCCGCAGCCAGGTGGCTGATCGCCGTCGCGACGGGGAACGGGTCGCAGGAGGCCGAGCGGACACCGCGAGGCCCCCACTCCTCGAAGTAGGTGAGGCTCGCCACGCCCGGTACCGCGAGCGCGGCGGCGCTCGCGATGGTCCAGGCCGCCAGCTCCGGCGCCTGCTGTCGCGGGTCGACGGCATCGGTGGGCTCGGAGCCGGTGGTCGCCGCGTCGTTGAACCGCGGGCGCAGCGTGATCGGGCCGACGTGGACGGGTGTGCCGCGTGCGTACGAGACCGTCTGTCGGGCCACGAGCCGCTGCATCGCGACCGACTCGACGAGCTGGTCGGTGCTGAGCTCGTGAAACAGCGGCGTCAGGGCGACGGTGAGCCCGGCGAGCTCGTCCGGGAGGTCCCCGCGCCGGCGGTTCAGCTCGGTGAAGTGCGAACGTGAGCCGCCGACGACGGGGACCGTCGCCCCGGCCGTCGTCAGCGCATCGCGCAGTGCTGCCACGAGGACCGCCTCGGACACGTGCGACGCGGTGCCGAAGGCGGCGACCCGGAGGACCGCGTGCGTTCGCAGCCGTCGCGCGAGCTCGTGCAACAGTCCGCCAGGGGGTGGCACGGGGAGGATCACGCGGACGTCGAGCGGCAGCCCGCGTCCGGCGGCCCGGGCGAGCTCGGCCGGCCAGGTCGACATCGCGAGGTCCAGCTCCACCAGCAGCGACCGGCCGATCCGCGACAGGCCGTCCGGCTCCGGGTCGGGGGCCGTCGAGGCGGCGACCCCGACCGCGGGGAACGGCCCGTCGGGGGTCAGCTCGATGCGCTCGCGTGGTGGATGGACGGTGACGGACGGCGCTCCGGAGACGGTCACCGTCACGCTCTGGCGAACCCGCTCACCTGGGGCCAGACGATAGGGGAACGGCAGGCACAGCGGGCGGCTGTAGGTCTTGAACGAGGCATCGGTCCAGTTGCGCTGGTCCTCCATCTCGAAGACGTCGCCGGTGAACTCGACGGCGACACGAAGCCCGTCGTCGTCCCAGGCCAGCGCCGCGATGTCGGACGCGGGCTGGTGCGGGCTGATGTCGGCCGGGAACCTCGTCGACTCACGCGACCCGTCGGGGTGGGTGACAGTGAGCCTCGTGCCGGCCAGCCGGGGCGGATGCAGCACGACCAGGCCGGTGCGGTTGGTCTCGAACTCCCGGTCCGACACCGCGTCGAACTCGACCGACAAGATGCCTCCGCGTGCGTGCACACGGAGCGTGCCGGACAGGCCGGCGCCGAAGCTCAGCGACCGCACCGGGACCTCGAGGGTGTCGCCGTCGTCGCCGCCGGTGATCGGGCCGAGGGTCCACTCGCCGGTCCGCCAGTCCCGGTCCCGCAGGACGGCGCGGACGCCGCGCAGCACCGGCCGGTCCTTCCAGGCCAGGTCCGCGAGCTCGTCGCCACGCAGCTCGAGCGACCACGGCCCGCTGCGCCACATCCTGGACCGCGCGTGCGAGAACACCCGCTAGCGCTCGATCGTGTCGAGGTGCAGCATGCGGGCCAAGTTCTTGTCGAGCTCGTCGTCGCGGAAGACCTTCTTCCAGTCATCCTTGACGATGCTCTCGCGGCCGTAGTCCATCGCGATGAGGCACGCGTCGCTGAACGGGTTGTCGCCGCGCAGGCCATTCGCCAGCGCCACCTGGGTGTGGCCGAGCAGGATGCTGCGGGCGGCGGGCTCGGGAACGCCCATCGTGCGCACGGCCTCGTCGAGGGCCTCCTTCAGCAGCGCGCCGACCATGCACGCGATCGTCTCGACCAGCGTCGGTTCCAGCTGGGCGAGCTGCTTGACGGTGACCCAGTGGACGTCGACCACCGGTGCGTAGATGGCACGCACGGTGGTCTCGACGATCGCCGCGGCGGCCGGGTCGTCGGACTCGATCGCGGCGATCGCGTCCTGTGGTGCCGCGATGCCGCCGAAGGTGTCGGCGTACTCCTCGGGGGTCGTGCGCCGCAGGAAGATCGACGGGTGACACGGGTGGGCGACGGCCTGGGTGAGGTCGTCCCGGGTCGTGAGCAGTCCCGCGTACGCGGCGGCGGGGTCCAGCGTGAGGGCGACGCAGCCGGGCCGCATCTGCGGCACCAGCTCGGCGGTCACGGACCGCAGCGCGAGGTCGGGCACCGCGAACACGACGATGTCGGCGTCGGCGACGGCGGTCGAGGCGTCGGTCAGCTCGCGTCCGGCGTCGAGCGTGCGCTGCTGCCCGGCGCGGGAGTTCTCGACGTAGCGGACCCGGTGAGGCGTCTTCACGAGGTTGTTCGAGATGCGCATCCCCATCTTGCCGCCGGCTCCGATGACGGCGATGGTGAGGACGTCGGTGGGCGCTGTCATGGTGTGCTCCTGAGGTAGTCGAGGGTGATGCGGGTCCAGTCCCGCTCGGTCCGGACGGTGGTCGGTGCGTCGCCCTGCCACGGCAGCCAGTGCTCGACGATCTCGTTGATGCCCCGCTCGCGCGGCCGCACGGTGTCGAGCAGGTGCGGGTAGTCGTGCAGCCCGGAACCCATCGGCGCGCCGCCGTAGGTGAACCCCACCCAGCCCGGCTGCCGCGCGAAGGCGAAGTCCTTGACGTGCACGTTGGCCACGTGGCCGGCCGTCAGCTCGACGGCATCGCGCGGCCGTTCCAGCCTGGCCACCACGTTGCCGGGGTCCAGGCAGATCCCGAGGCGCTCGGTTCCGAGCGACGACACGAGCGCGACCAGGTGGTCCGTCGGGACCTGCTCGTACGTCTCCAGGGCCAGAGTGACCCCGGCCGCCTCGTACGCCGGCAGGGCGGCGCCGAGCCAGTCCTTCGCCTCGGCGAGCGTCGGGCGTGAGTCCGGGCCGTTGAGCATGCTGCGTACGAGCCGGGCGTCGAACCGGTCGGCGAGATCCAGGAAGCGGGTGAGCCGGCCGGGCTCGATCCCCTTCGTGCCCAGCTCGATCGTCAGGCCCAGGTCGCGTGCGGCCGCCGCGGCGCGCCGCAGGTCGGCGTCATCCATGGTCTCCAACGGCGCGTAGTCGCAGATCTGGAACAGCTCCACGCCCAGCTCGCGGGTCGCCTGGAACGCGCCGACCAGCGACAGCGGCTCGTCGACGCGGTCGGAGTGCTGCCAGAAGAAGGCGTACGTCCCGAGCCCGATCATGCGCGGTCCGGGACCGGTGAGCGGCGCGACGCGAGCGTGGCAGCCTCGTCGACGACCGCGGCCAGCGCGTCGGTGTCGTGGGCGAACCGGCCGAGGAAGAGGCCGTCGACGCAGACGCCCAGCTCGGTGAGGAGACCGGGGCCGGCGGACCCGCCGTAGATGACGGTGCTGCCTGCCCGGCCGGGCATCGTGTCCAGAGCCGTGCGCAGCGCGCGACTCACGGCGGTGATGTGCGCGGGCGGTGCCGGTTCCGCGGCCGCGATCGCCCACACCGGCTCGTAGGCGACGATCACCGGGCCATCCGGGGTCCGGTCGAGCCCGGCGTGCACCTGCGCGACGGCAGCGGCCGCGGCGCCGTCCGTGGCGAGCCGGTCGGCCTCACCGACGCACAGCACCGGGGTCAGGCCGTGGCGCAGCGCCGCGGCGCTCTTGGCGGCGACGTCGTCGTCCGTCTCGCCGAACAGCCGCCGTCGCTCGGCGTGTCCGACCTCGGCCAGACGCACGCCGACCTCTGCCAGCTCGGCGGCGCTCACCTCGCCGGTGAAGGCGCCGGTGTCGTGGCCGGCAACGTCCTGCGCACCAACCCGGACGTTCGTGCCGGCGAATGTCGCGAGGGCCGGCAGGAGCTGCAGATAGGTGGGCATCACGAACAGCCCGACCGCGCCCGAGGCGACGGCGGGATGCGCCCGTGCGAGTGCGGCGACCCGCTCGCACCACTCGGCGGCCCGGCGATGACCGAAGTACATCTTCAGGCTCACCCCCACGGCGACCGCCGCGGCCATCAGCAGGACCCCGTCGTCTCGAACTCGTCGAGGACCGCCACCTTCGCCGCCGACGCGGACTCGGGATCGAACCGGTACGAAAGCCATTCCCGGACGAGCCGGCGAGCCAGCTCGATGCCGATGACGCGCTGACCCATCGCGAGCACCTGGGCGTCGTTGGAGAGGACGGAGCGCTCCACCGAGAAGCTGTCGTGCGCGGTCACGGCGCGGATTCCGGGCACCTTGTTCGCGGAGATCGCGACGCCGAGCCCGGTGCCGCAGATCAGCAGGCCGCGGTCGACGTCGCCGGCGGCGATCCGTTTCGCGGCTTCGATGGCGACCTTCGGGTACGGGGTGTGGCCGTCGGCGTCCACGCCCATGTCGACGACGGAGGCGACCCCGGGATGCTGCTCGAGGTCGCGCTTGAGGGTCTCCTTGTAGTCGAAGCCGGCGTCGTCGCTGCCGATGACGATCCGCAGGGGCTGGAGCACGTCAGGTCCTTCCTGAGTCGTCGAGCACGACCGCCACGGCGGCGACCACGAGGGCGAGGGAGTGGGCGCCAGGGTCCGGGGTGCCCAGGCTCCGCTCGGCGTGCGGGCGGGCGCGACCCACCCGGGGAAGCAGGTCGGCGGTGGCGGCGGCCGCACGGGCCGCCGCACCGGCCGCGTCTGTCCACGCGGCAGCAAGGGACGCCCCGGCCTCGGCGGCCCGGGTCAGCTCGGTGCTGAACGGGACGAGCGCGTCGACGAGGGTCTTGTCGCCCACCGCAGCCTTGCCGAACATCATGACTTCCTGCGTCGCGGCGGCAACACCGGCGGCGACGTCGACGGCGGACGGCTTACGCGTGTCGCCGAGCCTGGCGGCGACGGCGCAGAGCATGACGCCCCACAGCGCGCCCGAGGTTCCGCCGGCGCGTTCGGACCACGCGTCGGCCGCGTGTTGCAGCGTCGTGCGGGCACCGGCACCCGCCGTCGCCGCGTCGGCCGCCGCGGCGAGGGCGGCGTGCGCGCCGCGCCGCATCCCGATGCCGTGGTCGCCGTCCCCGGCGATCTGGTCGAGCCGGCCCAGGTCGTCCGCGTGCGTGTCCATCGTCCGGGCGGTGGCCTCCAGGACGGCGCGGACCGTCTCGGCGGCGGCGCGGGACTCCTCGTCCGCCGGCGGGACGGTGACCGGGCCGCCGGCGGAGGTCGTCACCGTCGTCGTCGCATCCTGTCGTGGCGCCGGTGCGACCGCGCCGCGGCGGTACGCGGGTGTGTCGACGGGCGTGTCCCACAGCCGCTCCAGCTCGTCGTCGAGCCAGAACAGCGTCAGCGACGTGCCGGCCAGGTCGAAGCTCGTGCAGTACTCGCCCACGTGCGGGTCGACGACCTCGGCACCGGCCGCGTCGAGCAACTCCGCGACGCGGCGGTAGACGACGAACATCTCCTCGTACTTCAGCGAGCCGAGTCCGTTCAGGACTGGCACCACCCGCGCCCCGTCCGCCGTCGCCACGCCCTCCGGGAGCTCGTCGAGAAGCTGGCCGACCAGCAGGTCCGCGAGGCCGTCGGCGGTGGGCACGTCGGTCTCGTCGATGCCCGGCTCACCGTGGATGCCCAGCCCCACCGCCATCCGCCGGTCCGGGACGGTGAACAGCGGCTCCTCGGCGCCCGGCAGCGTGCAGCCGCCGAACGCTACGCCGAACGACCGGGTTCGCTCGTTCGCCCGCCGCGCGATCTCGACCACACGGGTCAGGTCATAGCCGGTTTCGGCCGCGGCCGCCGCGGCGCGGAACACCGTCAGATCGCCGGCGATCCCGCGACGCTTGTGCTTCTCGGCCGGTGGTGCGCTGAAGATGTCATCGGTGACGACGACCGTCTCGCACGCGATGCCCTCCGCGCGCAGCTTGTCCTGCGCGGCGTCGAAGTTGAGCACGTCGCCGGCGTAGTTGCCGTAGCTCAGCAGCACGCCGCCACCACGGTGTGCCGCCGCCGCGACGGAGTACACCTGGGCTGCCGAGGGGGAGGCGAACAGGTTGCCCATCGCCGCACCGTGCGCGAGGCCCTGCCCGACCAGGCCGCCGAAGGCCGGATAGTGCCCCGAGCCGCCGCCGATCACCACCGCGACCTGCTGGTCGGGACTCACGGTGCTGCGCACCACACCGCCGGAAACCCGTCGCACGTACCGCTGGTGTGCCGTGACGAACCCCGCGATCATCTCGTCGGCGAAGTTGGCCGGGTCGTTCCACAGCCTGGTCATCAGCCCTCCTCGGCTTCCGGTGCCGCTGGTCCGACCATACTGGCAAACCGGTTGACCGGTATTCAAGACCGGTATCGTGGTCCGGTGCCCGCGTTCCGTACCGACCCCTCGTCCGACATCACGGCGGCACTCGGCACGCTCCCGGCGGCCACACCCGTCTCGGAGGTCGCTCGGCGGCTCCTCGACCTCTTCACCAGCGGCGCGGTCGCGCCGGGGTCACGGCTGCCACCGGAGCGGCAGCTGGCGGCCACCCTCGGCGTCGGGCGCTCCGCCGTCCGGGAGGCACTCGCCGCGCTGGAGATCCTCGGGATCGTCGACGTGCGTGCCGGCTCGGGCACCTATCTGCGCGGCGCGGTCAGCGACCTGCTCCCGCAGACGCTGCGCTGGGGCCTGCTCGTCGGTGAGCGCAACACCGCCGAACTGCTCGAGCTGCGCTCCGGGCTGGAGATCTATGTGGCCCGCCTCGCGGCCAGCCGGGCCGACGCGTCCCAGCTCGACGCGATCGGCGAGCACCTCGAACGCATGCGGTCGTCGGTCGGCGACCTCGACGCCTTCGCCCGCGCCGACCGGGACTTCCACCAAGCCCTGGCCGACGCCGCAGGCAACGCCACGCTGATCGACGTGCTGCACGTGGTGCGGTCGCTGCTCCAGGTTTATGCCGACCGCGCCGTGCACGACGACGAGCAGGCCCGGGTCGCGCTCGACGAGCACGACGCCGTCTTCCGGGCACTGCGCGACGGTGACGAGGACGCGGCGGCCTCGGCGATGGCGGTGCACATGGC
The DNA here is from genome assembly GCF_004349065.1 of Jiangella asiatica. Classification (GTDB taxonomy): domain Bacteria; phylum Actinomycetota; class Actinomycetes; order Jiangellales; family Jiangellaceae; genus Jiangella; species Jiangella asiatica. The sequence continues at coordinate 45,289 of NZ_SMKZ01000025.1, forward strand.
GACCGCGTCCGCGCGCCTGGCGGCGGAAGCACGCTTGGAGTCGCCGCCGGCCTGACGTGCGGCGGTTTAGACCGCGACGTCCAACGGGAGTCGAGCGGGGCCGGAGCCCTGCCGGAACGCGGTCCAGGCGTGGGTGAGCCGGTCGATCGCGACAGGCAGCTGCTGGGGATCGGCGACGAACGAGAGGCGCAGGTGGTCGTTGCCGGTGCCGTCCGGGGTTGTCCGGCCGCCGGGCAGCACCCGCACACCGTGACGCGCCGGGGCGCGAGTGCTGACCGGAGGAACCCGCGAGGGCACCCGCATGCTGCCGACCTTGATCGACCGTGTCGCTCCCGACCATTCGCTGGCCACCGACGAACTGTTCGGGCCGGTCACCGTGCTGCACCCGGTCGCCACCCTCGACGAGGCCATCGACACGGCCAACGCGTGCGGCAGCAACCTCCAGACGGCCGTGTTCACCAGGTCGATCGACCGGGCGTTCACGGCGATCCGCGCCGAAGGTGGTCTGCCTCTCGGCTACCATGCCAAGAAGATCACCAGGATGCGTAGGAGGGCGGGAACCCCGACCAGGAAGAGGACGATCAGCAGCAACGGCAGCACGCCCGACGACACCGGGGCCGGACGGGCAGAAGCGCGCTCCCACGGAGGGCGCCAGTCGGCGTCGGCGGCAGGCGGGCCCGGCGGTGGTGTGCGGGTCTGCGATGGCGGGCGGGACGGCTGTGGTGTGCGGGCCCGCGCCGGCGTGCTCCGTGGTGGCGTGGGCTCCCGGAGCAGCACGTCACGCGCGACGACGAGCCGCCGGAAGGCACGTGCGTCACCGCCGGTGTCCGGGTGGCCACCCCGCAGTGCCTCGCGATGGAACGCCCTGGTCACCTGTTCCGGGCTCGCACCTCGCCGGACCCCCAGCACCTCGTGCGGGTCGACCCCGTCGAGCACCCCGATGTCAGCCTTCACGATCGATCACCTCCGCGTGCGGCTACCACTGCCGTTCGCTACATATACGACGCCGCGGGACCGCGAGATGTGACAGGCGCACGCCCTGTACACCGCGCCTGTGACCGTTGTCTCAGCACCGTGCCGTGGGCGGCCTCGCCCCACGAACGCGACGGCGGACACCCGTAGCCCAGGCGCATCCGTTGGCCGCGTGGAGGAGGTTCGGTCGATCAGAGTGCGTCGCCGACTGCGGAATCGCTCGGCCCAGCCCGGACACCACCGCCGCAGTGACACTGTTCTGGAAGCGGAGTGGCCCGTCGCGATCACTGCCGTCCCGACCCGTCGGCGGGTGCCGCGTCCACCTCGTCAGCATCCGCAACGACCCGCCGGGTGGTCGATCACCCACCGTCGGCATAGATGCTCATGGAGATCTCCGGGCGCCGTGGCCATTCGGCTACTCCTGCCCCGAGCAACCGCGCGCGGACGAGCGGCAGCCCGGTGAGCCGGCATGGACGACGACGGGCGTGCACCAACAAGGTCCGAGGCATGGACTCGATGTCACGTGCCGTCCTTCCGGTCTTCTTCGGGGTCCCCCACATCGGCGGGGCCCAGTGTCTGGGTCAGTGGTCCGGCGTCCGCGGGTTTGCCCTCGGCCACTGCGGCGACCTCCGGGTACTTCAGATCGAACGCCGGGCGCTCGCTGCGGATGCGCGGCAGTGAGGTGAAGTTGTGCCGAGGTGGCGGGCACGACGTCGCCCACTCCAGCGAGTTCGCGAAGCCCCAGGGGTCATCGAGCTGGATCTTGGGCGCGAGCCGGGTCTGCCACACGTTCCACAGGAACGGCAGGGTCGAGGCGGCGAGGATGAAGGCGAACACCGACGAGAACTGGTTCAGCGTGGTGAAGCCGTCGTCGGGTTCGTAGTCGGAGTAGCGGCGCGGGAAGCCCTCGACGCCCAGCCAGTGGTGGACCATGAAGGTGCCGTGGAAGCCGATGAACAGCAACCAGAAGTGGATCTTGCCCAAGCGTTCGTTCAGCATCCGCCCGGTGAACTTCGGCCACCAGAAATAGAAGCCGGCGAACATCGCGAACACGACGGTGCCGAACACGACGTAGTGGAAGTGCGCGACGACGAAGTAGCTGTCCGTGACGTGGAAGTCCAGCGGCGGCGAGGCCAGGATGATGCCGGTCAGGCCGCCGAACAGGAACGTCACCAGGAAGCCGACGGCGAACAGCATCGGTGTCTCGAACGTCAGCGAGCCGCGCCACATGGTGCCGATCCAGGCGAAGAACTTCAGCCCGGTCGGGATGGCGATCAACATGGTCATGGCCGAGAAGAACGGCAGGTTCACCGCACCGGTGGCGAACATGTGGTGCGCCCACACCGCCACCGACAGTCCGACGATCGCCAGGGTAGCGAAGACCAGGCCCTTGTAGCCGAAGATCGGCTTGCGGCTGAACACCGGTATGACCTCGGTGATGATGCCGAAGAAGGGCAAGGCGATGATGTACACCTCGGGATGGCCGAAGAACCAGAACAGGTGCTGCCACAGAATCGCCCCGGCGACGGTCGGGTCGAAGATGTGCGTGTCGAGGTTGCGGTCGGCGAGCATCGCGAACAGCGCCGCGGCCAGCAGCGGGAACGCGATCAGCACCAGGACGCTCGTCGCCAGGATGTTCCAGGTGAAGATCGGCATCCGGAACATCGTCATGCCCGGCGCACGCATGCACACGACTGTCGTGACGAAGTTGACCGCGCCGAAGATGGTGCCGAAACCACTCATCGCCAGCCCGGCTACCCACAGGTCGCCACCGGCTGTCGGGCTGTAGACGGTGTTGTGCAGCGGCGCGTAGGCGGTCCACCCGAAGTCCGCGGCGCCGTCCTTGGTCAAGAAACCCGCACACACGATCAGGCCGCCGAACAGGAACAGGTAGAAGCTGAACATGTTCAGCCGCGGGAACGCCACATCCGGCGCGCCGATCTGCAACGGCACGATGATGTTGCCGAAGCCGATGAACAGCGGCGTGGCGAACAACAGCAGCATGATCGTGCCGTGCATGGTGAACAGCTGGTTGTACATCTGGTCGCCGACCACCTGCCGGCCGGGCGAGAACAGCTCGGCGCGGATGAACAGCGCCAGCACGCCGCCGAACAGGAAGAACCCGAACGACGCGATCAGGTACATGTACCCGATGATCTTGTGATCGGTGGAGGTCGCCCATCGCGCGACCACGTTGCCCTTCCGCGTCGGCCGCGTCAGACCGGCGCGCGCGGCAGCGGTGCGCTCCAGGAAGGTGGTCACCGGTCACCTCCCGGACTGTCCGGGTCCAGCGGCTCGTCGTCGTAGGCGCCGCGGATCGGCGGATCGATCAAGCCGGTCTGTCCGGCTTCGCGCAGGCCGTCCATCTGGTCCTGGTACTCCTGCTCGGACACCACCTCGACGGTGAATCGCATCGACTGGTGGAACACGCCGCAGAACTCCGCACACCGGCCCTCGAAGGTGCCCTCCCGGTCCGGCGTGACCTGGAAGGCGTTCGGCTGGCCGGGAAACACATCCTGCTTCATGTAGAACTCCGGGATCCAGAACGAGTGGATGACGTCCTGCGAGCCCAGCTCGAACCGCACGGTCTGACCGATCGGCAGGTAGAGCGTCGGGCGGTCGTTGATGGTGCCGATCTCGTGGACGTCCTCGTCGACGTAGTTGAACGTCCATGACCATTGCTGACCGACGACGTCGACCGTTAAGTCGGGCTCGGCGCGGATGTCGGTGATCTGGTCCTGATGATTCGCGGTGAAGTAGAAAAACGGCGCGATCACGAAGAACGGCGTGACCGTGTAGAGGAACTCGATCGGGATGTTGAAGCGGGTCTGCTTCGGCAGCTGGTCGTTGCGCCGACGGTAGGCGATGACCGCCCAGAGGATCAGGCCCCATACCAGGAAGCCGACGGCGAACGCCGCGATCCACGCGCCGATCCACAGGTCACCGACCAGGGGCGCCTCCTCGGTCGCCGGCTCCGGCAGCGCCAAGCGCGACCACTCGTCGCGCTGCTCGGCCGAGCAACCACCCAGCAGGAGCGTCGCCACGAGGACGGCGGCGGCGGTCGTGCGGCCATGGGCACGGGTCAGGGCCCGGTCAGGCCCACGTTGGTCGCGCCGGCAGTCATGGTCGAAACGGCGGTCACTACTCGACTGACGATCAAACCTGCTCGCGGGGTTGTCGGCCATGTCTGATGCCCCTCTGCGGCCGTTGTACTGGTTCGACGTGCCTCCTGAACCGTCGGGCTGCCGCACGAGTACCCGTCGGCACACCGTTTACTCACGAGGACCACGAGCGATTCGTCTCACATCCCTGGTGCGACACCGGCGGTAGCCGAAAACTTTCCCCTGGGCAGGTCTGAACAGCAGCACAGCCCAGCACTGCTCCCGCCGCCGGCGGCGAGCATGCAGAGTCCACCACCGGCGGTGAGCAGCAACGCGATCGAATCAGCGAATCGCGTGATCATCTAGGTCAGCAGCGTGAGTGGCGGCGCCGCAACCTCACGCCGAGCCGCCGTGTGTTTCAACGCGACCCGTGAGTCGTCACCGTCGCGGCCGTCCTCACTCGGGCGTGAGACCGATCCGGCCGGCGGCCGGCGCTATCAACGGTCTCCGGCCGTGAGGTGTTCCTGCTGCTCGACCCGGCGCATGAGAACGAGGCGCTCGTCGAGCCGTCGGTCGATCGCCTCGACGATGCGGAGAAGCTCGCCAGGGTCGTCGCAACGATGGCGGTACTCGGAGAGGTGGCCCAATGTCCGGTCGACGTGGTCGATCTGGGAAGCGGCGGCCCAGGTCATTGTTCCTCCGGCGATTCTTGCGACCGCTACCGGTCGAGTCCGTTGCGTCTCGCCCTCCGCGATCGCGGAGGGCGAGACGCCCTGTGTGCGCTGGTGGAGTCGGCGGCGACCGCCGGAGCCGGCTCACCGGCAGGGTCAGCCGGGTCGGCCGGTGGCGCGAGCGGTCCGGCTGAGCGTGACGCCGAGGAGGATCATTCCAGCGGCCAGGCCGAAGTGAAGCCAGTCGTCGGCGTTGTTCATCGGGACGAAGTTGGCCGAGCTGTCGTGGTCGACGAACAGCCCGTACAACCACAACACCGCGTAGATGACGCCGCCCCAGATGAGGAAGTTGCGCGCCCCACCCGCCGTCCGGGCCAGCGCGAGCCCGGCGACACCGAAGAGCAGATGGACGATGTTGTGCAGGATCGAGACCTGGAAGACGCCCAGGAGCATCGCTTCGGACTCGTGTCCGGCGAACTCGATGGTGTCGAAGTCGGTGGTGATGCCGGGGATGAAGCCCAGTATCCCGACGGCCAGGAAGACGACCCCGACGACGGTGGCGGCTGTCTGCACCGGGGTTGCCGTCATGCCGGTCTTGCCTACGTCGTTTGCCATGGCACGGTCCTTTCGTCTGGGCGGCCGAGTCCGGCCTTCCGGGACGCCGGTTGTGACGTCCCGACGAGCGTTCTGGCGCGGTCGATACCCATCTCGGCAAGGACCATTCCGTCGACGAGTCGACGACGTGGCTTTTTCAGCCGGCGGTGCGGAAATTCGACGGCGGGGTGGTCGGCGAGATGCGGCGTGCACGGTCACGCCGTCGACGTGCCAGCCATCCGGTGAAGAGAGCCGTTGCGAGGGCCAGTTCGGCGATGTCGCCGCCGTAGTACATGAGCTGCGCGGCCTGCTGGATGTGGTCCGGTTCGTGTCCGGCGCCGGGTGGGAGCTCGGCGGCGCGGGCGTAGAGGAGCTTGGCTAGGTAGGCGTGCGCGCCGGCTGTCACGATGAGGACGCCGGCCCGGGCGGGCATGCCGGGGCGGCGAGGGGCCGGGTCGGGTCCGGCGATGGACCAGGCGAACAGATATCCGCTGAACAGGAAATGCACGTGGACGGCGTGGTGGACGACAACGCTGTCGGTGCTCACTGTGTACAGCGGGGTCAGGTAGAGGACGTAGAGGCCGGCGGTCGCGATGGTCCCGGCGGTGATCGGGTGTGCCAGGACGTGCACCGAACGGCTGCGCAACACGCGGGCCATGCCGCCGGTGTGCCCGGGGGAGAGGCAGGTGAGGAGCAACGTCATGGGCGCGCCGAGGACCATGGCGATGGGCACGTACATGCCGATGAGTAGGTGCTGGACCATGTGCCCGCGCGGGTCGCCGCCGGTGAGTGCCTCGACCGGGGGCGAGACCGCCACGGCGAGTACCAGCGCGCCGGTCACGAAGCTGGCCGTCCGTGCGACCGGCCACGGTCGCGTGGCGCGGGCGAGCCTGCCCACGCCCGCGAGGTAGAGCAGGATCATCGCGGCAGCGATCAGTACCGGAAGCGCCCAGCCGCCCGGCCCGGCGCCCGAGTCACCGTGTGAGTGTGTGAGCTGCGCGGCGGTGACGAGCATGTCAGGCCGACGGCCGTCGCCCACTGCGTTCGTCGGCACCGGTGCGGTTCCGCCACGCCACGCCGACGCCGGCGGCCAGGAGCGCGAGTCCGGCGACGTTCCACGCGACGTCGTAGGTGAAGGGATCCACGCCGTAGCGAACCTGATGCAGTCGTAGCACCTTGTGGTCGATCAGCCCGTCCCACAGCTGGAAAGCACCGGCACCGAGCAGCAATCCGGCCCAGGCCGAACGCGCCGCCAAGGCATGTCGTCCGCGAAGATCGGCGAGCAGGACGAAGCCGGCGACGAGCAGCACCACTTCGGCCGCGTGAAGGAGGCCGTCGGACAGCAATGCCACGTCCCTGGCAGCACGGTCGTAGAAGTGATGCCATCCGAGCAGTTGGTGGAAAACGATCTCGTCCACGGCGGCCATCAGCGCCACGCCGATCATCGCTCCGGTCATGAGCGAACGACGCTGCTCCAGCGGCAAGGGCTCCTTCGGGTGCTGGCCACCGGTCACGCCGACCTCCGCCCGTTGTCCCCACCGCTCCGGAGTCGCGACGTACCCACTGGCGGACGGCCCAACCGTCCAGCCACTTCGACGCGACCATCGATTGGCGTGGGATCGACGGCTGGCACCATCCCTCTCCGGACGGAGGCCGGATTCCGCGCGCTACCCGGAATGGCTCTTGATCCCGTGGGTACAAGGCGGCAGTCGTGATGATGAGCACGGGGGGAGGGAGGTCTCGTCGCAATCGACCCGGCCGCCCGCCATCAACGGTGCCGCGGCCCCACACATCACACTCCGCAGAGGTGAGCGCACCATGTTCTTTCATCGTCAGGAACTCCAGCACCAGGCCAGCCCGGACCGCCCGGACGCGGTCTACGCGCGCAAGCTCCAGGAAGTGCTCGGTGGCCAATACGGCGAGATCACCGTGGCCATGCAGTACGGATTCCAGTCGTGGAACGTCCACATCCCCGGTAAGTACCGAGATCTGCTCTACGGCATCGGCACCGAGGAATTCGGCCACGTCGAGATGCTTGCCACCATGATCGCCCAACTGCTGGAGAAGGCGCCCCTCGGCGTCACCGAGGACGCCGTCCAGGACGATCCCGCCGTCGCCGCCGTCATCGGCGGCACGGACATCCAGCATGCCATCGTCGCCGGTGCCGGAGCCCGGCCGGTCGACAGCATGGGCAACCCGTGGTCCGCGGCCTACATCACCGCCAGCGGCAACCTTCTGGCCGACTTCACCGCCAACGCCAACGCAGAGATGCAAGGACGGTTGCAGGTCGCGCGGCTCTACAACATGACCGACGACGCGGGCGTCCGTGATCTGCTGGCATTCCTGCTCGCTCGCGACACCATGCATCAGAACCAGTGGATCGCCGCTGCCCGAGAGCTCCAAGAAGAAGGACTGGAGAACCTGCCCGTGCCCAGCAACTTCCCGCTCTCGCAGGAGAACCGCGACGTCGCCTATCAGTACATCAACTTCTCCGACGGTGAGCACGCCGGCGAGGGCTCCTGGGCCGGCGGCCCCACCCCGGACGGCAAGGGCGAGTTCCACTACGTCCCGGAGCCTCCTGAGGGCGTTCCGATGCCGCCGCCGACCCGTCCCGACTCACGGCTCTACGGGACAACGGACCTGCCGAACATCGTGGAAAAGGCCGCCGGCAAGATGCAGGACGTGATGCAGAAGGAGTGACGAGCCGCGAGCGCCTCGCTGCTGTCGACGACGGGACGTGGCGTCTGGCCCCTCACGCCAAGGGGTGCCTGCTGCTTCCCACGGCCGGCAGCACGATCTGGCGGCGCGCGGAGCACCCCGCCCGCTGCAGTCCTGCTGGATGCCTCGGCGGGGTTTGACGGTGAGGCAGCCGCACGGGGTCGGCGACGCGTGCGAGCCAGTGGTCGTTCTCGAGCAAGTTTTCCGCACCCCTTCACGAGGCGGGCGTCCGGCTGCACCAGGCCGGCCCGGATGGTCCGGTGGCCGCGTAATTCCCTCGCCGGGAGTGACGCGGCCACCGGCATTCTCGTCTCCATGACCGGCGCCCTGTGCCTTGCTCTGGTACCGCTGGGCCGGCGAGGATCCAATAACCCGACCGTCAGTCCCGGACGGCCCACGCGGGCAGGTCGAGCCCGTCGGCGGCTCGTGGAGAGACCGATTGCGCAGCGGCCAACGCTTGACACTCGGGTTCGGCATCCGGCCGTGTTTCGGGACCGTTGTCGGCGTGCCGGCCCCCGTCGTCGGCGAGCGCGACGAGTCCGTTGGCGACCCGGTTGTGGACCACCGTCGTGTCGGCGGTGTTCTCGGTGCGAATCGAAGCGGGGGGCGTCTGCGGGCTTCCGGACGGCTCGCCGATCAGATTGCATGCGATCTCGTTACGTCGGCCGTTGCGCAGCGCTATGCCGTGCCCCGTCCAGTCGGTCACCTCGTTCGCGACGAACTGCAGGTCCTCATGAGGCCGCGCTCGCTCGGTGATCGCCCGTTCGCGGGTGCACGTCGGACCCGTTCCGCCGCCACAGGCCAACAGGCCGACCTGGACCGAGCCCGCGATGTCCCGGTTCCGGGCCACAACATTGTTGATCACTCGCGCTCGAAGTGACATCAGACCTTCGTTACCCCGCCAGGGATGGTTCTCGAAGATCATTGCCGCGCCGTCCTGGGTGTCGAACAGCGTGGACTCCACCGTAGTGTCGACGGTGCGCAGGAGAAGGCCGTAGCGAAGCCCGCCGACGAACGCGTCGTTGCGGAAGGTGGTCAACGGCGCAGCGTCGTGCATGCCGTACAGCACGTCGGCCTGGGTGATCGGGGCGGCCAGGTGCAGCACGGTCGTGTCGTCCGCTCCGATGTCGACCTGCTCCACGGTTGTCCTGGTCGTGGTGCCGTCGGCGAACACGTAGCCGGCCACTTCGGTACCGACCGGAATGGCCACGCTGTCAGCGAGCGTCAGCGCCTGGCCACCGTCGGTGATCTCCGTGACGACGTGCGGTATGGGCCGGAGGTTCACGACGTCATCCATGAGTCCGTGGAAGACCGAGTTCTCGACCCAGGGCCCTCGGGTCATGCCCAATCCGTGGATGCCGTCGGCGTTGGTCGAGGCGTAGCGACCGTCCTTGACACGCACGGCGGAGTTCACCACGGTCAGCCCGTGGCCCTCTCGCGGGTTGACCAATCCGCTGGGGGACGCATAGGCGGTGATCCGGTCGAGAGCAAGGTTGGTGATCTGGGCGCCGTTGACGATGCTGCGTCCGTTGATCCTGGCCTGCCTACGGAAAATGTCCCCGATCTCCGCCTCCGCGTGCAGGCGTGGCGAGTACAACCGATACGTCCCTGAACCTTCGTCGACGATGTCCTCACTGGGCACATTGATCACGCCGCCTGCGGACGGGACCAACGTGCCGGGCTGCCCACTGTCGAGGAGTTGCCCCCACCTGGGATAGCCGGCCACGCCCTCCTTGAACGTCATGTGCGGGTCGAGCAGGCCAGGCATGTCCGGACTGGTGACGTCGGCGATGACGTATGGCCGGCCGGAGCCGTCGACGCCCTTCGCGATGATCGTGGTCTCACTGAACGGTAGGGGGTCGTAGTCGACCGAGAAGTTCCGCAGCGTGACATCACGGCTCTCGGTGAGGTCGACGAAGCTGGACGTGGGGTTGGTGACGACGAACGCGGCACCACCGCCGTCGATCATCAGGTTTCGCGCGCCGGAGAGATCGAAGCAGGGTTCCTCCTCGGCGAGCGTTCCACAATCGAGCTCGTGACGGTCGCCGGTGAACCGCACGACCGTCGTGCGATGAGGTCGGTCGTGACCGCGAGCCATGGCCGTTTCGAGCAGTTCTCGCATGGTGTCGGTGGACGCGTCAGCCGGCACCGTGATCACGTCGCGTTGGGCGACGTCGACTCGGGCGGCCGGTGCCCAGGCGCCGCGACCTGCCGCCGATTCAGCTCGTACGCGAACGAACACCTCCCCGGGATCGAGGGCGGTGTCAGGGACGAACCGCGGCGTCTGGACGACCTCGTCGATCGACACGTCCATGAACGAGCGATCGGTGGCGACCTGCACCCGGTACCAGACCTGGCGGTCGCTGGAACAGGGCGTCCAGTCGATGTCGGGGAATGGCGAGGTGGCGACCGCTCTCGGGGGGAGGTTGGTGTCGATGGTCGGCCGGCACGTCAGCTGGGAGTCGATACGTTGCTGCGCTGAGACGGTGGTCACGCCGACCGCGCTCACGATCGCCACGGCCGCAAGGACTGAGGGAACGGCCTGGCGCCAAAACCTGCGTCCGACCACGATCGACCTCCATCAGGTTGGCACCCAGTGTTTCCTACTCATCTACACGTGTAGATCGATGTGGCACGCTCGGCCGATGATTGATGGCACTGCCACCGAAGCACCCACGCAACCGTGCAGTTGTCGCCAGCGCAAAACATCGAGCCACGCCTCGGAGATAGCCAATTTACTCGTGTAGCCGCGTGCTCAGGGAAGCAGGAGCGGTGCGGGAAGTCAAGAGGTGGCGCGCTTGGGCCACATCTCCGTCGGCGTCTCCACTCGACGAGAAGTGTGCGGTCACCAACAGCCGGATCCTCGGGCGGTACCTTCGGCACCGACCGCTACCGCGGGGGACGATTCGATGTCTACCGCACATCACCTGCTTGCCGACGACACCCCGGCTGCTCGCCCGGAGCGAGCCGGTCAAGCGACGGTGGTTCTGCGCGGTGATCTCGGCGTGACCGCTGACGACTTGCGCGGCCTTCCGTACCAGCTGGATCTCACCGACCGCGCCCTGCGGTTGCTGCCGACCGCATGAACGGTCCCCTCGGGCAGTCGGACTCAGTCGATGTCGCCGTCGTCGTCCGGGAAGAACACCATGTGTCGTGCGACAGCGACCGTTGAGCCGTGCTGGTTGGTGATCGTGACCTCCGCCGTCATGCGGCGCCGGTGCTCCTCCAACTCGGCTAGTCGATACCCGACCTGGATAGTGTCACCGAAATACACGGGCGCGACGAACCTGACCCGGTCGTACCCGTACGCGACGGCCGGTCGCCCGGACCGGTTGATCATTGCCGTTGAGGCGGTCGAGACGAAGCCCAACAGCAAGGCGCCGTGGACCAATCGCGCACCGTACGAGGTGCCGCGCATGGCTTCGGCGTCGACGTGGTTGCGATTGAAGTCACCGGTCAGTCCGGCGAAGAGATAGACATCGCTCTCGCTCACGGTCTTGCGGAAGTGTTCCTCCGCACCGATCTCCAGATTCCCGAAAACGTCACCCATGCATCAGTCCTCATCGCTCCAAACTGGACAGCTCGATCGGCGCCGGAAACAGCGTGGCCGGTCGGTGACCTGGATCCATGCATCCTTCGCGCAGGTTGTTGACACCGAGGAAGCACAACTCTAGCGTGGTGTCGCTCTGTCAGACAATGTCCGAAATATCGAACGAGGTGTTGCCGTGACAGCCGAGAAGCGCTCCGCCGTAGATCCCGGTGCCATCGACGGCGACATCGTGCGGGGCCTGCCGGCCGGGACATTGGCGCCACTGCGATACCGGCCACTGCCGGCGGCGGCGTCCTTCCGAAAGATCGTGGGTCCCAGCGTCGTTCTCCTGGCCCTGGCCATCGGTTCGGGTGAGTACGTGATCTGGCCGTTCATCGGCACCCAACTCGGCACCGGTGTGCTCTGGCTTGCTGCTGTTGCGCTGATCAGCCAGTACTTCGTCGTCATGGAGATCGAGCGCTACACCTTGGCCACCGGCGAGACGGCCATCACTGGATTCACGCGGCTCTGGCGCGGATTCGGACCCATCTTCCTCGTGCTGATCCTGCTGCCCTACATCTGGCCCGGCTGGGCAGCCGGCGCCGCCACGATGTTCGGCTACCTCATCGGAGGTGGCGATCAGCAGCTGCTGACACTCGCAGTCCTGATCGTGGGCGCCGCGGCGTTGACACTGTCGCCGGTCGTGTATCGCATGGTTGAACGGATGCAGTTCGTGCTGATGGGTGCCGTCGTGGTGTTCCTGGCCATTGCGGTCGTGTTCGCCACCGAGGCTGAGGCGTGGGCTGGCGTGATCCAGCCCACCATGCCCGACACCAGCGGAGCAGTGACGATGGCGGTCCTGGTAGGTGCGATCGCGTTCGCGGGTCCAGGTGCGGGGAACCTGGCACAAAGCCACTGGATCCGGGACAAGGGAATGGCGATGGGCCATTACATCCCTCGCGTTGTCTCCCCGATCACTGGACAAGAGGTCAGCGCTCCCACCACCGGTTACCTGTTTCCACAGGACGAGGCCAACCTCTCGCGGTGGCGCAGGTGGTGGCGACTGGCGAACCTGGAGCAGTTGTCCACGAACATCTTGATCGGGTTCCTGTCGATCGTGGTGTTCACCGTGCTCGCAGTGTCGACGCTGGGTATCGGCGGTGACTACGCGGGCGACCTGAGCTTCATCTCCGAAGAGGCTGATGCCCTCACGTCCATCCTCGGTTCGGGCTTCGGCACGTTCTTCCTGATCGCCGGCTGCGCAGCCCTGTTCTCCACCAGCATCACGCAGGTGGACTTCGTCGGACGTCTCGTGAGCGACGTCACGAAGATCAACCTGCTGATCAAGAGCAACTTCTGGTCCGAGAGCAAGCTCTATTTCGCGGCCGTATGGATCTTCACGGTCGTATGCGTGGGGATCGTCCTGGCAGGCCTCCGGCAGCCATTGGTCCTTCTGATCATCTCGTCCGTGTTCCAGGCCATCGTCCTGGCCTCCTCCTCGATCATGCTCGCCGTCCTGAACAGGCGCGCGTTGCCCGATGCCATCAAGATCCGCGGCATCAGACTCTGGGCCGTGATCTGGGCTGGCCTGTTCTTCGGTGTCAGTTCCGGTTACGTCGCCGTGAACCAGATCGCCAACCTCCTCGGCTGACCGCAGTCCTGGGGGACCGGCGCACGGATAGGCGGCATCTGATCCGTGGTGGCGGTGGCATGTGCATCGCCGGAGGATGTCGTCGTGCTGACGCCGTGTCCGAGGAGTTCCGAAGGATGTGATCGGTGCCGCCCGGTCGGAGGCCGGGGGTCTCGATCGCTCACCGGACGAAGGTGCGGCCGTGAAATACCTGGTCAACGCCGCGGCGCGGCGAACTGTCGCCCGTTCGTACAGGAGTCCGCGCGGGGTCAGGACGCCGTGGGCACGGCCGCGTTCTCGACCACACCGGACTTCACCAGCGCCTCGATCTGTTCGCCGGTGTAACCGAGGTCCGCGAGCACCGAGTCTGTGTGTTGACCAAGAAGTGGGGCGGCCACGTACGGCCGTTCGGTGGCTGCGGACAGACGAATGGGGTTGTCGATCGCGCAGACGTCACCTGTGACTGGGTGATGAAGCGTGCGCACCACGTCGTTGTGTACGACCTGCGGATTCTCGAGTACTTGGTCGTAGTCCAGCACCGGCCCGCAGATCACCCCGGCGGCGGCGAGTCGATCCACAGCCTCGTCGGTCGTGAACCGGCTGAGCTCCTCGTCCAGGATCGCCCAGAGCTCGCTCCGGTTCTGCTGCTGCAGCTCTGGCGTCCTGAACTCCTCACGGAGTGTGAGATCGTCGATCCCGAGCGCCTCGCACACGGCACGAAGTGGATCGGGACGGAAGAGGCCGACGATCGTCACCCATCCATCGGAGGTCTTGAAAGCGCCGACGAGGTTGTCCCGCTCCCAGTGGATCTCGAACCGTCGCATCATCCATGCGGTGTACTCCTGCATCTGCTCGAACATGGCCGTGTCGAGAAGGGAGACGTCCACGCGCTGTCCCTGCCCTGAAACGGCTCGTTCGAACAGCGCCAGCAAGATCCCCTGGGTGATCGCCATGCCCGCGCCGAAATCGACGAAGGGAATCGGGTAGATCGCCGGTCGACCGTTCGAGTCCCGGTTGTGCCAGGTCGCTCCGGAGATCGACTGCAAGGCCATGTCCTGCCCGCCGAGGTGCTTCATCGGGCCGGTCTCCCCGAATCCGGTCCCGGAGGCGTAGATCAGCCTTGGATATCGTTCGCGCAGGTCCTCGTACCCGAGTCCCAGTCGTTCCGCCACCCCTGCTCGGTAGTTCGCGACCAGGACATCTGTCTGCTCCAGCAGCGCGTACACGATCTCCATCGCCTCGGGCCTCTTCATGTCGAGGACGATCGAGCGCTTGTTCCGGTTGAGCGCATGGAACGAGGCGCTGTCCTCGAGGCCGTCGGATTTCACGTCGATGGATCGGCTGATGTCGCCCAGCCTGGGCCGCTCGACCTTGATCACGTCGGCGCCGAAGTCGGCCAGGATCTGCGTGGCCATGGGCCCGAACTGAACCTGGCTGAAATCGAGCACGCGGATTCCGTTGAGCGGCAACGAGCGCGCAGTGGCCATGGGAAACTCCTCGTCCTTCCAGTGATGTTGCGTGCGAGATTCGGCGTGCGGGACGTCAGATCCGGCCGGGCAGGATCGCGCCGGTGAGAACGGCGAGCGCCTCGAAGAGGAAATAGCTGCCGAACACCAGTTCCACGTCGGTTGCATCGGCATCCTGGGATCGGACGGTGGCCTTCCGGGTGAAACACCCGCCGGTGAGAATGCCGTGCGGGCGCTCGTCGGCCGGTGGCGTTGGCGTCAGGTACGTGTCGACGACCGCCTGCACGGTGCGCTCCGCGAAATCACGGTAGTGGTCGCCGGCCCGTCCCAGGGCGGCGGCGAGGCGGAGCGCCGCCGCGGCGGCGATCGTGGTCGCAGCGGTGTCCCGGCTCGTCTCCGGGATCGCCGGGTCGTCGAAGTCCCAGTACGCGACCAGGTCACGCGGCACGTGGGCGATCCACCAGTCCAGGGTCTTGGCCGCGTAGTCGCGCCAAGCCGGTTCGTGGGGCCGCACGACGGCGGCATGACTCGCGTAGAGCATCGCCCACCCCTGGGCGCGACCCCAGGTGCTGGTGTCGCTGTACCCCTTGTGGGTATGCGTTCGCACGACTTCTCCCGTCGCCGGGTCCAACGTCGAGGATTGAACGACCGACCCGTCGGGGCGTACGTGGATTTCGAGTACTCGGCGTAGGTGACGGTCGGCGATCTCGGCGTACCGGGGGTCTCCGCTGTGATCCGACGCCCAGTACAGAAGCGCCGTCGCCTGGAGCGAATCAATGCTGCTCTCCGCGGCCCCGACGGCATTGGCCTCTTCGGCATCTTCGCCGAGGGGAATCAATCCCAGCCGCTCGTCGAACATGTCGACCAGCGACTTGGCGGCGATCAGCGCGGCTTCCGCAGCACCGTCATGCCCGTGAAGGATGCTCGCCACGGCCGCGCCGTAGTAGAACCCGAAGCCCTTGAACGCCGTCCGACGCTCGAGCCGCGGTCGCATCCGGTCCAGCGCACGCTCGGCCTGTGCGGCTGTGAAGCGCGCCGAGTCGATGCCGTGCGCGAGCCAGAGCTGGCCGACATACGCGCCGCCGGTCCAATCGCCGTCCGGCGTGACCGTCCACTCGCCCGTGTTCGAGGACGCCCAATGGGGAAGTCCCCTGTTCACGACCTCGAAGCTCTGGTCGATCCGATCCAGCATGAGATTCCGCGCGATGGTGAACGGTCGGGACTGATCTGTCATGAGACTCCCTTTGTCCTTCGGTGGCGACACGCGATCTTGCCAAGTCGTCTGAAATTTTAGACAATGTCTAGCATGGCTCGATCTCCGCAGAGGCTGTCCGGGACCCCGGACGACCAGACTTCGCCGATCCCTGGGCGCGTGACCGCGCCGGCACTTCGCCGCGGCCTGGACATCCTGGAGCTGTTCCTCGACTCGAGCGAAGGCCTGCGGGTGCCGGAGATGACCGCCGCGCTCGGCATTCCGCGAGCGTCGACGCATGAGCTGGTCGGAGCGCTCGTCGACCGCGGATACCTCCAGCCCAAACCGGGCTCGGCCGGCCAGTTCGTTCTCGGCGTCAAGACGTTCCAGCTCGGCGGTGCGTACGAGCGCAGCCTCGACATCGTCGAGGCCGGGCGCGAGGCCGCCCGTGCGGTCGCGGCCGAGTGCGGAGAGACGGTGCAAATCGTGGTGCGCGACGAGCGCGTCGTGGTGTACATCGTGCGGATCGACAGCACACACTCGGTGCGCTTGGTGTCCGACGTCGGCAGCCGGTTGCCGGCGCACTGCACGGCTGGGGGCAAGGTGTTGCTGGCGTCCCTGTCACCGGAGGAGCTGGCGACGCTCTTTCCCGACGACACCAGCCTCCTCCCGATGACCACCCGGAGCATCGACACCGTCGAGCGACTCAATCGCGAGCTCGCCGAGACCCGGGAGCGCGGATGGGGCGAGGAGTACTGCGAGTCGAACCAGGACGTCGCATGTGTAGCCGCGCCCGTACGCAATCCGAGGGGCGAATGCGTGGCAGCCATGAGCATCTCCATTCCGACCATCCGCTGGCAGGACGACAAGAGGGCCGACTACGTCGCGCTCGTCTCGACCGGCGCGCGGGAGCTGTCCACGCGGCTCGGCGCCCGGCTGTAGTCCGAGGACGTGGACCCGGGCACGATGATCGAACGCCCGACTGAGCCGCTTGCCAGAGCCGCGTAGGCGTCGTTGACCGCATCAAGCGGGTAAGTGGCGCCGACGAGACGGTCGATGGGCAGCCGGCCGGCGCGGAACAGATCCAGTATCAACGGCACCTGCACGACGGGGTTGGACGAGCCGTACAGGCTGCCGACGATCCGCCGTTCGTGTTGAACGAGCAGGTTGACCGGGACCTGGAACGCGGCGTTCGCATCGGTGAGACCGACGGCCACCAGCGTGCCGCCGGTCTTCAGCAGGCCGAACGCCTGTTCCAGCGTCGTCGGCGAGCCGACCGCGTCGATCGCCCAACCGGCACCGTCGGCGCTGAGACCCTTGACGACATCCGGGAGGGATTCCACCGAGACATTTACCGTCGACGTCGCCCCCACCTCCGCGGCAAGAGCGAGCCGGGGGGCCACCGTGTCGGCGACGATGATGGGTGCGGCGCCGACGAGTGCCAGACCCATCACGGCGCTGATCCCGACGCCGCCGGCGCCGATCACGACCACGGGCTGACCGGCGGCCTGGCGCATGACGTTGAGCACCGTACCGACCCCGGTGACGACCGCGCAGCCGGCTATGGCGGCGACCTCGGCGGGGATGTCGTGCGGGATGGCCACGGCCGAGCGCTCGGACACGACGCAGAACTCGGCGAAACACGAGACGCCCATCAGGTGGTGGATCGTCTCGGACCCCTTGCTGAGCCGGGTGGTTCCGTCAGGGAGGCCGCCGGTGGTGCCCTGGACCCGGCCCAGCACACACAACGTCGGCCGGCCGCTGGTACAGAACTCGCAATCGCCACAACGCGGCCGCCAGGTCATCAGCACCCGATCTCCCGGCCGGAACCTCGTAACCCCGTCCCCGACGGCGTCGACGATGCCGACGCCTTCGTGCCCGAGCACGGCTGGCAGCTTCCCCCGCAGGTCTCCGTTCATGTAATGGAGATCGCTGTGGCACACGCCGGCTGCTTCGATCTCGACCCTGATCTCGCCCGGCCGGGGCTCCTCGAGCCGAAGCTCTTCGACGGTCAGCGGTGCACCGACCGATCGCAAGACGGCGGCCCTGGTGGCCGTGCTCACGATGCCCGCCCTTCGATCGGCATGCCGCCGGCCCCAGTCACCCGATGTGGGGGCTGAGGCTGGTCACGCGACCCCAGAGCCGACATGGGGAGGTTCAAGCCGGACCGTTCGAGCTGGTCGAGACCGATGCGTGCCCGCCTGACCCGCTCGCGGGTGGCTCCGACCACAACCGATTCCAGGTGCCTGCCCGAGGGATACACATCCGGAGCCAGCCGAAGCCCGAACTTCAGGTACACCGGCGAAGCGATACGGATGATCTCGGCAATCTCCCAGTGCCGCACGAAGGCGCCGACGTTGTCAGGGGCTTCGACATAGAAGTCCATGGTGCCCACACACGCCGCGCGGATCTCGGCGAGCTGGGCCAGCGTCAAGTCGGATGGGACGTTGATCGTGTCGGCTCCCAGCAACTCGTTCACCCAGTACGAGGCCGGGTTGCAGGGGGCGGCCATGATCGAGGTCTTGAGCTGGACATCGCGGGGAAGCGCGCCGGACTGCCGCATCCGGTTGAGGACGAGCAACGCGCCTTCATCGGCGACGAGGAAGCTACGGACGCCGAGATCGACTCCTCGCTCGACCTCCGCGACCACCGCGCCGAGCTGGGTCAGGCCACGCGCCCGGGCACCGCCCGAACCGGCCGTGCTCGTGCTGGCGCCCCCGACATCCCAGTTTGCACCGGGCCGAGCGAACAGGCAGAGCTCGATCTGCCGCGACTCGGCCAGTTCGACCATGGACCGGATCTCGCGGTCGGTCAGCATCGTCACGCCCGAGCCCTGCGAGACCCGGTGCACGGGCACGTCCAGGTCGTCGGCCTCCTCCACGAGAGCCTCCAACGCGCGTAGTCCTTCGACGCTCGGAATCTCCACGCGCCACGCGCCGCCGTCGGGAAACCGGGCGGATGACGAATCCGCTCGTGGATTCGGATCCGGGAATCCAGCCGCGGCGAGTGCCGCGGCGCCGGGAAGGTGCACCGCCGAACCAAAGGGCATGTGATTCTCCATCGATGTGCCATGACGTGGCGTGGGCCACCATTGGCCTTTCCGGGGTGTCGAAATTTCGGACACCGTCTAAGATGTCAAACAAGCGTAACCGATCAGCTCCACCCGTCAAGGGCTTGACGCGTCAGCCCTTGCTGGGTAACCATCGGTCCAAATATCAGATTGTGTCTGACATTTCGGACGCCGATGATAGCGGCACGCCGCCGGCAACGCCGTCGAGGAGGCCAAGTGGGTCGGTTCACGTCCGTGGCGCGACGGGACGGTGTGGGCGTCATCCGCATCGACCGGCCGCCGCTCAATGTTCTGAGCACCGCTGTCCAGGACGAGCTCGCCGACGTCGCGGCACAGGTCGCACACGACGCTTCGATCACCGCCGCGATCATCTGGGGCGGGCCCAAGACGTTCGCTGCAGGAGCAGACGTCAAGGAGATGGAGGCGATGGATGTCGCCACGCTCCGCGCCCGGCCCGAGGGATTGCAGCACGGGTTCAACCAGCTCGCCGCTCTCCGGAAGCCGCTCATCGCCGCGATCACCGGATATGCGCTCGGTGGCGGCTGCGAGCTCGCGTTGACCGCCGATCTGCGGGTGGCGGCGGACAATGCCGTGCTCGGCCAGCCGGAGGTCACGCTGGGAATGATCCCGGGATGCGGCGGCACCCAGCGTCTTGCCCGCCTCGTCGGTCCTTCGCGCGCGAAGGACCTCATGTTGACCGGCCGGCGGGTGGACGCCGACGAGGCGCTGCGCATCGGGCTGGCCGATCGCGTCGTCCCGGCGCCGAAGGTGTTCGACACGGCCTTCGCCCTCGCAGCTGACCTGGCCGCGGGTCCGGCACTGGCGTATCAGGCCATCTGTACGGCCGTCGACGATGGGCTGGACCGTGCCGTCGACGACGGGCTCGCGCTCGAGCGCGAACTCTTCGCCAAGGTTTTCGGCTCCGAGGACAAGGCCATCGGGACCCGCCACTTCGTCATGAAACACCAAGGCAGAGCACCGTTCGTCGGCCGCTGACTCGGCGCCGATCCATCCCCACGCGAAAGAGACGGTCAATGGAGACACGCGTCGTCGGCACGGCATCGCGGGACGTCCCGCAACGGACCCGGAAAATGACAGCAGGGCTGGGCGGTGGTGTCGCCCTCGAGTGGTTCGACTGGAATGTCTACGGACTCATGGCGGCCTTCCTGGCACCGCACTTCTTCCCCTCCGACGACCCCGTCACGTCCATGCTTTCCGCGCTGGCCGTGTTCGGCGCCGGGTTCTTCGCCAGGCCGATCGGCGCCGCGATCCTCGGGCCGATCGCCGACCGCATCAGCCACAAGCGGGTGATGCTGATCTCGATCACGACCATGGCCGTGACGTCCCTGATCATCGCCGCGATGCCAACGTACGACTCGATCGGAGTGGCCGCATCGGTCATCCTGCTTGCATTACGGCTCATCCAGGGTCTGGCGACCGGCGCGGAGGCTGGCGTCGCGAACGCCATCGCGATCGAGTTGGCGCCACCCGGCAAGCAGGGCCAGTACCTCGGCCTCATCAGCGGCACGTTCATCCAGGCCGGCATCTTCGGCTCGAGCCTGTGTGCCTTCTTCGTCAGCGCAGCCGTGCCCGATGGCGCGCTGAGCGACTGGGCATGGCGCATTCCATTCCTGGTGGGTGGCATCCTCGGCGTGCTGGTCGTCTACCTGCGGGCGTCCCTTCCCGAGACGCTCATCGAGCGGGCCATGCACAGCAAGGACGAGCTCGACCGCGTGCAGAGCAGCACCGGCGATGTGTGGCGAGCACTGTGGAAGGTGCGATTCGCGCTCCTCGCGGTGATCCTGGTGATCGGTTCGGTGCAGATCGCGAACTACGCGTGGATCACGGGATTGCCGAACCTGGCCAACGGCTCGTACGAGGAGAACAGCACCTGGGTGTTCGCGATCACGACCGGGATGGGCATCGTCTGGATCGTCAGCGCCCCGTACATCGGCAAGCTCGCGGACCACATCCGCCCGTCGCGTGCCTTCACGATCATGCGGCTGCTCCTGGTGCCTGCCTTCTTCCTGATGCTGCTGTACTCCGGACCGGGCCTGGGAGTGTTCTCCCTCGTCATGGTCCTCGGGGGCGTCGTCGTCGGATTCAACATGTCGCTCTACAACTTCATCGCCGTGACGTTGATGCCGAAAGCCATCCGGACAACGGGCGTCGCGGTCGGATACGCGCTTGGCGTCTCGATCTTCGGCGGGACATCCTCGTACCTGCTCGTGTGGCTACGGTCGATCGACATGTTCTGGGTCTTCCCGGTGTACGGGGCGATCGTCGCGCTCATCAGCGTGGCGGTGTACCGGGAGGCCAAGCGCAGGGGATACGTGCGCGTCGGCGATTGACGTACCCACATGGCCGCTCCGAGGAGATCGAGGAGAACGACAATGGACACCGTCAGGGCTTCGGTCGATGAGCTCATCACCACCGACGCACAGCTCGAGACCATCCTCGCCGGCGCGGAGTCGGCGATGCAGCACTGGGGAGCCTCTTCGCGCGAATTCCGCGCAGCGGCGTTGGAGTCCGTCGCCGACGGCCTTCACGGGGCGGCGGACGACCTCGTTCCGTTGGCGATGACCGAGACCCGACTGCCGGAACAGCGGCTACGCGGGGAGCTCGCCCGCACGGAGTTCCAGCTGCGCCTTTTCGCCGAGGTCCTTCGGGAGGGCGGATACCTCGACGCCCGCATCGACCACGCTGACCCGGAATGGGGCATGGGCCCGCGCCCTGACATCCGCCGGATCCTCCAGCCGATCGGCCCCGTGCTGGTGTTCGCGGCGAGCAACTTCCCCTTCGCCTTCAGCGTCGCGGGCGGAGACACGGCCTCCGCCCTCGCCGCAGGGTGCCCCGTGGTCGTCAAAGCGCATCCCGGGCATCCCGCGTTGTCAGCGAGGACGGCCGAGGTCGTGTCGGCGGCCCTCCTCGACGCCGGCGCCGAACAGGGGGTCTTCGCGGTGGTGTTCGGGAACGCGGCCGGCACACGGGCGATCAGCGACGGCCGGATCGCAGCCTGTGGATTCACCGGGTCGGTGTCTGGTGGCCGGGCCTTGTTCGACCTGGCGATGAGCCGTCCCGAGCCCATTCCGTTCTATGGAGAACTCGGTAGCGTCAATCCTGCTTTCGTCACCCAGCGGGCGGATACAGCACGCGCGGACGACATCGCGACCGGGTTCATCGGATCGTTCGCGTTGGGCGCCGGCCAGTTCTGCACCAAGCCCGGACTGCTGTTCGCTCCCGAGGGGGGCGGCGTCGACAGCGTCCTACGCACAGCTCGTCTTCCGGCAGCCGCTCCGCTGCTCAACGAACGAATCCGCGCGGGCTTCGTCGCGTCGGCCGGCACGCTCGCCGAGCATCCCTCCGTGAGTGTGATGCGGCCGGGCCGGATCGACGTCGATCCACCGGAACCGACGTTGTTCACCACGACGATCGGCCGGCTGCTCGACGACATCGACGCCTTGGCCGACGAACGGTTCGGCCCGGCTGCGCTCGTGGTCACCTACCGTGATGAGGACGACCTCCTGACCGTCGCTCGACGACTCCCGGGACAACTGACGGCAGCCGTCCACGCCGAGGAGGACGATCCGATCGCGGCGCGCTTGATCCCCGTGCTCGCGAAGCGTGCGGGTCGAGTGCTCTGGAACGAATGGCCGACGGGCGTGACGGTCTCCCATGCCCAGCAGCACGGCGGACCCTATCCGGCCACCACGGCGGTCGGCACCACGTCGGTGGGCACCGCCGCGATCACCCGTTTCCTCAGACCGGTCGCCTACCAGGGCATGCCGTCGAACCTCCTGCCGGCGGAACTGCGCGACGATGGCCCGCCGGTCCCGCGCCGGCTCGACGGGGCCCTGGTCATTCCGTGACAACGTCGAGATGGATCGGCGGTGGGCGTTCCCACCGATCTGCGCCGGCGGAGTGGGGCGCCCGCGCCGACGTCGACGACTTCCGTCCGCCGTGGGAGGGGTTCGAGGAGTTCTTCGCGACGCGGGTCGACGACTCGTCCGTCGCGCTCGTTCACTACGCCGACGGCGCCGCGGCCGCCCGATGGACCGGCGGCGAATGGCATGCCGAGGCATGGTCCGTCGCCCGGCGGCTGGCGCGCGCCGGCGTGCGGTCCGGCGACGACGTCGCCATCGTCGCCCGCAACTCGCCGACGACGTTGTTGGCGGCGTTCGCATGCTGGTGCCTCGGCGCCGTCTTCGTGCCTTTGGATCCTCGCGATTCGGCACAGCGCAATCACGACATCCTCGCCGCGTGCGACTCGCCATGCATCATCGGCGGGCCTGATTCGGTCACAGACTCGATGACACCCGCACGGGCCCGGGTGTTGTCCGCCGACGACATCTTCGATGTTGGAGTACCAGCCCCGGACGACATCGTGCGCACGCCGGGCGCCGCGGCGGGACTCGACGTCCCCGCCCTGCGCCTGCACACCAGCGGCACGAGCGGGACACCCAAGCCGATCGTGCTGACGATGCGCAGTCTGCTGATCAACTGTGACGCGATGACGCGGGCATTCGGCTGGAACCACGACACGATGACATTGACGATCCTGCCGATCAGTCACGCCAACGGACTGGTCATCTCCTCGATCCTGCCGTGGTTCACGGGCGGCTCGTCGGTGCTCGTCGATCGGTTCCGAACACGGACGTTCTGGCGAATCGCGGCGGAGACGAGCGCGACGGCATGCAGTCTCGTCCCGACCGTGATGGAGTACCTGCTAGCCGATACGGCGAACGCCGCGGGCCCCCGAACGACTCTGCGCGAAGTGATCTCGGGAAGCGGGCCCCTGCGCCCCGCCGCCGCAGCAGAGTTCGAGAAGCGGTTCGGCGTTCCCGTACGTCAGCTTTACGGGTTGTCCGAGACCAGTGCCGTCCTCACCGTTACTCCGCGGCTCGGGATCGGCGCGCTGAGCGGCGACGCCCGCGCATCGGTGGGGCCGACTGTCCCGCACGCTCGGGTGAGCGTGCTCCGCCCGGACGGGACGGAATGCGCCGAGCACGAGCGAGGCGAGATCGTGGCGCGCGGCGGCATGCTGATGCTCGGGTACCACGGACTGCTGCAAGCGACGGCCGAGGCGTTCGACGGCGGATGGTTCCACACCGGCGACCGCGGCTACTACCGCGTGGGACCCGACGGCCAGCCATGGTTCATCCTCGAGGGCCGGACGCGCGAGGTGATCTCGCGCGGCGGCTCCACGATCCTTCCGCAGCACGTCGACCAGGTACTCGATGAGCATCCGTCGGTCGCACGCGCCGCGACCTTCGGCTTCGCCAACCGCTGGTACGGATACGAGGTGGCAGCCGTCGTCGTACGACGGGCCCCGGTGCAGGCCGAGGAACTGATCGCTTGGTGCCGCGAGCGCATGGGGTTCGAGGCCGCGCCCAAGGTGGTCATGTTCGACGACGAACTGCCGCTGACCACCGTCGGCAAGATCCGCCGACGGTCGCTCGCCGATCACTACGCCGACCGGCTCGCTTCGTACTGGGACCACCAGTTCCGCCCGGGTCATGACGACGCCTGGCGCAGGTAGAGAACCGCAACGACGACGGAGGACGTGATGACGGAGACGACTGCCGCTCGGGGACGCGTGGTCCTGCCAGCGCAGCCCAGGCTCGAGGACATCGAACGGTTCATCGAGACGACCGTGCGCGACGCGGGCATTGCCACGGACCGCACGGGAGATTTCGACCGAGAACTTCTCGACACGGCCGTGCGCCGATTCGGGCTCGCCCGGATGTTCTTCGACGACGATCTGGCCCTCGACCTGACGGCGATGCCGTTGGCCCATGAGATCACCGAGCGCCTGGCCGCCGTCTGCACTCCTCTGGCCATGGAGGTCGGGGTGCTGCGCCTCGTGGCGTACCTCCTCGCCCGGTTCGCGCCGGCGTCGGTGCGGGACCGCTGGCTCGCGGCGACACTCACGGGCGATGCCTTCGGTTCGTTCGCCCTGACCGAGCCCGATGCGGGCACGGATCTGCGGGCCATGACGACCGTCGCGCAGCGCGACGGCGACACGTACGTGCTCACCGGCGAGAAGTGCTGGGTGGGGTTCGCTCCGGTCGCGTCGTACGCGATCGTGCTCTGCAAGAACGGCAGCACCGATCGGGACGCACCCACGCTCGCGCTCGTCGTCGACATGGATAGCGACGGCGCGAGTAGCGCCTGGAGTCCTGGTATGTCGGGCTTCCGGGGACTGGCGAACGGCACGCTGACCTTTCGCGACGTCGCTGTCCCTGCGGCCAGCGCGCTCAAGGTCGAGGGCTTCGCCGGCATGATGGAGGGCCTCAACCTTGCCCGCATCGATGCCGCTGGGTACGCCTGCGGCCTGCTACGAGGAGCACTGGAGGTGAGCGTGCCGCGAGCGGCGACGCGACGTGCCTTCGGCAGGCGGATCGGTGACCTCCCGAGCATCCAGATAAAGCTCGCCAGGATGCGTGCCGCCTATGCCGCGGCGAGGGAACTCACCCTGCGAGCCGCCGAGTCCTACATGGCGACCCCGGGCGGGGACCAGGATCTGATCTCCATCGCGAAGATGACCGCCAGCGATGCCGCTCGCTATCACACCGACCAGGCGATGCAGATTTTCGGTGCCGCCGGCACAGTCCTTCACGAACCTGTCGAGCGCCTGCACCGGGACGCCAAGGCGACCCAGATCTTCGACGGCACCAGCGAGATTCACGAGACGATGGTCGGGCGTCGCATGATCGCGGCGTACGCCGAGAACCCAAACCGTCCGGTCCTGGCATAGGCGCGACTTGCCACTGGTCAAGGCCGGCGGAGCATGATCCGAATCCGTCGGATGACATGTTGCGAGCACGCACGTCGATCCACCATCGGTAACGCAAGCGGATCGAACGGCGATCAGCCATCGACCAGGTCGCTAGGGTGGGCACTGCTTGAGGCGCTCTCGTCGGACCGTCCAGCCGCTGGCTGCGGCCGTGGACGTCGCGAACTCGGCGAAGGCCACGGACCTGGTTGGTCCCAAAGGTCCGCTCGCGCAGGTGCGGCACGAGTTCGGCGAGGGCGGCTGGACTCAAGTCGCCGAACACCGTGGAGCTGCGCAGGACCGGCACCGGATCCACGCCACCATGATCCCACTCGGCCGCCGATCGAGCGCCACTCGTCCGGGAGGTGCCGACGGGCCCACGGCATCTGCACGTGCACACCGCGGAGTCGAAGTCGCCGGCACACGTAGCCGGCTGTCAGCGGAGGATCGTGTCGCGGATGGTGCGTGCGACGAAGGCCTCGTACGCCTCGGGTGATTTGCCGTCCCAGTGCACGAAGCGCACATAGGTTTCGACACTGGTGATGACGCAGACTGCCTCGACGAGCTCGTCGAAGGGTACGTCGGTGCGCAGCCAGCCGCGCTCGGCGGCCAGACGGAGGACGTGCTCGGCCTGGCTCCGGATGTGAGCAAGTCGCTCGGTGAGGTTGCTTCGGAGTTCTGGGTCGCCCTGGGCTGCGCCGACGACGGCGGTCCAGACACCGGCCGATGGCGCGTTGATCGCGAGCATCGTCTCGCCGACGAACGCCGCGAAATCGTGTGGGTCACGAACCTGGAGCACAGCCGCGCCGCGTTCGGTGTCGAAGAAGTCGAGGGTTGCTCCTTCGACACCCATGGACGCGACCTCGACCGTTGCCCACATGAGGGCCGCTTTCGGGCCGTGCTTCCGCACGGTCTCGATCGAGACGCCGGCGCGCTGGGCGATCTGCGCGAACGTGGCGGCCTGGTAACCGTTCTCGCTGAACACCTCGATCGCGGCGTCGACGACACGCCGCCTGGTCTCGACCGCCTGGCGCTGCCGAAGCTCGGAACGGTAGGCGCGGGTGCGGCTTTCAGTACCTGCCATATCAATATTGACTACGGTCATATACAGATGAATACTGCTCCATGGGCCTCAATGCTACCCTGCGTCCGAAGGGCCCGCCGGAGGGTCACCATGACATCGATCATGATCGCGACCATGCCCATCCACGGGCACGTCACTGCGTTGCTGCCGGTCGCGCGACACTTCGCGGGACGAGGGGACCGGGTCCGTTTCCTCACCGGCGCCAGATTCGTCGAGACCGTCGAGGCGACCGGAGCCGAGCATCTGCCGTTGCCTACCGAAATCGACTTCGACGACCGGCAGGACTTCAACGAGACCTTTCCCGAGCGGGCCCATTTGAAGGGCACGAAGGCACTCGCTCATGACATCGAGCACATCTTCGTTCGCCCCGGGCTGGCCCAGCACGACACGATCATGGCGTTGCACGAAGCCGACCCAGCCGATGTGGTGCTGATCGACCCGGCCTTCCTGGGTGGCGCATTCCTGCTCGGCCACCCCCTCGGGGTCCGACCGCCGATCGTGATGAGCGGCTTCTGCCCACTGATGATCTCCAGCCGCGACACGGCACCCTCCGGCATGGGACTCACCCCGCTCCGCGGCCCCCTCGGTCGTCTCCGCAACGCCGCGCTCGCCGCGATCACCGCCAAGGCGGTGTTCGGGCCGGTCGAACGGACCGCCGACCAGATATTCCACCAGCTGCACGGCCGCCCGATTCCCTTCGCGGTGCTCGACTGGCCACGACACGTCGAGGCGATCGTCCAGTTCACCGTGCCCGAGTTCGAGTACCCGCGGTCCGACGCCCCGGCCACCCTGCACTTCGCGGGACCCATCACCGATCCCGTCCCGGTCTCCGGCCCATTGGCGCCGCCGCTTCCTCCGTGGTGGCCCGAACTCGACGGATCGCGACCCGTCGTCCACCTCACGCAGGGCACCATCGCCAACAAGGACTTCGGCCAGCTCATCGAGCCCGCGCTCGACGGGCTCGCCGACGAAGACATACTGATCGCCGTCGCGACCGGCGGGCGGCGCGTGGAGTCGCTGCCGGCGCTGCCGGCCAACGCCCACGCTGCCGAGTTCCTGCCCTACGATGACCTGTTGCCGAAAACCGACGTCTACGTCACCAACGGCGGCTACGGGGGCGTGCAGTACGCGCTGCGCTACGGCGTGCCGATCGTCGCCGCCGCCGGCAGCCACGAGGACAAGCCCGAAGTGCTCGCCCGGGTCGCCTGGACCGGCGTCGGGCGCCGCATCACGACCGAGACGCCCTCGCCGGCGCAGGTCCGCCGTGCCGTCCGCGCCGTACTCCACGACAACCGGTACCGAGACGCCGCACGGCGCATCGCCGAGCGCATGGCGACCACTCGCGGGGTGCACCGACTCGCCGAGATCGTCGACGACCTCATCACCGACCGCCGACGAACCAGCTTCACGCAGCAGCAGCCCTGACACGAGGCACCACCCCTTGCCAGTGGCAACACAACCGGTTCAGACGAAGCGAACGCCAATGCCGCAGCCTCCGCCGTTGCCACCGGCTGGTACGTGGTTTCTGCGGCTGCGGCAAACAGCCACCGCGCTGGGGATGCCGAACTGACCGGCCGGCGGACCACGCGCCGAACAGGGTCATTCCCCAGTCAACAGACGCGAATCGGCCGTGCGATATACGTGCGATAGCGACCGGTGAACCGGCGTCAGCGGCGGTCGCTCACGGTCAACCAGCACGGTACGTTGCGCTGGTCAGCGGGTGCCCCCGGCAGGATTCGAACCTGCGACCCTCCGCTTAGGAGGCGGATGCTCTATCCCCTGAGCTACGAGGGCGGGCCGAGCCAGCATACCGGCCGCCGGCGGGAGACCGTCCGGCCGCATGGTTCGAGTCTAGGCTCGATGTCGTGAGCAACTTGGACACCCGCCCGGCTGAGACGCAGTGCCGGGCGAGCGCGCAGGTGGGACCGGTCGCGCGCTTGCTGCCGGCGCGTGATGTGCCGTTGGGTGGCATCAGGGCGATGCGGGTGAGCCGGACGCTGCCGCATCGGGAGGTGCCGACGGTGGGGGCGTGGTGCTTCCTCGACCGGTTCGGGCCCGAGCGCACGGACATGCGGGTGCTGCCGCATCCGCACACCGGGTTGCAGACGGTCACCTGGCCGCTGGTGGGTGAGATCCGGCACCGGGACAGCGTGGGCAGCGATGTGATCGTGCGGCCGGGTCAGCTGAACCTGATGACGAGCGGTCCGGGCATCGCGCACTCGGAGATCTCGCTGGGGGAGGTGCCGCTGCTGCACGGGCTCCAACTGTGGGCCGCCATCCCCGACCAGAGCTCTGCGACACCAGCCTTCGAGCAGCACACCAAGCTGCCCCGTCACACGGCGCCCGGTCTCACGGCGACCGTCGTCGTGGGGGAGCTGGGCGGTACGGGTTCGCCGGCGAGGACGTTCAGCCCGCTGTTGGGTGCGCAGCTGGACCTGGACGCAGACGTGACCGCGACCGTCCCGCTCCGGACCGACTTCGAGCACGCGGTCCTCGTGCTGGAGGGCCGGGCCGACGTCGCGGGCACGCCGCTCGAATCCGGGCCGCTGCTCTATCTCGGCACCGGCCGCGACGAACTGCGGCTCACCGCGGCCGGCGGCGCGTCCACGTCGCTGTTCCTGCTCGGCGGCGAGCCGTTCCCGGACGACCTCGTCATGTGGTGGAACTTCGTCGGCCGCAGCCACGAGGACATCGTCGCCGCGCGGGAGGAGTGGGAGCGGGCGGGCCAGGAGCGCTTCGGCACCGTCGCCGGTCACGACGGCGAACGCATCCCGGCCCCGCCCATCCCGCCGCTGCGCCTGACCCCGCGCCGTCGCCGGCCACCGAGCGACGACGCGTGATGGTTGGCGTCTCGTGGGCCGACAGCGCCACCCGACCGCCAACCATCCAGCCCGATCCTCACGCGAACGCCTTCAGTACGTCATCCCGAGCGCCGACTGGACCTCGTCCAGCGTGCGCGACGCCACCTCGGTCGCGCGTCGCGCCCCGGCAGCCAGCAGCGACTCCACCAGGCCGGGCTCGGCGGCCAGCGCGGCCCGCCGCTCGCGCACCGGCCGCAGCTCCTCGTTCACGGCCTCGGTGACCAGCGCCTTCAGCGCTGCCGAGCCGCGTCCGCCCACCGACTCCGCCACCTCCGACGGCGACTTGCGCAGGCACAGGGCGGCCAGCAGCACCAGTGACGACACCCCGGGCCGGCCGACGGGGTCGTAGGTGACGGTCCGCTCGGCGTCGGTGACCGAGCGCTTGATCTGCCGCGCGGTCTCGTCCGCCGTCGCCTTCAGGGCGATCGCGTTGCCGCGGCTCTTGCTCATCTTGCGCCCGTCGACGCCGAGCAGCCGGGGCGCCGGTGACAACAGCGCCTGCGGCTCGCCGAACACGACCCGCCCGCCGGCGTAGCGCTCGTTGAACCGGCGCGCGATCAGCCGGGTCTGCTCGACGTGCGGCAGCTGATCGTCGCCGACGGGCACGAGGGTGCCGTGGCAGAACAGGATGTCGGCGGCCTGGTGCACCGGGTAGGTGAGCAGCAGGCCACTGATCGAGCCGATGCCCGCGGCCTGCGCCTCGTCCTTCACGGTCGGGTTGCGCTGCAGCTCCGCCACCGTCGTGAGGGACAGGAACGGCAGCAGCAGCTGGTTCAGGGCCGGCACGGCACTGTGCGCGAAGATCGTCGCGGCGTCCGGGTCGATGCCGGCGGCGAGGTTGTCCAGCACCACCTCCCGCGCGTTGGCGGCGATCTCGCCGGGTGACAGCCGGTCGGTGATCACTTGGTAGTCGGCGACGACGAGGTAGGTCTCGACACCCTGGCGCTGCAGCCGCACCCGGTTGACCAGGGTGCCGAAGTAGTGCCCGAGGTGCAGCGGCCCGGTCGGCCGGTCGCCGGTGAGGACGCGGTGGCGCGATGGGTCGGCGGCGACGTCGGCCGGGTCGGCCAGCAGGGGCGTGTCGAGGACGGTAGTGATGGTCACGCTGCTCTCCGATCGGTGGGCAGGCCACCGCGAGAGCTGTCACCGAGCCGGCCGCCGTCGCGGCGGCCGATGGACATGCTGAGGTGGGCCGCCTACGAGGGCAGCCACCACACCAGCACGAGAGTTCTCACCCGATCAGGATACCCGCCGGCGGTTTCAGCCGATGGGCGCGCAGGTGGCACCGAGCTCCGTGACACCCGCGACGAACGCCGTCGTCAGCGCCGAGGCCTCGGTGAGCTGTTCCGCGGCGGGCGCTTCCGGGCTCTCTGCCAGCGCGCCCCACGCCTCGGCGGCCTGCTCGCCGGCGGCGACGGCGGCGGCCGCACGTTCCTGCTCGGCGTCGTCGGACGGCAGCGGCACCTGACGGACACCGGTCACCAGCGCGTGCGTCCCGTCGCTGGCCGCGCCGAGATTGGCGGCGTCGACCCGGACCTGCGGATTCTCGGCCATCACCGGGTGCTCGGCGGCGACCGTGGTGCACGCGTCAGTGACACCGGTGGCCCAGTCGGCCAGCGTGCCCTCCGGGGGCGGCAGCCCGTCCGACGCCGACCCGTCGGAGCCACCGTCGCTCGTCGCCACGAGATACACCCCGAGGAGGGCGGCCACCAGCAAGAATGCCGCCGTGACGGCGAGCGTGAGCGCGGTGCGGCGCTGTGGTTCGCTGTGGGCGACAGCCGAGGGGACATCCTCGAGCAGCTTCACGGCACATTCCTCCGAGCCGGGTCTTTCGCCGGCGGCACGGCCGCCGGAACCCATTTGCCCCCCGTGGACCGGCGCCACTCTAGGCCATCACGGCCCGAAACGTCAGGGTACCCGGCCACCCGCCCGGCCATCTCGACGGCGAACAGCACGGCGAAGAATTTCGCGATACCCACCCCGGTGCCCGCCCAAACCTCCACGACCCACGGCTTGCCTCCACAAATGCGCGCGATCGGCGAACTACCCTCCGGGGTGTGAGGCAACCGGAGGTCACCGCCGGCCCGGTCCCGACGCGCGCGGAGCTCGTCGCCCAGGCCGTCGAGCAGTGGAGCAGCGACCTGGCCGTCCTGGGCGGACGGGATCCGTTGCTGTCGTACCGCGACCTCAAGGTGGGCACGCTCGACCTCGCCGCCGCCGAACCCGAGGCCCGCCGGCAGCTGCTGGAGGGCCAGCCGGTCCTGGTGTCCAAGCTGTTCCCGTACGAGCCGCTGCGCACGTCCGCGCTGCGCTCGGTGCGGGCCATCCGCGACAAGTCCCGCGAGCTCGCCGAGGAGCGCGGCCTGGCCACGTGCTTCCTCGCCGTCGGCATCGCCACCTGGGCCAACCCGTTCGCCGCCCGCCGGCCGACGGCCCCGGTGATGCTGCGATCGTCGACGGTCGAGGCGCGCGATCCGGCCGAGACCGACTTCATCATCACCATCGCCGACGACCCGTTCGTCAACCCGGTGCTCCTGCACGCGCTGGACACCCAGCTCGGTCTGCGCTTCGCCACCGACGACCTTCGCGACCCCGCCGGCCGGCTGCGGTACGCGACCGTCGTCGAGCGGCTGCGGGAGTTCGCGCCGCCGCACGTCGTCGACGGGTTCGCCATCGCGCACCGCGCGGTGCTCGCGACGTTCACCACCGCGCCGCTGACGCTGACCCGCGACCTGGCCGCTCTCGGCGTCGACCTGCAGGAGCACGACGTGGTGGCCGCGCTGGCCGGCGACGACGCCGCGCTCGGCGCCGTCGCCCGGGCCGGCGCCCCGGCCGACCTGCGGTTCCGCGCCCTCGACACCGACTCCGAGCAGGATGACGCCGTCGCGGCCGCCGCCGGCGACGGCCACCTGCGTATCGTCGCCGCTCCGGGCACCGGACGAACCCAGACGCTCGCGGCGCTGGTGGCGGAGCTGTCCGGACGCGGGCTGCGGGTGCTGGTCATCGGGGAGAAGCGGGCCGCGCTGGACGATCTCGTCGGGCGCTTGACCGCCGCCGGGCTGGGAGACTTGGTGCTGGACGCCGGCCGTACGCCGCCGGCCGACGCGGTGCGGCAGATCACCGAGACGGCGCGGCGGCTGTCGCAGAGCCGGCCCGGCGAGTTCGACCACGCCACGACGGGCGCGGCCGCGCAGCTCGCCGCTGAGCTCGACGCTTACCGTGACGCCATTCACAAGGTCCGCCAGCCCTGGGGGTCCACGGCGCACGAGGCGATGGTGCTGGTCGCGACCGCACAGGAGTTCGCCAGGACCACGGCACGCGTCGACCCCGAGGTGCTGGCCCGGGCCGGCAGCACCGCGCACGTGCGAGTCCAGCTGCGCGACTTCGCCAACATCGAGGGCCTGACTCTCACCGAGAGCGGCTCACCGTGGTTCGGGTCGGACATCCCGTCGATCCGTATCGCCGACAGCATGCTGACCACCGTCACCGAGCTGCGGGAACGGTCGCTGCCGGCGCTGCGTGACGCCGCCACCCGCGCGGCCGTCGAGGTCGGCCTGGCCGGGCCGAGCACCGTCACCGAATGCCTGGACACCGTCGACCTGCTGGCCGCCGTCAACCGGACCGTCGACCAGTTCGGCGCCCAGATCTGGGACGAGCCGCTCGGCGACCTGGCCATGGCCAGCGGCGACCGCGCCTACCGAACGCAGCACGCCGGCGGCGTCGGCTTCTTCGCCCGTCGCAAGCTGCGCCGCCGCCTCGGCGAGCTGACCGGTGCCACCGGGCGGCAGCACCGGCAGCGGCTGCACGACGGCCTGCTCGCTGCGCAGCAGCAGCTGGCCAGCTGGCGCGACCGCGCCCGCGACGGCAAGGCACCGCGCACCGGGCCGCACCTGCCGGACGCGATCGCCGCGGCCAAGGGGGTTCGGCACGACCTCGCCACGCTGGTCGCCGGCAACCCGCGCACCGCGGATCTGGAGAACCTGTCGTTCGCCGACGTCGCGAAGCGGCTGGATGAGCTGATCTCCGACAGCGGTCACCTGCGGGCGCTGCCGAGGCTCTACGAGCTGCAGGCCGAGCTCTCCGCCGCCGGCCTGGACGACCTGCTGGCCGAGCTGCGCCGCCGCGGCATGGGTGCCGAGCAGGTCGAGGCCGTCTTCGACTACGCCTGGTACTCCTCGCTGCTGGACCTGTGGCGCTCCACCGACCCCGCTCTCGGCCGGTTCGACCGGTTCGCGCACGACCGCCGGCTCGAGGAGTTCAGCGCCGCCGACATGGTCGAGGTGCGTGCCGCCGCCGGCCGGGTGCTCGAGGCGCGCCGGGAGCGCTTCGCCGCCGTCGCCGAGCAGCACGAAGGCCAGGCCGCGGTGCTGACGGAGTCTCCGGACGGCGCGCTGCCGGCCACCGCACTGGCACTGGTGGAGGAGGCGCCTGAGCTGGTGCTGGCCACCGTGCCGTGCTGGGTGGCCTCGCCGCTGTCGGTCGCGGACGTGCTGCCGGCGCGCCGGCTCTTCGACGTCGTGGTGGTCGAGGACGCCGGCCGGCTCGCCGTCGCCGAGGCGGTGCCGTCGTTGGCGCGCGGCGCCCGGATCGTGCTGTTCGATGACGACGAGGTCGCCCGGCCGCCGTTCACGACGGCGGTCGAGCCGGCACCGGACCCGGACGAGCACGAGGGACCGTGGGGCCAGGAGCCGCCCGCCTCCGTCGCCGACCTGCTCAAGGACGCCCTGCCGGAGCGGGTGCTCACCGGGATGCACCGGGTCCGTGACGACCGGCTGATCGGCTTCGCGGCACGCACCACGCACGCCGGCCGGCTCACGACGGTGCCCGGCGTCGGCGGTGCCGACCGTGTCACCATGGGCATCGTCGAGGCCGACCCGGTCGCCGACGACCCCATCGACAGCTCGTCGGCCGAGGTCGCCCGCGTCGTCGAGGCGATCCTGGACCACGTGCGCACCCGTCCGCACGAGAGCCTCGGCGTCGTGACCCTCGGACCGCGGCACGCCGAGCGGCTGGACGCGGCGCTGCGGCACGCGCTGATCCGTGCCCCCGAGGTCGCGCCCCACCTGCGTGGCGACCGCGCCGAGCCGTTCTTCATCAAGGACGTCGAGCGGGTCGCCGGCGATGTCCGCGACGCCATCATCCTCAGCCTGGGCTACGGCCGGTCGGTCGACGGACGCATCCTCTACCGCTTCGGCGCGCTGGGCCGCCCCGGCGGCGAGCGACGGCTGGCCGCGGCCACCATGTGCTCGCGCGAGCGGCTCACCGTCGTGGCTACGTTCGGTGCCGACGACCTCAGCCCGCGCCGGCTGACGACGCCCGGGGCGCAGGCCCTGGGCCGGTTCCTCTCCTACGCCCAGCACGGCGCGTCTCCGGACTGGGTCGAGGGCGGTAGCGACGGTTCCGGCGCGCCCGACCGGTCCGGCCTGCTGGCCGAGATGGTCGCGGACCGGCTGCGTGAGTCCGGCATCGCCGCCGAGGTGGTGGTCGGGTACGGCGGGCCCGGCGGTGTCGCCGTCGCCGTCGCACACCCCACCCGCCGCAGCCGGTACGTGCTGGCCATCGAGACCGACGGCGAGACGTATGCCGCCCGGCACAGCGCCCGCGAGCGGGAGCGGCTGCGGCAGAGCCACCTCACCCGGCTCGGCTGGACGGTGCATCGCGTCTGGTCGGCGGCGTGGGCGGCCGATCCCGACGCCGAGACCGAGCGGCTGCTGGCCGCGTACGAGCAGGCGGTCTCCGACGCCGACGCCTACGACTGGGCGGTCGCCGCGGCCGAGGCGGACATCGTCGCCGGGATGCCCGAGGATGAGGCCGCGCAACCCGCGTCGTCGCCGGCCGGCAAGGTCGAGCGAGCCGGTGACAAAGACGATGACAACGACGGGGACGGCGGAGGAGCGCCGGGCGACCCGAAGGGCGGCCCTGACGCGGCGGATGCCGAGGATGCGGACCATGCGGAGCCGCACCGGCAGGGCGATCGCCCGCTCGTCGTCAGCGGCTGGCCGATCAGCGACTACACCCGCCGCGAGCTGGCCGCCGTCGCCCGCTGGGTGGAGTCCGACGGCATCGGGCGCGGCGTGGACGACGTGGTCGGCCTGATCGCCGGCGATCTCGGCCTGGACGCCGACGACGCACGCACCCACGACGTGCTGCGGCACGCGGTCCGGGTGGCCCGGGCCGGTTCGCCCGCGGCCTGAGCCTGCCACCGTCGTCGTCGGTCGTTTCGCCGGTGCCTGCTTGGGTAAACCCGTGCCGGCACCACCATGCGGTGCTCTACGCTGGTGATCATCCAGCGAGTGTCGTTCAGGGGGAGCGGATCGCCGTGCGAGTCGCCGAGATCATGACCAGTGCCACCGTCACCGACTCGACCACGGGGACGTTGCGCAACGCGGCTGAGCAGATGTGGCGGCAGCAGCTCGGCTCCCTGGTCATCGTCGACGGCGACGCCCTGGTGGGTATCATCACCGAGCGCGACGTGCTGCGTGCGATGGCACGCGGCGCCGACCCGGACATCGAGCCGATCTCCGACGTCATGACCCGCGACGTCATCACCGTCTCGCCGGACACCCACGTGCGCGACGCCGCGCGGCTGATGGCGCAGCACTGGATCCGCCACCTGCCGATCGTCGACGCCGGCCGGCTTGTCGGCATCCTCAGCCAGCGCGACGTCACCGGCGTGTTCGCGGCACTCTGGCACGAGACCGGCGCGCCCGAGATCGACGTGGACGGCTTGGTCCGCCAACGCCGCCTGGCCCGTGTCGAGGCCGGCGACCTGGACTGAGGAAGGAGCTGACATGACCAGCGGAACGGGGTGGGAAGACGACTTCGACGTCCTGCCCGACACAACCACCGACGAGCGGCCCACGGGCTGGGGCGACGACGACAGCTCCAACGACTCACGGCTGCTCGAGGAACGCCCGCCGCATTGGTGAGCCGCCGCGACGCCCTAAGCTACTCACCAGCTTTCCAGGTGTGACAGGCCGGGTGTGACAGCGACCGGAAGGGCGAGCGGTGGCGAGCGACGCGACGGAACGGCTGTTCCGCGAGGCCGACACCCAGCTCGCAACGCAGAGCGCCCGTGCCGAGGCGCTCGCGACGCGCTCGGGCACGCTGGTGGCCGCCATCGCCGTCGCTGCCTCGCTGCTCGCCGCGGTCACCGACGACGACGCACGGGGCGGCTGGTTGTGGGGCGCCTTCGTCTTCCTCGGCGCCTCGGCCGTGACGGGCATCCTGGTGCTGTGCATGGCGCGGCTCGCCCCGGGTCCCGCGGCCACGCAGCTGGTCCGCTGGGCGGGCACGAGCGACGGCGATATCCTCGGTGACCTGTTCGCGGTGAAGGTGCTGACGGTCGAGGCGAACAGAGCGGTGCTCGCCCGGGTGGAGCTGATGTTCTACACGCAGGCCGTGCTGG
Source organism: Jiangella asiatica (assembly GCF_004349065.1). Lineage (GTDB taxonomy): Bacteria > Actinomycetota > Actinomycetes > Jiangellales > Jiangellaceae > Jiangella > Jiangella asiatica. The sequence continues at coordinate 82,360 of NZ_SMKZ01000025.1, forward strand.
CCGCCGTCGCCACGGGCGTGACGTTGTTCGTCGTGGGGAAGTCGTGAGCCATGGGTGCTGACATCGTGGAGCCGGAGCCAGGTGGTCCGCTGCTCGACGCGAGCGCGCTGGAGCGCAGCCGGGTGCGCCCGCGATCCCGGGCGGGCCGGCTGTTCGGGCTGGCCGACAAGGACGTCGTGCGGGCGAAGCAGCAGCTGATGGCGGTGATCGAGGAACCATCGACGGTTCGTTCCAGCCTGTCGTCATCGCATCGGACGGTAGCCGGCGGAGCGTCCGCCGAGGACGAGGCAACGGCCGGCGAGCAGCGGGCGGACGCTGCCGATGCCCCCGACACAGGCAGCGGGCCGGTTCTGTACGACGACCCGCCTCCGCTGCGCGATGCGACCGGCCGAGGGTACGCCGGCCCGACCGCGTGCATCGTCGCCGCCATCACCTACCGGCAGCTGGATCATTGGGCTCGCATCGGTCTGGTCCGGCCGAGCCTTCGGGCGGACGACGCGTCCCGCGAGCGGCGGCTGTACTCGGTACCGGACCTGGTCCTGCTGCGGCTGGTCAAACGGCTGCTGGATGGTGGCGCATCGCTCTCGCGGAGCCGCGCCGTCCTGGACGACCTGCGTAGCCGGGATGTCGCAACGTGGGCGCGGTGGGTCGTGCTGATCGACGGGGACACGATCCGGTTCCTCGACGACCCCGACGAGCTCGTCGACATCATGGAGCGTCAGCCTCCGGAGTTCAGCCTCGCCCTCAGTACCCTCGTCCGCCAGGTCGAGGACGACCTCGCCGACGTCCTGCCCGACGTCGTCGGCCCGGCCGATCAGCCGCACCCGGGCGAGGCGCCGCCCAGCGCCGGCCGCACCGAGCGGCGCGCCGCCGGCCACGGAGAACCACCGCCGCGTCAGGCCGGCTGATCCACGGGCGACTGGACGCGGCCGCCGCCGGCCGTCGATGTCACTGTGGGCTCAGACGCGGTTGCGGAGCTCGTCGCGGATCTCGCGGAGCAGCAGGATCTCCTCCGCCGGCACCGCCTCCTCCTCGGACTCGGGCTCCTGGGCTTTGCGCTCACGCAGCTTGTTGATCGGGATCACGATGAAGAAGTAGATGGCCGCTGCGACGCAGAGGAAGTTGAACAACGCGTCGAGGATCAGGCCGATCGAGAACTGCGCCCCGTTGATCTCGAAGCTGGCCACCTGTGTCAGATCCGGCTCACCGAAGATGGCGGCGATCAGCGGGTTGACGAACCCGTTGACGATGGCGTTGATGACGAGGGTGAACGCAGCCCCGATGACGACGGCGACGGCCAGGTCGACGACGTTGCCCCTGCTGATGAAGTCCCTGAAACCCTTGAGCACGGCTAACCCTTCCTTGCGCCGATGTGCGACCGCGCCACACCATAGCCGCTGGATGTTGCCGAGTCAGGGAAATCGCGCGGCCGCGACGGTGAACGTGAGCCGAGCGGCGACCGCGGCCGCTGCCAGGTCCGCGGCCTGCTCGGGTGTGGCCGCGACCATCAGCAGCGCACCCTCGGCGAGGGCGCCCTCCGCGGCCGGCGGCACGGCGAGCACGGGCACGCCGGCGGCCACCACCGCGGCGCCGTCGATCGTGGTGGTGCCGTCGAGTGAGGTGGCGAGCAGGTCGATGCGGTCGCCGGCACGCAGGTAGCCCGCCGCACCGGCGTCGGCCACCCGGACCGGCGCGGCGACCAGCTCGGCGCCCCAACCGGCCAGCAGCCCGGGCCCGAGCAGGCGACGGTCGGTCAAGGGCTCGCCGGCGCGGACCGGTCCGGCGAGCAGCGCTCCGGTGGCGTCGGCGTGGCTGACCAGGCCGGACGGCACGGCGTCGGGCGGCAGCCGGGCGACGGCGAGGTCGGCGTCGGTGAGCCGGCTACCGCCGTCCAGGTCGCTGGCGGCCACGAGGACGTCGATGGTGGTCGGCGGGGACGGCGAGGCGGCCTCGATGGCCAGCGCGACCGCGGCGGCGGCCAGTCCGCCCGCGAGCAGCCGGCGATGCCAGCCGACGGTGCGGGCCAGGCGTTGGAGAGCGGGCCGGATGTCGTCCATGGTCTCCGACGCTAAGTGCCCGCGACGCCTGGGAAGCGGTTGTCCACAGGGCGAATCCGACGAGTTTGCGCCGCGCCGTCACCGCCATCACCCAGGCTGTTCGTGAACCGGACCCGAAATGATCACGTTCAGCACGAGATCTCGTGTCGCACCATGCTCGTAAGCCTGGTGATGCACGCGAAGTCCTCGTGATGGCCGGGAGCCTGTGGCGGACCCTAGGCGGCGGGGGAGCTGGCGGCGGCCTTGGAGCCGGAGCCGGAACCCGAGTTGGAGCTGCTGGAGGGGCTGTCCTTCGGCGACGTGCTCGACGAGGAGGACGAGTCGCTCGACGAGCTCGAGGAGGACGACGACTCCTTGGCGTCGGCCTTCTTGCCGTTGCCGTTGGTGCTGCTGCCGGCGCGGCTGTCGTTGCGGTAGAAGCCGGAGCCTTTGAAGACGACGCCGACGGCGGAGAACACCTTGCGCAGGCGCCCACCGCAGGCGGGGCACTCGGTCAGGGGATCGTCGGTGAAGCTCTGCACCGCCTCCAGCGGTTCGTTGCAATCAGTGCAGACGTACTGGTACGTGGGCACGTGTCGGGTCCTTCCGCGTCATGGTGAGGGTGCGATGGTTTAGCACTCGTCACCCTCGACTGCCAATAATGCGCCTTTCGGGGCCCCGTTGTCCACGTGAGCCGCGCCGCACCCCTACGTGCGCAGCGTGTACACCACGCCGACGGCGGCGACGGCCCAGAGCACGCTGGCGAGCGTGCCGATGATGAACCGTTCGGCGGCGGCGGGCCGGCGCAGCTCGGGGTAGCGGCCCAGGCCCTTGACGCCCAGGACCAGCACGAGCCCTTCTGGCCAGCCGGCCAGCAGGGTGACCGCGACGCCGATGCGCTCCAGTGCGCCGATCGAGGTGCCGCCGCGTAGCGTCTGCGGGTCCGAGACGTTCATGGTGGCATCGCCGGTGACGGCGTCGTCGCCGAGGGCGCCGCGTCCGCGGTCGGCCACCCGGAGCAGCGCGGTGGCCACGAGGCTGCCGCCGGTAACGGCCGTGACGACGGCAGCCGCGCTGGCAAGGTCGCGCACGGCGGCGTCGGCTGGCGCGCCGCTCCGCCCGAACAGCGCCGCCGCGCCGACCAGCACCACCGGCACCGCGGCAGCGGCCAGCCAGGCCGAGGTGGGCGCGTCGGAGCGCCGGTGCTCGACGGCGTACCACGCGACCGCGCCGGTCACGCCCGCCGTCGCCAACAGGATCACGGCAACGACGTTCATGCGGCGGCCTCGTCGAGCAGACGAGTCGTCACCGGGCGGGTGTCGCGCTCCTGCTGCCACAGCGCGACCGCGAGCCGCTGCCCGACCGCCTGGCGGCTGATGCCGAGGATGCCCGCAGCCTCGCCGAACGTGTGACCGGCTTCGACCAGGTCGACGGCGGCCCAGCCGGCCGGGCTGCGCCGGCTGATGACGGCTGCCAGCAGGGTGAGGACGGCGTCGGCGTCGCGGCCGCGGTCGTTGGTGCCGACGACGGCGAGGTGTTGCGGCCGCTGTTTGGCGGCGTCGAGGGCGGCCCGGGCGCTGACGAACGCGGGGCCGCGGGCGGAGCGGGTGCTGGCCGGCAGCGGCTCGTCGACCGGGCCGGCCCCGATGCCGATGCTCCACGCGTCGAGGCGGACCAGCAGCAACGCGGCGTCGACGACCGCGTTCGCTTGCGCGAGCACGCCCTGGAACTCGTCGCCGGCGGTCCGCTCGAACGGCAGCAGCGGCTCGTGGACGAGCTGTTTGAGTGTCGACAGCGCGTCCTCGACGAGGTCGCGGCTGCGCCGGCTGCCGCGCTGGTCGACCGTCAGGACGTAAGGCACACAGCAAGGCTACAACCTGGCTGCCTTATGTGGAAAGGCTTGAGCCTTGCTTTGGCCGAAGAAAGCCTCAGGGCTTGCCAGTTCTTCAGGTTCGTGGGGGCTACGATCCGGCCCTCACGCGGGCGACGGCGGCCCGTGAACGTTCCCCTACTCTGTCTCGGTGACCCGTCGCCGCATCGCCATCGCGCTGTCTGCAGTGGCGGGTTTGGTCGTCCTCGCGTTGGTGGCCACCGCGTCACTCGGGGTGTGGTCAACGCGCCGGGCGTACCCCGACTACGACGGCACCGCCGAGATCCCTCGCCTGACCGGCGAGGTCGAGGTCTTCCGGGATGAGAACGGCATACCGCACATCTACGCCGACACCCCCGAGGACCTCTTCCGCGCCCAGGCGTACGTGCACGCGCAGGACAGGTTCTGGCAGATGGACGTGCGCAGGCACATCACCGCCGGGCGCCTGTCGGAGCTGTTCGGCGAAGACCAGGTCGAGACCGACGCGTTCGTGCGCACCCTCGGCTGGACCGACGTCGCCCAAGCAGAACTGCCGCTGATCAGCCCGGAGAGCCGCCGCTACTTCGACGCCTACGCCGACGGCGTCAACGCCTGGCTGGACGGGCACGACGGCGGCGAGCTCGGCCTCGCCTACACGTTGCTCGGGCTCACCGGCGGGGACGACAGCCCCGACCCGTGGACTCCGGTCGACTCCCTGAGCTGGCTCAAGGCGATGGCCTGGGACCTGCGCGGCAACATGCAGGACGAGGCGACCCGGGCGCTGCTCGCGGCGGAGCTGCCGGTCGAGCGGGTCGAGCAGCTCTACCCGCCGCCGGCGCCGTCGGTGCCACCCGTCGTCGCCGACCAGGACGTCTCCACCCAGCTGCCGCCCGCGTTGGTCGGGCCGGATGGCGGCCCGCTCCCGCTGCCGGACGGCGCTACGGCGGCGCTGCGGTCGACGATGTCGGCGCTGGCCGCCGCGCCGGTCACGCTGGGCTCGGGCACCGGGATCGGCTCGAACGCGTGGGCCGTCGCGGGCGAGCACACCGAGAGCGGCGCGCCGCTGCTGGCCAACGACCCGCACCTCGCCCCCGGTCAGCCGTCCATCTGGTACCAAGTCGGCCTGCACTGCCGCGACGTCGGTCCGGAGTGCCCGTTCGACGTCGTCGGGTACTCCTTCGCCGGCCTGCCGGGAGTGGTCATCGGGCACAACCAGGACGTCGCGTGGGGCTTTACCAACCTCGGCCCGGACGTCAGCGACCTCTACCTCGAGGAGGTCCGCGACGACACCTACCGGGTGGGCGACCAGTGGGTGCCGATGGAGACCCGCGAGGAGACCATCGAGGTGGCCGGCGCCGACGACGTCACCATCACCGTCCGCGAGACCCGGCACGGCCCGATCCTCTCCGACCACGACGATCGCCTCGACGACGTCGGCGAGGCGGCCACCTCGAGTGATGCCGTCGCCGCGAGCGCCGACAGCGATCCGGACACCGTCGGCGAGGGTCCGGACGACGACGATGAGCCGGGACCCGTCGACGACGGGTACGAGGTCGCCCTGCGCTGGACGGCACTCGATCCGGGCCGCACCGCGGATGCGATCTTCGCGCTGAACCAGGCGAGCGACTGGGAGTCCTTCCGCGCGGCCGCCGCGCTGTTCGACGTACCGTCGCAGAACCTCGTCTACGCCGACGTCGAGGGCAACATCGGCTACCAGGCGCCCGGCCGCATACCGGTCCGTACCGCCGCCGACGGGCGCTACCCCGTGCCGGGCTGGACCGGCGAGTACGAGTGGGCCGGCTTCATCCCGTTCGCGAACCTGCCCAGCGTCCTCAACCCCGACGGTGGCCTCGTCGTCACCGCGAACCAGCCGGTCACCAGCGACCGCTACCCGTTCCTGCTCACCGCCGACTTCGACCCCGGCCATCGGGCCGCCCGGATCACCGAGCTGCTCACCGAAGCCGTCGAGTCCGGCGAACCGCTGGACACCGGCGTCATGGCCGACATCCAGCTCGACACCCACAACGCGGCGGCGGACATCCTGCTGCCACACCTGCTGGAGCTGGATGCGCCGGACGGGTACTACGGCGACGGGCTGCGGCTGCTGGCCGACTGGGGCGGCGCCATGGAGTCAGACTCCGCGGCCGCCGCGTACTTCGCCGCCGTCTGGCGCAACCTCATGGAGCTGACCTTCCACGACGACCTGCCCGAGGACGAGTGGCCCGACGGCGGCGGTCGCTGGTTCGAGGTCATGCGGGCGCTGCTCGACGAGCCCGACGACCCGTACTGGGACGACATCCGCACCGAGAGCGTCGTCGAGACCCGCGACCTCATCCTCGTCGAGGCCGCCCGCGACGCCCGTGACGATATGACGGTCGAGCAGGGCAAGGACGCCTCACGATGGGACTGGGGCCGGCTGCACGCGATGGAGCTGACCGAGCAGACCTTCGGCACGTCCGGCGTCGGGCTGGTCGAGTGGCTGTACAACCGCGGCCCGGTCGAGGTGGGCGGCGGCGGGTCCATCGTCGACGCGACCGCCTGGGACGCCGCGGAGGGCTACGAGACCGTCTGGGCACCGTCGATGCGCATGATCGTCGATCTGGGCGACCTGAACGCATCGCGCTGGATCGACCTCACCGGCATCAGTGGCCACCCGTTCCACGAGCACTACACCGACCAGACCGAGCTGTGGCGCGACGGCGAGACCCTGCCGATGCGCTGGGACGCCGACGACATCCGCGCCGCCGCCGAGCACACCTTCACCTTCGTCCCACCCGAACCCGCCACCACCCCATAGCC
>NZ_SMKZ01000026.1 GCF_004349065.1 Jiangella asiatica
CTCGTAGCCTGAACAAGGGCCCGGCCCCGAGATCCCCGCCCCGGTCGTGGAGGAAGCGGCGCGCCGCTATCGGCTCATGTACGAGCGCATCACCGGCCGCACCTGGACCAGCTGACGGCCGGGCCCTGGTTCAGGCTACGAGCAGGCGGAGGCCGAGCTCGGCCGCGTCGAGGGCGACGATGTCACGGTTGCGCTCAGCCCACCGGCCTGAGGAAAGGTCGTCGCCAAGTCTGTCCACTGCGCGTTGCTCGGCCTCAGGCCCGACTCTGGTCCACACCGATACCGCGCGGCGCACCTGTTCGTCCAGGTACGCCTCGGGCCGGCGCCAGTAGGCCTCGAAGAAGCCGTCAGCGCAGTCCCACGGGACGAGCAACGGCTCCGCGTGGCCTCCGATCGCGCGGGTCAGGTCGGCCAGTGAAGGCCAGCCGACGAGAAGGTCAGCGAACTCGGGCAGGTAATCGCGGGTGAGCCAGAACCGCTGTCGCCAGCCGGTGCCGCTGGCGTCGTACGTGAACACCACCACGCGCCGGGCCACACGTCGCATCTCACGCAGCCCGGCGACCGGGTCCGGCCAGTGGTGAACGGTGCTGACCGCCATCGCGGCGTCGAAGGACTGGTCCTCGAACGGGAGGCTCTCCGCGGCGGCGGCCACGCACGGCGCCGCGCCTGCGGGACGCTGCGCCCGCATGACCGCCGACGGTTCCACCGCCGTGACGTCGCGGTCGGGGGGCTCGTAGGAGCCGGTGCCAGCCCCGACGTTCAATACCGTCCGTGCGTCCCCGAGTGCATCCCAGATCTTCGCGGCGATCCGCGGCTCGGTACGCCGCGTCGCTGGGTAAGCGGACCCGATGACGTCGTACAACTGCGCGCCGAACACTTTCAGTTGTTCCTCTGGCGTCGTCCTGATCCCCATCGCCCGTGCCTCCAGTTCCCTGTCGATCGCCGTCACCATGGCGGCAGCGCGGTCGTGCTGTTCCAGCAGCAGGCTGCGCAGCCGACGCAGGTGCGCGACCGCGTCGGTAGCCGGGTCGTCAACCAGATCCGCGATCTCGCGCAATCCGAAGCCCAGCCGTCGGTAGGCCAGCACCTCCCGCAGTCGCTCCACGTCGCCCGCTGAGTAGGCCCGGTACCCGGCCGCGGTCCGCGCGGACGGCAGCACGAGCCCGATCTCGTCATAGTGATGCAGCGTGCGGACGGTCACGCCGGCCAGCTCGGCCAGACGTCCCACGGTCAGGTGCTCCTCCACGCCACCGACTATGTGGCATGACGCCACGTGAGGGTCAAACGCTTCGCTCCTGAAAGCGCGTGTGGCTGAACGTAGGTGGGGCGGCCCGCGCTGTCATGTCAGTCGTTCGGGCGAGGTCGTGCGACCTGACCCTCGTGATCATCAACCGGTGGCGACACCATGGCCTGCCCTTCCACGTCGAGGTGGCCAAGGTCATCCGCCGCGACGTCCTGCGCGGCGACCTCACCGACGCCGACGCCGGCCAGCTCGTGGACGCTGGGGCGCGATCACAGTCCAACACCCACAAGTCGATCTGGCCCTCAGCGGCCCCACTCCCTAGCATCACAACCAGGTGGCCGCGGACCGCCACCTAGAGACCAAGGCCGACCGTCAAGGATCAGCCGACACAGAACCGTCAAGCATCAACCGCGTCAAGGCAGAGTGTGCTCAGAGTGTGTGCTCCGTCGGCTGATGTGCGACGTTGGTCCGCCAACTCATCCGCGACACCTCGAACCAGGCGGCCAGCGGCCGAGCCTGCAGGTGCTTCAGCGTGCGCGGTCGCTAGGGTCGCCAGATGGGTCCGGGCGACGAGCATGACAAGGAGCAACCCTTGGCCGGCGGCCGTGTGACGGGTGGCGTGGTCCGGGTCGGAGACACGGTGCGCCGTTCCGCCTCGCCTGCGTCGCGTTTCGTGGCCCGGCTGCTGAGTCATCTCGCGAAGAGTGGTTTCGACGGCTGTCCCCAACACCTGGGTTGGGACCAATACGGTCGTGACATGTTGTCGTTCGTGCCTGGTTATGTTCCTCCACGATGGCAGCAGTTCACCGACGACCAGGTCGATTGCGCAGCGGCGCTGCTGCGACAACTGCATGACGCCACGCGAGACTTGGCGTCCGCCCTCGGGGCTGAGGTGGTCTGCCACCATGACCCCGGTCCGAACAACACAGTCTTCCGCGACGTCCGGCCTGTCGCGTTCATCGACTTCGACTTCGCGGCACCTGGCCACCCGTTGGAAGACGTGGGGTACATGGCGTGGGCATGGTGCATCTCGTCACGGCCCGACCGGGGACCCGCGACAGAACAGGCCCGCCAGGTGCGGACTATGACTGATGCCTATGGCTTAAGCCCGACCGCCCGCGACCGCCTACCAGCCGCCATCCGCGAGCGCCTATGCCGCAACAAAGCGTTCTGGCGAGGCGTCCACGACCACGACGCGACCTCGATACCTCGCGCACGCTCTGCCGAGGTGCTCGCCTGGACCCGCCGCGAACTCGCCTATGTCGAAGCAAACCAGGAGACGTTCATAGCTGCACTTAATTCGGGATGACAGGACGTTTCGTCGGGTGCCGACCTGCTGCCGCTAGGTCGCTCGATCTGTCGCACATCAGGTGGCGGACAGATGTCGCGGATCTGTTATCGGATCACAGAGTGTGCCCAGCTGCTCACGTGGGTGTCTTGTGCCAGATGATCCGCAACGGATCCGCGCCATCGGCGTCGACTTACCATCCGGGCACGGCGGTTACGCCCCCGCCTTTCACCTGGCCAGGATGACGGCGGCCCACACTCTCTCGCCGCCGGCCCGGTTATGCTGCCATCTGCGTCCAGCCGTTTGCCGTCCGGTCGACCAACCGCCTACTTCCCGTGCATCCGTGGCCGGATATCCTTCAGTTGGGAGGACGATGAAGAGAGTTGTCGTGATCAGCGGTGCGATGGGTGTCGGCAAGTCGGAAACCCTGAAGTCGATGCGAGAGACGCTCATCGACATGGTCGGGGAGATTGCTGTGCTCGAATCCGACCAGTTCTACATGATGATCGATCCGCGCTGGACATGTCCACCGGATCGAGTCGATCACTACAATGCGGTGTCCGGATGGTTATTGCGGGAGACCGCTCTAGGATTCTTGCGTGCCGGTTTCGCCTGGGTGGCGATCGCGTCGAACGGGCACTGGAAGCAACGAAGCACGCGGGAGTTCGTACGACCGTTTCTACTCGAAAACGTCTCCGTCCATCACATCACGCTGGATCCAGAAGAGGAAATCCTCCGTCAACGAATAGCGCAACGCTCAAAAGCAGCCGGCCTGGCCGTCGATGAGCAGAGAGCGGCGGAGGCAGTCGAGATGCTTTTCCAAGTCCGCCAAGCGCTCGGCACCTGGACGCACGTCGTGGACAACAGCCAGCTCACGCCGGAAGCGACCGTGCGAGCGATACACGACGCCATCGAACGTCGCCACGGGCTCATGCATCCTTAAGCCACAGGTCTATTGCTGGGTCAGCGCCTCCAGTAGATGACGCTGTAGTCGTCTTGCGCTCTTCCGCATGGCCCTGGCCGCACGCACCTATCGGGACGGCGTTGAAGAGTGGACTGTCGAACACTTCCACGTCGAGGTGGCCAAGGTCATCCGCCGCGACGTCCTGCGCGGCGACCTCACCGACGCCGACGCCGGCCAGCTCGTGGACGACCTCATTGAATGGCCACTCAACGTCGTCAGGGTCACACCGCTACTGCGCGACGCATGGACGATGCGGAACACCATCACAATCCACGACGGCCTCTACGTCGCCCTGGCGCGCCACCTCGGCGCCACCCTCGTAACGGCGGAGGACCTGAAGCTCGCCAAGGCGCCAGGTACGAAGGTGCCCGTCATCGCACCTTGAAGATGCACGTCATCTGATCCGTAGGCGGCTGGGGGTGCTCCGCCGGCGTCCACGATTGTCGGCTCGCCTGCGCCGTCGCGGCTGTGCTTGGTCCGTTGGTTTCGGTCTTGTCTGGCGGCGTCTACGGCTCGTGTTAGCACAGGCGTTAGCAGGCACTCGGTAAGGTCGGCTGCCGTGGCGATGCTTGAGGTTAGACGGCACAGCATGCGCAAGAACACTGGTGGCTCGCAGTTGTCTCAGGCCGGAGTGGACCTGGCCCGGAGGCTTGGTGAGTCGATGGGCCCCTTCGCGATGGTGGCGACATCGGTAGTTCCCCGTGCTCGTGAGACTGCACTCGCGATGGGCTTCGCAGTTGACCATGAGCTGGTAACGCTGGCCTCTGATCCGGAGGTCTATGCCGAGTCCGAGGCATCGAAATGGTGGCTGGCCGATCATCCCTTCGTTGCGCTGGCGTCCGCCATCAAAACCGGTGGTGCCTACTACCGATACGCACACTCCCTGGCCGCGCTCTGGCGAGACCTGATCACGCCGCTGTCACACGACGACACCGCTCTGATGATCGGACACTCGGGTGAGTTGGAGACCGCGTTAGTTGCTTGCCTCCCAGATGCGGATCATTCGCGCTGGGGCGGGACCTTCGCTAGCTGCGAAGGCGCACGGCTCACGTTCACGAATCACTTCCGCGCCGTCGAGTTCCTTCGTCTGCCGTAGCCCGAGCCGTCTTCTCCGTACAGCGCCAGCTTGGAAGTCTCGCCTGAGCAGTCCCGAGTGGCCCCGCATGTGGCCCGCCTCGTTCCGATTCCTGGCGGGCTGACGCGGCCCGGAACGGCCGACAGGCCGCACGCCCGGCCCGGAGGCCGGGCGGGCACGGCGCGCGCAGCGCGCCCCTTGATCGTGAAGAGGTCTGCCCGGCAACGTCTCCGCACAGCAGCGGCCCGGCCCGGCACCGGACCAGCCTGCCACCTGCTGGCGGCGGGGGGTCAACGTATCGTGCACGGTGTACGCAGGTCGCGCATGGGTGTTGCTGCTGCGCACGGTGGGAGGGCACAAGCAGATGGAGGCAGCGGTGGCGCGGCGTGCGGTGGATGCAGCGATATCGACGGTCTCATCGCTCGACTTGACGGTCAATGACTCGGTCGTTCTCAGCGACTCCAACCGGCTCGTCGTCCGCCTGACGCCATGCGACATCGTCGCTCGAGTCACACCCATGACACATTTCGCGAGCGCAGAGCGAGAAGTCGAACTCGTGAAACGGCTCACGCAGACGGACAGCCCAGTTGCCGCGCTCGAGCCTCGCGTCCAGCCACGCGTCTTCGTGCGTGACGGCTTCAAAATCACCATGTGGACCCACTACGAGCCAGTGCAGGCTCGAGTGCTTCTGCCGGCCGATTACGCGCAGGCGCTCGAGCGTCTTCATGCTGGCCTTCGGCAACTTGATGTCACGACACCGCACTTCATGGATCGCATAGCGGCTACTCAACGAGACGTTGCGAGCCGTGACGTCACTCCCGGCATCGCCGATGCGGATCGAGCGCTGCTCGCCAACACGCTGCGCGATCTGCGCCAGTCGATCGTCAACCGGCGCGCTCCCGAGCAGCTACTGCACGGCGAGCCGCACCCGGGGAACCTGCTCAACACGAAGAACGGGCCGCTCTTCATCGACTTCGAAAACACCGCCGAAGGGCCAGTCGAGTACGACATCGCGTGGGTGCCCAAAGATGTCGGCAAGCGCTATCCGAACCTTGACGAAGACTTGGTGGGCGACTGCCGGGGCGTCGTTCTGGCGATCATCGCAACCCACCGCTGGAGCCGCGACGACCAACACCCCAGCGGGAGGCAATCAGGATTCGCGTTCCTCAACGCTCTGCGGGACGGTCCGCCGTGGCTGGCGCTCGACGATGTCGCCTGGTAGCGCCCCGCCGAATGGATCGCGCTGCGGTCGCACCCGGAGATGAGCACCTCTGCGCCAATCCGAGGCGGCAGACTTCATTGTCGGATGGGTGGGATCGGACCGCCCAATCGCGATGAGCATTCGTTGACGCCACACTTCGAACCGCGTAACAGGCACGCGATATGGAAGCGACCCCACAACGACGACGGCCCAGTCCAACGACGCTGCCGTTGACTGGGCCGGAACCACGAGAGCGGGTGACGGGAATCGAACCCGCGTTGTCAGCTTGGGAACCGGGCGTTCTTCGGCGTTCTCCCAGCTAGTTGTGTTCTGGCCGATTTCTCGTCGCGGGCTTGTGCTGCGGTTATCCGCGGCTTCCTCCGCGATCGGGCACGTAGCGGGCACGGCGCGTGGGCCTCCTTGAGCTGGGATCGGCTTCATCCCATTAGGCGCCCCCGGCCGGTGTTGGAGCACCGGGCCGGGGACTTGATCTCCAACCTGAGCGAAGCAGGAGGAAGACCCATGAGGAAGGTACCGGTTCGTGCGCCGGGTGTGGTCGCGTGGTCGTGGTTTGTCGAGGACACGCTCGGTCACATGGTTGTGCACGCCAGGCCCGGCCGTTGGCCGATCATCTCGGCGCATCTACGCAACGACGGTCAGGAGGAAGTCTTCGACTTCACGATGACCGTGGACGACGGGCTCCGGTTGGCCGGACAGATCACCCAGATGGCACAGGCAGCTCGCCGGGCCGAGTGGACACCTGACGTGGTCCAGCACGTGAACGACACGTACCTGTTCGGCTGGTATGACGACAACGTCCTTGCCGAGCTGGAGAAGCTGGCGGACTACATCGATGCGGCGTCACTGCTGCAACCGGACGGAACGCTGACGCCGCTGGCGGATGCCGTGCTGAAGGCGAGGCACGGGCGGACATGAGCTGCTTCATCACCTGGTGTGAGGAAGACTCCGAGCACACTATTCACCGTCGCTATCTGTCGTCGCTGGTGGTGTCGCAAGGGCGAGGGATCGTGGGCGTGAGCATCGTGAGCGTCGACCACGGGGACCTTGTGAACGTCGAGCTGACGGCCAGTGCACGCCTCGTTGACCCCGTGATCGTGATGATCACATCCGCTGAGGCTCGCGGCGTCGGTCGGGCGCTGCTGGAAGCAGCAGGTCAAGCTGACAAGAAGGGCTGATGTGTCCGACGTGGAGGCTTGGGAGGGGCGTTGGCGTATCTCGCCGGCGCACGAGTACCCCGGTCCCGAGGCGAGCATCCGGTTGGTTATCGAGGTGATGGACTCCGCGCCGCTCGGCGATGGTGTCGGGAGGTTGGTTCCGCCCGCCGTTGAGGGTCGTCGTTGTGCGATCTGGACCGGGGTTGGCCTGGTCGGGGCGCGAGATCGTCATTGATCTGGACTGGGCGACGCTGGCCGGTTGGGTTCAGGCCGTGACCGTTGGGCGTGCGGAGCTAGGAAAGGAGTAAAGATGCAGCTAGGGGGCGTGCGGATGAGTCTTCGGTATGATGGGGGCATGACGGTTCCGGCGTTCAGCGATCCAGCCATCGAGGTGACTGCCTCGCCGGCTGACGCGCGGCGTGAACGTGCCGAGTGGTGGGCGCGGTGGTCGACGCGACCCACTGTCGAGCGTTCGCGTCCTGCGGCTGAGGTGCTCGCCGAAATCCGCGACGAAGACTAGTGCCACCACGTTATGTGCTCGACGCTTCCGCTGGTGTCGAGATCCTCAACCGCACGCCCGCAGGCATGGCCTTGGCCGCGCGCACCTATCGAGACGGCGTTGAAGAGTGGACCGTCGAACACTTCCACGTCGAGGTGTCCAAGGTCATCCGTCGCGACGTCCTGCGCGGCGACCTCACTGACGCCGACGCCGGCCAGCTCGTCGACGACCTCATTGAATGGCCGCTCAACGTCGTCAGGGTCACACCGCTGCTGCGCGACGCCTGGACGATGCGGAATACCATCACCATCCACGACGGCCTCTACGTCGCCCTGGCGCGCCACCTCGGTGCCACCCTCGTTACCGCAGACAAGAAGCTCGCGAGAGCGCCAGGGCTGAACGTGTCGATCATCGATCCGTAGCCAGCGGTGTCATCTGATCCGTTGGCCGATATGCCCTGTCTAGACGGGTAGGTGAGTGTCATCAGCCTCTGCTTGACCTGGCGCTTCGTGGCTGATCCCGATCGATGTCGTGCGGCCGTCCAGAGCGCATGTTTGCAACGGCGTTAGCATCAACGACGACCTTTGACCGCCTCATTACGAGTCCTATCCAGATGCGGCGTCTGCCGTCCGGCGCCTGATCACGAGCGGTGTACACCCTCGGCGGTCAGGGGCCGTTGACGGCCGTTCTTGCCACAGCGGGACACCTCGGGGACATGGACCTTGGCGGCGTGATCTACGGCTTACAAGGTCGTTCTCAGGTCCACCCGCGTCACGGAAGAAGAGCCCTCAGCAGCAACGATGGGTGATCTCGTGCTATGCGTGATGACCCTCGTTCGGACCGTCACCTGCCACATACTGACCAGCGTGCCTGGCTCGACGACGGTTCTTGACAGCACAGACATTTCGGATCAAAGTAAATGATCAACTTGCGTGCAGGGGGGTACGGCATGTCCAGAGAACCGTCGCAGTTTCGTCCGCCTCGGCTAGAGCGGTTGACCGTTAAGAACCTTCGCTCGATCGGCCAAGGGGGTGTCGCAATCGACTTGCCTCGAAGCGGCCCGCTCGTGCTTCTGGGGGAGAATAACGCGGGCAAGAGCAACATCGTTAAGAGTATCGAAATACTGTTCGGTGAAAGATGGCCGAAGAGCCACAAGGTCGAAGAGCATGACTTCTTTGGGCGTGATCCTGATGGTATATCCATCAGCATTGGAGCTTCCCTGAGTGCAGTTCGCTGCGATTGTGGCGGCACAGTTGCATATCTTAAATGGGAGTATTCAACTAGTACGGATGGTGATCCGTACCTGTACAAAAAGCGCTGCGATCATTGCACAAATTCATATCCGTCAAACAAGCTTCGCCAACAGCTATTCGCGATGATTATCGGTGCGGACCGCCGGCTCTCACAGCAGCTGTCCTATTATAGTCAGTACACGTTGCTGTCGCGGTTAATGCATAGATTCCATGAACGTCTTACGTCCGATCCCGTCCGGCGCGAGGCTTTGAAGACCATCTTTCTAAGCTTGCTGGAGCAGTTCAAAGGTGTTCCTGAGTTCGACGACTTTAGCAAGCTACTCTCCGAGACTTCAGAGGAGCTGGGGCAGAGCCTGCCCTATCGACTCGATGTCGACTTTTCGGCATACGATCCGAGCAACTTCTTTCGGTCACTTCGAGTCTATCCCAGCTTAGACGGCGAGATAAAATCGTTCGATGAGCTTGGCACAGGGCAAGAGCAAATACTGGCACTGGCGTTCTCGATCGCATATGCGAAAGCGTTTGGCGATTACGAAGGATTGATTCTCGTAGTAGAAGAGCCGGAATCTCATCTTCACCCACTAGCGCAGATGTGGCTTGCCGCTAAGCTGGGTGATATAGCGGATTCGGGCCTGCAGGTTATAGTCACGACCCACAGTCCACATTTCGTTGACCTGAGCAAACCCGAGAACCTTGTCATAGTCAGCAAGCCGGATGCGGGTACGACCAGGACCGTCCAAACGTCTCGCGACGATCTAGTCGAGCACCTGATTGGGAAGGGAAGTGACCCTGCTCGGACCACAAGCGAGTCCATCGGGGAGTTCTATTCATCTTCTGCGACGACACAGATCAAGAGTGCGTTGTTCTCTCGGCTGTGCGTGCTTGTTGAAGGGCCGTCTGAAGAACTCAGCTTCCCGACGCTACTCGGTCTGGTAGGTTTCGACGCGCTTCGAGAGGGCGTAGCTTTTGTGTCGGCGGAGGGAATAGCGAGTATTGCGAGATGGGTTAGGCTATTCGACGCGTTCCAGGTTCCGACCTATTGCATCTTTGACACTGACTCCGATAAATCGGGGAAAGATGCACAGTCAGCGCAGGCAAGCCGTCAGGATATTTTCAGATCGCTTTCACTTGATCCGACGTATGCTCAATCCGCCGCGCTGAGCAACGAGCCGCTCCACGTGGAGAGTTCGTACGCCACTTTAGATGCAAACTTCGAGGACGCCATGGCCAAACTTCTCGGCGACGTTTGGAGTTCTGCGTATTTCGAGGCGTTTGAGGTTATTGGCGCTTCGAAGCCTCTCCGGGCGCGTTACGCTGCGAAGCTGGTTAACGAGAGAACCTCGAATCTGGATGGTCCGGGTGGTCAGGCGATCGGTCGCCTGGCGACTGCACTTCGACAGAAGCTCGGGGGGACTATTAGCCTGCCAGGCGGGGCACGTGACGTGGGTAAGGGAATCGTGGACGTACCGCGCGATTTGGAAGAGCCGCCATTCTGAGGCGTCGTCCTCATAGCTGCCGGTCGTTGGCCGTCGTGGAGCGGGTCAAGGGTGGCGTAGCCATCGCGGAGCGACGGCATGATGTTTCGCCCCGGTTGTGGCGGTCCGCAGGCTGTGAGGTGGTCGTGGCGAAAGATCATGACGCCCTTGACGCGCGGAGCGGAGGCCAAAAGATGGGCGCTATGAGGGGGACGACTCCGCCGCGAGCAACGAGGACTCCTAAGTGGGTATCGGTGCTGCAGCTGGCGCACGCCGGCCGACGTAGGCCCGGAACGGCCGCCAGGCCGCACGCCCGGCCGGGAGGCCGGGCGTGCGCGGCGAGCGCAGCGTGCCGCCCTTGATCCTGGAGAGGTCTATCCGGCAATGCGCCCGCCGCCCCGGTTGTCCCCGGTGAACCGGCATTGC
Source organism: Jiangella asiatica (assembly GCF_004349065.1). Classification (GTDB taxonomy): domain Bacteria; phylum Actinomycetota; class Actinomycetes; order Jiangellales; family Jiangellaceae; genus Jiangella; species Jiangella asiatica. The sequence goes on from NZ_SMKZ01000026.1 coordinate 10,600, forward strand.
TACTGCGACGGGTCTTCAGGGGACGTGGAGTCGTCAGACGTTGCGCCCTCAGCGTCGGCCGGGGGAGTTGGACGAAGTCGCTCCATGAATTCCCTCTGTTGCCGCTCGCGCTCAACTCGCTCGTCGGCGAATCGCTGTTGCTGCTCGTCACGGGTCTCGATCGCCGCATCGACATCAACGGAACCGGAACGCTGGAGAATTGACGCGCTGCGTAACGTATTCGCGATCTTATCGAGTATCTTCGCGATGTCGTGAACTGTCTTTACATCGACAAACATAACGCCAGTCATCGCCTCGATGTCCAGTACACTGGTCTCCGTGTACGAGTTCTGCGAACTGTCCCTGTATGCAAGGGAGACCTGATGAGATGTCGGGAGGTCATCCCTCCCATTGCGATCCAGATGGCTGTCATAGAAGGCGCGCATCTCTTGGCCGGGGGCAATCATGGCCACGGGGGTGTTAAGCATCTTGGCGTTGGCGATCTCGTGTCCAGGTGTTTCTTTAGCGCGGATCGGCGGAGGGTCGAGTTTAATCGAGACGTCCATTGCGGGTCGCTGCCCGATGTTCTTTACCACGAGGTCGAACAGGCGGCGGCTTGCGGCTGAAGGTTCGACGGTGACCACGACGTATGGACGGCTCGCCTCCAGTTGTGCCTTGCGCGTGTCGGCGGCCTGATCGCGGGCGATCGCCCACTGTTCCTTCGCGTACCAAGCCGCGACGCCGGCTCCGACAAGCAGGCCGAACGTAATCATGGTGTAGATGGCTGTCCACGCAGTCGCGGACATGCCCCAGAACTCATCCACGGAACCCCCCTTGGTCAGTAGTCGGTTGGAGCGTACAGCGGCCCTCGGACACATGTGGGAACGATGCGCGGTTTGTCGCTACTGAAGCGATTGCGACGGGGTGTCTCCTCCAATAAGCACGAGATCGGCGGATAATGACGTATCCGCGTAAGGACGCCCAGGCGATAATGGAGGTAACTGCGATGCCTAGTTACGAATATCGGGATGGCCAGCTCGTCGAGGTTCCAGACCTCATCGTCCGCACGTCGGGTGACCTCCATGAGGAGGTGCACAGGACTCTTGTGATTGCGTCAGGCGTGGAACTGGCGGTGCACGGCGTGATTTCGGGCACTGTGAATGTGCAATCAGGTGCGGTTCTCGATGCCAGGAACGACGTCTACGGAACGGTTAATGTCGAGCCCGATGCACAGATGAGGGTACACAAGCACGCCAACGATACGTTGAATGTCCAACGGGGTGGAACAATCACTATCTTGCCCTCGGCTGTGGCCCTTGGAACTATCCACGTCGAAGGCACCCTGATCAATGAAGGCACCCGCGGTACGCAGGTGCACGGTGCTGGCGCAATTGAGGACCGTGAGGGGTCGAGCGTGCGGCCGCCGGACGAAACGCGCGGTGATGGCGCGGTCGTCTACTACGGCTGATCGCCGGGCCGGTGCGGAGTACGTGCGTGTGGTGCTCGTAGCCTCCGTGAACAAGGTCGCTGGCTCGGATGGTGAGCAGGCCAGCAGGCCGCACCAGGAGTTGTTGGTACCTTCAGTGCTAGCCCGTACTTGTTGTGCGCCAATTGATGGGAGTCGCTGTGTTCGCTCTGGTGGTGCGGTTCGATCTGCGTGATGAGGATGCTGCTGCCGCGTTCGATGGGCTGGTGGCACGGACGGCTCCTGGTATCAGGGAGCTGGAGCCGGGGACCCTGGTCTACGCGACGCATGGCATTGAGGGTGAGCCGCTGGCGCGGGTGTTTTATGAGGTGTACGCCGACCGCGCGGCGTTCGAGGCGCATGAGGAGCAGCCTCACGTGAAGACGTTCCTGGCGGAGCGTGGTCAATACCTGGCCTCGACCCGCGTGGAGTTCCTGACGGACGGCCCGGCCAAGGGTTTGCCAGATGGAGCCAACGGGTGACCGACGACGCCCAGGCATTAGGTCGCAGCGTCGCGCAGGCTAGGAAGCGTCGCGGTCTGTCGCAGCGGGAGCTAGCTGGCCTGCTTGACCGGTCCGAGACATGGCTGTCGCAGGTAGAGCGTGGCGTGCGGAAGATCGACCGCATGTCGGTGCTGGAACGTGTGGCCGCGGTGCTGGAAGTGCCGCTCGCGGAGTTGGCGCCGGATCGGCCTGTCGTCGCAGCGACGCACGAGCGGCCGGCACCTGCTGTCGACCTGACTTTGGCACTGAGTTCGAGCAACGCTCTTGCGGCGGTCCTCGCTGACCGTTCGTCGGCCAACGTGCAGGAGCTGGCCGGATCGGTTGATCAGGCATGGTCGCAGGTTCACGCGGCCGAGTACGAGCGGGTCAGCGAGCTGCTGACACGTCTTCTGCCAGCGCTAGAGTTCGCGGCTCGCGCATCGGACGGGGAAGTTCAGCAGACGGCCTATGCGACGCTGGCCCGGGCCTACCACGCGTGTGCGGCCGTACTGTCGAAGCTTGGTGAGCCGTTTGCCGCCTGGGTCGCCGCTGACCGTGCCATCGCGGCCGCGGAACGCTCAGGTGATGCACTACTGATGGCTGAAGGTGCCTTCCGTCTCGCGCTCGTGTTCCAGAGCGCACGGTTCTATGACCAGGTCGTCCAGACCGCCTCCACTGCCGTCGACGCCCTCTCTGGTCGTGTTGAAGCCGGGGACGCTGCGGCCATCTCGCTGTCCGGCTCACTGCTCATGCAGATGGCCATCACCGAGGCCCGGCGCAACAACGCCGACCAGGCTTACGCGCACATGGGTGAGGCGGAACGGCTCGCACAACTTCTCGGCGCCGACCGCAACGACTACGGCACCGAGTTCGGTCCCGCGAACGTCACCCTCCACCAGGTCACTGTCGCCGTCGAGCTTGGCGACGCCGGCCGCGCTCTACGGATCGCCTCGGACTTCGATCCCACTGGCCTGTCTCCGGAGCGGCGGTCCCGCTATCACGTCGAGCTGGCCCGCGCCCACGCTCAACGCCGCGACGTTCCTGCCGCCGTGACCGCCATCCGTGAGGCGTATCAGATCGCGCCTGAGCTGGTCGTCAACCACCCGACCGTTCACGCGCTTCTGTCCGATCTCCTGCGTACTGAGGGCGGGCAGACGAGCGAGGTCCGCGCGTTGGCGAGGCAGGTTGGCATGACACTCTGAGTGCGTTAGTCGTACTTAGAGTATTGACCCGTACTATTAGTACGGGTAGCCTTCTGGTCATGAGGCATGCCGAGGAACGTCCTCGGCGCCACGTGAGGGAGGCCAGTCATGGCGTTGATGAAGGGTCACCGGTTCCCGGTGGAGTTCGGTGAGGCGTTTCCGCGCGGTCTGGTGATGGTCGGTGAGATCGAGCCGGATCTGGAGTACCAGTCGCAGGAGGACCGAGCCCGCGGCAAGGAGCAGCGGCAGCGGATGGACGACGTCACGAAGCTGCGGCAGTGGAAGGCCACGGTGACGGACCCGGACGAGGCGAAGGCGAAGCGTGCCAGCTTCGAGGTGATCTTCCTCGCGGAGGTGCAGCCGGCGCCGCTGCCGGATGAGGTGCTGCCGGGGATGCGTCCGGTCGAGCTGGTGGGTGTGACGGCGTCGCCGAAGGTGATGGGTCAGGGCGAGTTCAAGTTCCTGGGTTACGAGTACCGGGCGACCGGGGTGAAGGCCCCGAACGCCGCGCCGCGCCCGCCCTCCGCTGCTGGTGCTCGTAGCCAGGGTGAGGCCAAGCAGGGCGAGCAGAAGGCCGGCTGACGATGCCCACCGAGCGTGAGGCCTACCTGAGCCTGAGCCTGCAGGTGGCCTTGTCGGCGTCCTGGTCGACTGAGCACGGCATCGTCAGCATCCGCGGCAACCACGACACCTACCCGGCTCTGTCGCTGCACCTCACAGCCGAGCAGGGTGCGGAGCTGGCGGCGTCGCTGATCCGCTCCGTTCTGGCCAGCGACCCGGACGGGCTGTCTGCGCGGCTGGTGGACGCGGCGGGGGAGGCGTTGGCGCATCATTGGCGCGACGCCATCCCCGCCACCGACGAGCCGGTGCCGGTGGGTGCGTCGACATGAGGGCGACGGGTGAGCATGAGGCGTGGTGTGAGGACCAGGCGACCCGCCACGAGGGGCCGTGCCGGTTCTACGGCGACAGCCTGTCCGCGTCCGGTGTCGTGGTCACCTCGACCGCCGAGGCTATCGACGGTGGCGCGGTGGTGGTGTTGACGACGACCGGCCGCGATGGCCGTCTGGTGCGGCTCGAAGTGGCCTCGGCTGTGGCGTCGTCGTTTGGGCAGTCGCTGACGCGGCTGGGGTCGGCGTTCGAGGACCGTGCCCAGCGCCGCTCACCACTCATGACGGCGACTGCCCGCGGTGGTGTTGTCGTCTCGCGATGAATCCCCACCGGGGACGGGTGCAAGGCCTAGACAACCGTCCCCGTCCCCGGTGGCCCCAACCACACCCCCACGAGGGAGGGGATTGGTGTGCCCAAGCTTACGTTCTGGCGGCTCCCCGTCGCCCTGCTGGCCGTGCTCGCGGTCCTGGTGCTGACGGCCGCGCAGCTGGCGACCGCGACCACTGACGTCGAGGCCGAGCGCTCCGACGCGGCTAATGCGGCAGAGACGACGCGTTGTGGTGGTCGGTCGTGAACGGCGACCCGGTGCTGTTCGGGCTGCTGCCGCACGACACGACGACACGGGCGTATGCGTTCCGATGCCCGGTCTGCGACAAAGTCCGCTCGACCGCGCCGGACCAGCTGTGCCGGTACTGCGCCCGTGTGGTGAAACCGACCCGGCGGCGGACCACGAAGGGCCGTGGTTCCCGGTGACCCGGACGCGCGTGCTGTCCTGCGACGGCTGCGCCGCGACGACCGCTGATGACGGCACGGCGGGCGCCTGGTTCGTCTTCCACGACGGTGACGGTTCCGGCAACGCCCGCTGCCCGGACTGCCTGCCCGACCCGGCCCGCGATGACCGGTGCGGTCGTGATCTGTCGTGTCTGCGCTGACTCGCTGCTCGTCCTGTGGCGCCGCGGTAGATGCCGTGGAGGTGTGGTTCCACCCCGGCACCGGCGAGGCCACCTGCCCTTCGTGTCATGAAGCTGTCCGGTCCCGGCATGCCCGGTTGACCGCGCTGAGAGGTGAGTACCGATGAGAACACGTCCACGACTGCACACGAGGCACTGCAACCGCTGCGCCACGAGCTTGAAAGGTGCGGGGATGCCGTTGCACGGTGCTGGGACGTTGTGCCCGGCCTGCTGGGTCACCACCCGCACCGAGCGTTTCGAGGCTCGTGCCCGTGCCGCTGTCGCGGCCACGTTGGCCGACGAACAGATCGGCGGGTGGTGACGATGGCGAACGTCCTGCGCCTGGTGAAGATGCTGCTGAGCCTGCCGCGTAGGCGGGTGAACGGGGTTGCGTCGCTGCTGACCGGCTGGTGGCTTGTCCGGCTGCTCTGGCGACTCAAGGCATTGGTTGCCGCGACGCTCGTCGTCGTGTTCGCGTACTCGACGTGGGGTTGGGTCGGCCTGATCCTGGTGGCGGTCGTGCCGCCGCTGGCGTCGTTGACGTGGCGGGCTGTGCATCCGCAGTCGCATGGGTGGTTCGTGAACCGGCTCCTGGCCCGGCACCGGCTTCGCCACCTCTACCGGGCGCGGTGGGACGCCGTCATGGTCGCCTGCAACCTGCACCGGCCCCTGCCCGGCGGCGACCACCTCACCCCGCGGCTGGTGACGGTGTCGCTGGCTTCGGTGGGGGACGTGCTGCACGTCCGGTTGCTGGATGGGCAGGCGCCGGCCGACTTCACCCGCCAGGCCGACGAGCTGGCGCACGCGTTCGGCGTCCCCGACGTCCGCGTCGTCGCCGCCGGCCCTGGCCGGGTCGAGCTGGTCCTCGTGGAACGCGATGTGCTGGCCGAACCGGTCATCCTCGACGACGTGCCTGCGGTGACGGATCTGCGCAGGGTGCGGTTCGCGATCGGTGAGGACGGCCGCTGGCGCACCCGTGACTACGCGAACATCGCGGCCGAGGTCGGCGGTGGTGTCCCCGGCTCCGGCAAGACCGCCGGTGAGACGTCGCTGGCGTGCGGGCTGATCCAAAACCCCGCCGTGCAATACGTCGTGATCGACGGGAAGGGCGGCGAGGACTGGTCCTGGATCACGCCAAGGGCTGCCGCGTACTGCGCCGAGGACGAGAACCTCGAGGCGGTGCTGGCCGTCGTCGAACAGGTCCACGGGCTGATGCGGCACCGGCTCAAGACGCAGAAGCGCGAGCGGGGTGGAGCGAACTTCTGGAACCTGCCCCTCGACCCCGCCCATCCGGCCGTGTTCGTGGTCGTCGATGAGGTGCAGACGTTCACCGACCCCAAGGGCATGGACAACGACACCAAGCAGCTCGCGTTCCAGATCACCGCCCGGTTGTCGGCGTTGGTGAAGAAGGGCCGCTCCGCAGGCATCATCACCCGCCTGCTCACGCAGAAGCCCACCAGCGACGCGCTGCCGACCGCGATCCGCGACAACGCCTCCGTGCGGACAGCGTGGCGGGTGGTGACCGACGACGCCGCCGAAGCCATCCTCGGGCCGGTCGTGCGCCGCTCGGACATCACCCCGGTCGACATCGGCGAGGAGATGCGCGGCGTGGCCGTGGTCGCCAACGCCGCTGGACGGCTGGAACGGGTCCGGTTCCCCTACGTCGACGAGCACACCGCCGAGGCCATCGCCACCCGCGTGGCCGACCTGCGCCGCGAGCTGACCGACTTCGGCACACCCACCACCGACGCCGGCGAGGGTGCGTCGGGCGAGACTGCGGGGGTGAAGGCGTGACCGTCACGCCACTGACCGCGGGTCTGCCGGACGACGCCACCCTGCGTGAGCTCGCCGCCGCGAAAGGCGTCTGTGTCCGGCCGATCCTGCAACACGTCACCGACACCATGACCGGAGCGTCGCGGACGGTGGTGATCCGGTGTGGGGCCACGCGCGCCAAGGTCTGCCCCTCGTGTGCCGACGCTGCCCGGCGTCTCAGGATTCAGCAGTGCCGCGAGGGCTGGCACCTCACCGACGACCCACCCAGGCCCGAGACGGCCGACCCCGATGATCCGGCGGGCGACGGTGCGGACGACGACGGCGACCAAGCCGACGACGAGACTGGTCGGCGGGTGCGGTCGACCCGGCGACGCCAGGACGCCCCGGACCTCCCGCGGCTGGCTGTCTCCGATCGGACGACGGGTCGCGTGTTCACCTCGCAGGATGGGAAGACCTACCGGCCGTCGATGTTCGTCACGCTCACGCTGCCGTCATACGGGCGCGTCACGGGTGAGGGTGTGCCGGTCGACCCGTCGAGTTACGACTATCGGCGGGCGGCGCTGGATGCGATGCACTTCCCGAAGCTAATGGACCGGTTCTGGCAGAACCTGCGCCGCGCCACCGGCTACAGCGTGCAGTACTTCGCCACCGTCGAGCCACAGCGCCGTCTCGCCCCTCACCTGCACGCCGCCATCCGCGGTGCCATCCCCAGGAAGTTGCTCAAGCAGGTGGTGGCGGCGACGTATCACCAAGTGTGGTGGCCGCAGCTCGACGACCCCGCCTACACCGATGTGCTGCCGGCGTGGGACGAGCTGGCCCACGCCTACGTCGACTCGCAGACGGGTGCCGTGCTGCCGTCGTGGGATGAGGCGCTGGACACCCTCGACGACGACCCCGACGCGACGCCGGCACACGTCATCCGCGCCGGCACTCAGGTCGACATCCAAGGCGTCATCGCCGGAACCCCACAAGCCGACCGGGTCATCGGCTACCTCACCAAGTACCTCACGAAGTCCATCACCGACCCCCTCCACGACGACAACGACGGCGAGGCACCCATCTCGGCCGCGCGGCGTGCGCACATCGACCGGCTCGCCGACGAGGTCCGCTGGCTGCCCTGCTCACCCACCTGCGCGAACTGGCTGCGCTACGGCGTCCAACCCAAGGACGCAAAGGGCGGCATGGAGCCCGGCCGCTGCGGGTCCAAGGCCCACGACCGGGATCACCTCGGGCTCGGTGGCCGCCGCGTCCTCGTGTCCCGCCGCTGGACCGGGAAGACCCTCGACCAGCATCGCGCCGACAGGGCCGCCGTCGTCCGCGCCGTCCTCGCCGAAGCCGGGATCGAGATGGACGACCACGACGAGCTTCCGGCAACCGCCACCACCCCCGATGGCAGGCCGCGTTTCGTCTGGACCGTCACCCACCCCGGCGACGTCGACGGCCCCACCTACGCCCGCCTGATCGCGCACGCCATCGCCCAGAGACAGCGGTGGCGAACGCAATACGAGAACGCCAAGACCCGCGCCGGACCGGCGTCGCCGGATCTTTCGGCAACCACAACCCAAGCCGCTGCCCCGGCGGCGTGACAGAAGGGAACCACCATCATGGATCGGCTGTTGACCGTCGATGAGGCTGCCGAGCTGCTCGGCACCACATCCCGGTTTCCCCGGCGGCTGATCGCCGAACGGCGAATCCAGTTCGTCAAGATCGGCCGGCACGTTCGCATCCCGGCCTCGGTCCTCGCCGCCTACATCAAGGACCGCACGGTCGAGGCGACGAGGCGCACCCGTCGTGACCCGTACGGGCGGGTGTTCTGATGGCGAAGAAGCGACGCTTTGGGCGAGTGCGCAAGCTGCCGTCGGGCCGGTTCCAGGCTCGGTATCACGGCCCAGACGGGACGGACCGACCCGCGCCGTACACATTCGCGACCAAGACCGACGCCAACGTGTGGCTGTCGGACAAGGAAGCGGAGATTCGACGCGGCGACTGGCTGGACCCCGAAGCCGGGATGATCCCGCTCGCCGAGTACGGAGGGGCTTGGATCGTCGAGCGGCCCAATCTTCGTCCGCGAACGGTCGCTCTCTACCAAGGCCTGTTCCGGTTGCATATCGAGCCGCAACTCGGAGCGCTCGGGCTGGCCGAGATCTCGCCGGGTCGGGTGCGGACCTGGCGGAAGGAGCGGCTCGACGCCGGCCTGAGTCCGGTGACGACCGCCAAGGCGTACCGGCTGCTCAAAACCATCATGGGAACCGCGGTCGAAGACGGACTGATCCGGCGGAACCCGTGCCAGATCAGGGGAGCGGGCAACGAGGCGAGCCCGGAGCGACGGACCGCCACCCTGACCGAGGTGTTCGCCGTCGCCGACGCCATCGAACCGCGGTTCAAGGCCCTCGTGCTGCTCGCTGCGTTCGGAACGCTGCGTTGGGGCGAGCTGGTCGGTCTGCACCGTCCGGACATCGACCTGGACAACCGGACGGTGACAGTTCGCCGCGCCGTCCAGGAGGTCGAGGGCAAGGTCATCGTCTCCACGCCGAAGACCGCTGCAGGCCGCCGCACCGTCGCCATCCCGGCGTCGCTTGTACCGGACCTGCGCTGGCACCTGCGAGTGTTCGCCGAGCCCGGCCCGGACGGACGGGTGTTCGCCGGGCCGAAGGGCGCGACGCCTCGCCGGACTAACTTCCAGAAGCATTGGCAACGGGCCGTCACGAAGGCTGGCGTGCCGTGGCTGCACCTGCACGACCTGCGGCACACCGGAGCCACCTTGGCCGCCGGTACCGGCGCGAGTCTGCGGGAGCTGATGGAGCGACTCGGCCACGCCAGCCCGCGGGCCGCGCTGATCTACCAGCACGCGACCAAGGATCGTGACCGCGCCATCGCGGATGCTCTCGACGCGCTCGCTCAGGAGCACAAGACCAAGACCGAGCGCCGCGACGATGACGACGACCCGCCGCTCGTCGGCGCGCCATCGGGCACGTAGCGGGCACGCGCCATGCAAGCGACCCCACAAAGCAAGCGGCCCAGGTCGGCGGGACTGCCGTTGACCTGGGCCGGAACGTTCAGAGCGGGTGACGGGAATCGAACCCGCGTTGTCAGCTTGGGAAGCTGGAGTTCTACCATTGAACTACACCCGCAGCTGCCGCCCACGGGGGCGGCAACGAGGCTGAGCATACCTGCTTCCCGCCGTGGCGTGCACCCGGGCCGCTTCCGGAACGTTGCTGTCGGCGACGTGTCCGGGAGCCTTTGCAATGAGCCCTATACGTACCAACGGCCAGGCGCCCCCTGGTGCGTGTAGGTGCTCATTGCAAAGGGGGGCGACGTGAAGTCCCGGCCAGGCCGACGCCCAAGCATCACGCGGCCGGGACCGGGGCGCGCACGGGCAGCCGGATCGTGAACGTCGACCCCGAGCCCTCGGTGCTGTCGACGGCGACGGTGCCGCCGTGCGCCTCGACCAGGTGTTTGGTGATGGACAGGCCCAGCCCGCTGCCGCCCGTGGAGCGAGTGCGGGAGGTGTCGGTGCGGTAGAAGCGGTCGAAGAGGCGGTCCAGGTGCTCCGCGGCGATGCCGGGTCCGTCGTCGGTCACCGCCAGGACGACGTCGTCGCCGGTCCGCGAGACGCGCACCCGGACGCGCGCGCCCGGGCCCGAGTACTGCACGGCGTTGGAGACCAGGTTGCCGAGCGCCTGCCGCAGCCGGGTCGGGTCGGCGTCGACGACGACGCAGTCCGCTGCCTCGACGGTCAGGGACAGCTCGGCCGCGGCGGCCGACGCACCGTGGGCGGCGGCCACCTGCCGCGCCAGGTGCGCCACGTCGGTCTCCTCCGGATGCAACCGGAGCATCCCGGCGTCGGCCAGGGCGAGGTCCTGCAGGTCGTCGATGAGCCGCTGCAGCAGGCTGGACTCTTCCAGGAGTGACGAGACCAGCTCGCGGTCCAGCGGGACGACGCCGTCCTCCGCGGCTTCGAGGTAGCCGCGCACGTTGGCCAGCGGTGTGCGCAGCTCATGGGCGATGTCGCTCACCATCGCCTTGCGCTGTCGCTCGTTCTCCTCGATGGCCGACGCCATCGCGTTGAAAGCGTGGCCGAGCCGGGCCAACTCGTCCCGGCCGGTCACCCGGACCCTGGCGCCGCGTCCGCCACTGGCCATCCGCTGCGCGGCCGCGGTCAGGGTGCGGATCGGGTGGGTCAGGCGCCGGCCGGCGAGAACCGTCACGCCGGTGGCGGCTGCCAGGACGGCCAACCCGGTCAGGGCGGTGCGAAGCCACCCGCCGCCGGAGAACGCGTCGAAGCGGTCGGAGGAGCCGATGTAGAGCAGCGCCGGGTCGGCGAGGTGGGGCTCCATCGCCTGCTGCTGCGCTTCGGACGAACACCTCGCCCAGGTGGCTTGGACCATGGGGTCGTCGTGGGCGGGCGGCTCGATGACGGGCAGCCCGTACCCGTCGAACGAGCGCTCGACCGGCACGCCGGCCTCGTCCATGCATGTGGCGGTGAGCGTGGCTTGGGTCTCGGCCACCTCCCGATCGGCCGCGCTGGGCGCGCTGAGCTCCACCGGAACGCACTCCAGGACGTCGACAGTCGTGATCGCGCCCGCGGCGCCGCCCGGCTGTTTGGCGGCGTCCGGAGCTCCCGTGCTCTCCGGGCTCGCTGCCGTCGGTGACCGTGTCGGTTCCGGCGGGATCTTCGCCGGATCGCCGTACTTCACCGCGCCGTCCGCGCCGACGAACACGCTCGTGTCATCGGTCACCGCCTGCGCGCAGGCCGTCGCCTGGACGGCGAGGTCGGAGCGCACCTCGAGCTCGCCGGTGGTCAGCGGGAGCTCGGGCGTCGGGGACCAGACCATCGCGCCGTCGCCGGCCATCGACACCGTGGATGCCGACGCGACACCCATCAACTGCTGCGGCGCCAGCGGGTCGATGTCGGCGGTGGGGGTGGACGGCAGCGGCTCCCCGCCGTCATCGGAGAGAGCAGCGGAGTCGGCCAGCACCTCGCCGTCGGGGGTTGTCACGGCCACCCGGTTGCCCACCGTGTCGGCGAGCTGGCGCACCAGACTGTCGACATCGTCCCACGAGTCGTTGCTCTGCGCATAGAACAGCAGCTCCTGATAGACGAGGGTGTCGCTGCTCAGGGTGCGCTCGACCTCGTCGCGGAGCCGGTCGCTGGTGCTCGAGGTGGCGATCCATGCGGTGGCGGCGATGGAGAAGACCGCGACCCCGAGGAACAGCCCGAGCAGGCGGACGGACAGGTTACGACGCATCGCGCACCCCCGGGCGGTCGGCCATCTTGTAGCCGACGCCGTACACCGTCAGCAGGTACACGGGATCGGCCGGGTCGGCTTCGATCTTGCGGCGCAGGTTCATCACGTGCACGTCCACCGTCCGGTCCAGGGCGTAGTGGTCGAAGCCGAACGCCTGCTCCAGCAGCTTCTGCCGGGGGAATGCCCGCCCCGGCTCCGCGGCGAGGCACTCGAGGATCTTGAACTCGGCCGGCGTGACGTCGATGCGGCGGCCGTCCACGAGGACCTCGTGCCGGTCCGCGTCGACCACCACGGCACCGATGCGGTACGGGCCGGGCGTCGTGTGCTGCCGGCCGGCTCGCCGCAGGATCGTGCGCACCCGCGCCACCAGCTCGCGCGGGCTGTAGGGCTTGGTCAGGTAGTCGTCGGCTCCCAGGTCGAGGCCGAGCAGCAGGTCGTCCTCGGTGGAGCGGGCGGTCAGCATGATGATCGGCGTGTCGGACTCCGAGCGCAGGATGCGGCAGACGTCGAGGCCGTCGACCTTCGGCATCATCACGTCCAGCACCAGCAGGTCGGGCCGTCGGCGGCGCGCTTCGTCCAGCGCGGCGCGGCCATCGTGGGTGACGACGACGGAGTGGCCCTCGCGCTCGAGGTAACGGCGGACGAGCTCGGCCTGCTTGACGTCGTCCTCGGCAACGAGGATCCGGGCGCCCATGAGCATCGAGTGTGGCAGGAACCTGTCAGGAAGCTGTGAAGAGCGTGGATCTGACCGCTTCTTCACAGGTTCTTCACCGCCGCCTCCGCACCCTTCTCGGCATGACGAATTGGCGAGCACGGGCGCGGCTGCTGGCCTTCGCCTGCGTGACGGGGCTGGTGCTGACCGGATGCGGCGACGACGGCGGCCAGGCCGACGACCAGGTGAACGGCGCGGGGTCGGGCGAGACGGAAGGCGCTGAGGACCAGAGCCCGCTGGCGGAGTTCCTCGGCGAGGGCGCCGGTTTCGCGGCCACCGGCCGGATGGTGACGATGGCCTCTTCCGCGGGTGACCTGTCGGAGGAGGATCGGCAGAAGATGCGCCGGGTCGAGGAGCTCGTCGCGGAATGCATGCGGGAGCAGGGATTCGAGTACGTCCCGATGGACCCGGCCGGTGGCGGTGACGCGGAGGATGACCCGTTCGCCGACGCGTTCTCGCTTCCGCCGGACGAGTTCGCCCGCGAGTACGGCTACGGCATCAGCACGCTGATGGGTGCCGAGGCGCCGGAGGGTGAGGCCGAGGACCCGAACCAGGAGATCCGCGAGGGCCTGTCCGAGTCGGCACGCGAGGCGTACGACCAGGCGCTGTGGGGCGACCTGGCCGAGGTCAGCGAGGGTGGTGGCGCGGTGTCGGTGCAGCCGTTGCCGTCCGAGGACGGTGCGGGCGCCGGCGAGCCGGGCTGCCACCAACAGGCCAGCGACGAGGTCCACGGCGAGCAGGAGGGAGCCGTGACCGGCCCGGACATGAGCGAGTTCGAGGGCCTGTTCGACGACATGGAGGCACTCCGGCAGCGGATCGAGAGCGACCCGCGGGTCACCGAGGCGACGGGGGCGTGGGCGGACTGCATGGCCGCGGCCGGGTACAGCGATGTCGAGACCATCCACGATCCCGAGGACCAAGTGATGTCCCGGATGAGCGAGCTGTACGGCTGGGACACCCAGGGCGAGGGCGAGGAGGGCCAGACCAACGTCATTGCCGGCCCGGAGGAGCCCGACGTCGACGAGGCCGCCCTTCGGGAGCTGCAGGACTTCGAGATCGCCATCGCCACCGCGGACTACGAGTGTGAGCAGGAGCACTACGCGGACGTCCAGCGTGAGGTCGCGGTGGCGATGGAGGAGCAGTTCGTCGAGGAGCACCGCGCCGAGCTGGAGCGCTACCGCGACGCCATGGCCGAAGGGCCGGCAGGGCACGCCGGTGGCCTCGGGTGAGCCGGGCACGCAGCCGGACCCTGCTCGTCGTCGGCGGCGTTGCCGTCATCGCCCTCGGTGCCGGCATCTTCGCCGGAACACGCATCACCTCACCCGCCGATGCCGCCGCGCGCGCGGCACCGCCTGAGGCGTCCGAGGTCACCGTCCCGGTCGAGCTGCGGACCTTGAACAGCGAGGTCGTCACCCGCGGCGACGTCTCGGCCGCGGGCGCGGTCGACGTCGTGCCCGAGGTCGGCGGGCTGGAGACGCCGCCGGTGGTGACCGGGCAGGTGCCCACGGTCGGCGCCGAGGTCACAGAAGGCACGGCACTGCTGGAGATCGTCGGGCGGCCGCTGGTCGTGCTTGCCGGCGAGCTGCCGATGTACCGGTCGCTGCGGCCGGGGATGAGCGGTCCGGACGTCGAGCAGCTCGAGGTGACGCTGCAGCGGCTCGGCCTGGACCCCGGCGACGTCGACGACGAGTACACGGCCACGACGGGGGACGCGGTGGCCGAGCTGTTCGAGCGCATCGGCTACGAGCCGCCGGCGCCGGACCCGCAGGTCGAGGCCGAGCTCGAAGCCGCGAACGACCAGCTCGATCAGGCCGAGGACCTGGTCGAGGATGCCGAGGAGGCAATCGAGGACGCGGAGGACGCGGCACCGGATGCACCGGTCGACGAGGACGCGCTGGAGGATGCCCTCGACGACGCCCGCGAGCAGCTCGTGGACGCGCGGGCCACCCGCGACGAGGCCGCTGCCGCCGCCGGCACCCCGCTGCCGGCGTCGGAGGTGGTCTTCGTGCCCAGCCTGCCGCGGCGGGTCGACGAGGTGCAGGTGCGCCGCGGCGGCCAGGTGAGCGGCGCGGTCATGTCGGTCAGCGGCGCCACGCTGGTCGTCACAGCGAACGTCGACGACGCCGCCCGCGAGCTGCTGGCCGCGGAGATGCCGGTGACGATCGAGTTGCCCAGCGGCGACGAGGTCGCCGGCACAATCACCGCCATCGCTGAGGCCGAGGGCGAGGGTGCCACCGGGCACGACGTCACCATCGCGCCGGGGGAGCTCACCGCCGAGCAGGTCGAGGAGCTGCGCGGCGCGAACGTCCGGGTCACCGTCCCGGTCGAGAGCACCGACGGCGACGTCCTCGCGGTCCCGCTGGCGGCGCTGACCGCCGGGCCGGGCGGCGAGAGCCGGGTCGAGGTCATGCGCGACGGAGCGACCGAGCTGGTCGAGGTGGAGGTCGGGTTGACCGCGGAGGGCTACGCCGAGGTGACGGCCGTCGAGGGCGAGCTGGGCGAGGGCGACCTCGTCGTCGTCGGGGAGTCGTCGGACGCGAGCGCCGACGACGACGCGGAGGGGGACACGTGACGCCGCCGGTCGTGGAGATGACGGGAGTGGGCCGGGTCTTCCCTGGCCCACCGGCAGTAGAGGCGGTCCGCGACGTCGACCTGACGATCCAGGCCGGCGAGTACGTGTCGATCGTCGGGCCGTCGGGGTCGGGCAAGTCGACGCTGCTCCACTTGCTGGGTCTGCTGGACCGGCCGACGCACGGTGTCTACCGGCTGGACGGCGTGGATGTGAGCACCATGCGCGAGCGGCGGCGCACCCGCCTGCGCGGCGAGCGGATCGGCTTCGTCTTCCAGGCGTTCCACCTGCTGCCGCACCGCAGCGTGCTGGAGAACGTGGAGCTGTCGATGATCTACCTGCGCGTTCCGCGCCGGGAGCGCACCGCGCGGGCGCGCGCCACGCTGGAGCGCGTCGGTCTCGGACATCGGGTCGACTTCGACCCGTTGCTGCTGTCCGGCGGCGAGCGGCAGCGGGTCGCGATCGCCCGGGCGCTGGTGGCGCGGCCGAGCCTGCTGTTGGCCGACGAGCCGACCGGGAACCTCGACACCGGCAATGCCGCGTCGGTCCTGGCACTCTTCGACGAGCTGCACGCCGACGGGCTCACGCTCGCCGTCATCACCCACGACGACGGGGTCAGCGCGCGGGCCGAGCGGCGGGTGCGGATCGTCGACGGAACGGTGCGCCACGCCGTTGATGCGCAGGAGGTCCGACGGTGAGGCGACGGCGCACCGGTCGGCGTGGTCTTCGCTGGTCGCGTTGGGTGCGGGCGCCGCGAGAGCTGCCGCGCGGGCGTCGGATGACGGTGCCCGACCTGCTCGGGGAGGCGTTGGCCGGCGTGGCGGCGAGGCCGTCGCGGCTGGCGCTCACGACGCTGGGCACCGTGTTGGGCATCGCGGCGCTGGTCGCGACACTGGGCCTCGGGCAGACGGCCGCGGGGCAGATCAACGACCAGTTCGACCGGATCGCCGCGGTTCGGGTCGTCATCGAGTCGGGCGAGACCGACGGGCCCGACGGGGAGGTAGCGCTGACCCAGCTGCCGTGGGACGCGCCGGAGCGGCTGGGTCGGCTGGCCGGGGTCGAGGCGGCCGGGACCTTCGCCAGCGTGGACGTCGCCGGCGCGCCGGTCCGCGGTGTCCCGTACGGCACGATCGAGCAGACAGTTCCGGTGGCCGGCGCGTCGCCGGGTCTGTTCGACGCGCTCGGCGCGCGGCTCGCTGGCGGCCGCTTCTTCGACGGGGGGCACGAACAGCGAGCCGACCCCGTCGTCGTCCTCGGCCGCTACGCGGCGGAACGGCTGGGCATCAGCCGGGTGGACTCGCAGCCGTCCATCTTCATCGGCGACCGTTCGTTCACGGTCATCGGCATCCTCGACGCCGTCGACTACCGGTCGGAGGTGCAGGATTCGGTGATCATCCCGATGGGCACGGCACGCGCCCTCTACGGGCTGGAGGCACCCGAGGCAGTCGAGATCCGCACCGCACTCGGAGCGGCGCAGCTGATCGGCGAGCAGGCGCCCATTGCCGTCGACCCCAACGAGCCCGACCTGCTCGACGTGACGGCACCGCCCCCGCCGGGTTCGCTGCGCGACACGGTCTCCGCCGACGTCAATGGCCTGTTCCTGGCGCTGGGCGGGCTGTCGCTGCTGGTCGGCGGGCTCGGGATCGCCAACGTGACGCTGCTGTCGGTGCTGGAGCGCATCTCCGAGATCGGCCTGCGCCGGGCGGTCGGTGCTGGCGGGCTGCACGTGGCCGGACAGTTCCTGGTGGAGAGCGGGATCGTGGGCTTCCTGGGCGGGCTGATCGGCTCGACCATCGGGGTGCTGGCGACGGTCGGCGTCTCGGTGGTCCGCGACTGGACGCCGCTGCTGGACATCCGGCTGGCGCTTGCGGCGCCGCTGCTCGGCGGACTGATCGGCCTGGTGGCGGGGACCTACCCCGCCTGGCGGGCGTCGGCGGTCGAGCCGATCACGGCGCTGCGCACGGCGTGAGCGGCAGATAGTCCGCATGCTGGACTAGTCCTGTCTCAACAGGTAACCATCTGGCGTTGCAATCATCACAATCGCGCAGCTCCCGAGGCTCTGGATTCGCACCGGCCCGATCGGGTCCGCTAGCGTCACGGACGACCGAACCCCAGACAGGTGCGGTTGGGCTGTGGCCGACGAGGCGGGCTTGGGTGCCCGCGTGCCACGTTCATCCCGCTCGCGCCGCTTCGTCGCGTGGCTCACCGGTTGCTCCCGTAGGGAGCTGCCTGGCGTAGCCCCCGCCCGGTTCACCGGTGCGTCGCGTGGCTGACGAACGAAAGGTGAGGCGTGACCGCCGTACGCGCGGAAGGACTGTTCAAGGTCTTCGGCAAGAAGACCGACGATGCCGTACGACGGCTCCGGGACGGCGCGAGCCGGGCCGAGGTCGTCGCGACCGGCGCCACCCCTGCGGTGATCGATGCCAGCTTCGACGTACGGCCCGGCGAGATCTTCGTCGTCATGGGACTGTCCGGTTCCGGGAAGTCGACTCTGATCAGGATGCTCAACGGGCTGCTCGAGCCCACGGCCGGCCGGGTGTTCGTCGACGGTGTAGACATCTTCGCCATCGACGAGGCCGAGCTGCGCCGGGTGCGACAACAACGGATCGGCATGGTGTTCCAGCACTTCGCCCTGCTGCCGCACCGGACTGTCGCCGAGAACGCCGCCTACGCCCTGGACATCCAGGGAGTGCCGAAGAAGGAGCGGCTGGACCGGGCGGCCGAAGCGCTGGAGCTCGTCGGCCTGGGTGGCTGGGAGGACCGATATCCCGCCCAGCTGTCCGGGGGCATGAAACAGCGGGTGGGTCTCGCCCGCGCCCTCGCCGCCGGCAGCGACATCATGCTCATGGACGAGGCGTTCTCCGCGCTGGACCCGCTGATCCGCCGCGAGATGCAGGACCAGCTGATCGACCTGCAGGCAAGGCTCGGCAAGACCGTCGTGTTCATCACCCACGACCTCAACGAGGCGATGCGCCTCGGCGACCGCATCGCGGTCATGCGCGACGGCCGGATCGTGCAGATCGGCACGGCCGAGGAGGTGTTGAAAGATCCGGCCAACGATTACGTCGCCCAGTTCGTGGCCGACGTCGACCGCACCCGCGTCCTCACCGCTGCCAGCGTCATGGAGCCGGCCCAGCTGGAGGTCAGCGCCACGGGCGGCCCTCGGGTCGCGCTGCACGGCATGCGGGAGAAGCAGATGAGCGCCGCGTTCGTCGTCGCCCGCGATCGCACCTTGCGCGGCGTGGTCCGCGACCAGGACGTCGTCGCCGCCGTCAACCGGGGCGACTCGACGCTGGACGGCATCGTCGGCGACGACTTCACGTCGGTGCACGCCGACGCGTACCTCGCCGAGCTGTTCGCGCCGTCGGCGGAGTCGCCACTGCCACTGGCCGTGCTCGACGACGCCGGCCGGTTGGTCGGCGTCGTCCCTCGGGTCACGCTGCTGGCCGCGATGGCCAGCATCGTCGAGGCCCTGCCCGACGCCGAGCAGGACGCCGAGCATGGCGCCGAGCCGGCTCGCGTCGAAGGAGGTGTGCGATGAGCGACGAAGCGTTCGACCCGCTGGACCCGAGGCTGGACGTCGGCGAGTGGGTCTCCGACGCGTTCGACTGGTTCACCGAGACGTTCCAGCCGGTCCTGGACGTCGTCGAGACGGTGCTCCAGGGCCTGTACGACGGGCTCTACGAGGTGCTGAGCGCACCGCCGTTCCTGGTCATGATCGCGCTGTTCGCCGCGCTGGGCTGGGTGGTCCGGTCGTGGAAGTTCGCGGTGTTCACCGTCGCCGGGTTCTACCTCGTCGCCTCGATGGACCGGTGGGACGCGGCGATGGAGACGCTGTCACTCGTCGTGGTGGCGGCGGCGCTGGCGACGTTGATCTCGGTGCCGCTGGGCATCTGGGCGGCGAAGTCGCAGGCGGTGAGCAACGCGCTGCGCCCTGTCCTCGACTTCATGCAGACCATGCCGGCGATGGTCTACCTGATACCCACCCTTTTCGCCTTCGGCATCGGGGTGGTCCCCGGCATGATCTCGACGATCGTCTTCGCGATGCCGCCCGGTGTGCGGTTCACCGAGCTCGCCATCCGCCAGGTCGATCCCGAGGTCGTGGAGGCCGGCCAGGCCTTCGGATCGTCGCCGACGCGCATCCTGCGGCAAATCCAGCTGCCACTAGCGCTGCCGACGATCATGGCCGGCATCAACCAGGTGATCATGCTGTCGCTGTCCATGGTCGTGCTCGCCGCCATGGTGGGCGCCGCCGGTCTCGGCCTGGACGTCGTCTCCGGCCTGCAGTCGCTGCGGGTCGCGACCGGCGTCGAGGCAGGTCTGGCGGTCGTCGTGCTCGCCATCTATCTGGACCGCATCGTCTCGGCACTGGCCGACCGCGCCCCCGTGGCGCGGGCAACGAAGCTCCGCACCTGACACCCACAACCAGCTAAGTCCTCGAACCAAGAGTGCACGGTAGATCGACACGGAGGAGAAACATGCGCAAGTCCACGCTCACGCTCCTGGCCGGCCTGTGTGCCGGCGGCCTGGTCCTCGCCGGCTGCGGCGATGACGACGGCGGCGGTGAGACCACCAGCGACGGCGGCGGCGACACCACCGAGGTGCAGACCATCGGTGACGTCGAGACCGGGTCGTGCGATCCGGCCGAGGGCAACGCCGAGATGCCGGACCCGGAAGGCACCGGTGACGACGAGACCGAGATCACCATCGGCGTCTTCAGCGGCTGGGACGAGAACTACGTCGTCGCCGAGCTGGCCAAGGTCGCGCTGGAGGAGCAGGGCTACACCGTCGAGTTCGAGGAGCTGGAGGCCGGTCCCGCGTACACGGGCGTGGCACAGGGCGACATCGACGTGCTGATGGACGCGTGGCTGCCCAACACCCATGCGCAGTACGTCGAGCAGTTCGGCGACGACCTCGAAGATGCCGGCTGCTGGTTCGACGAGGGCTACCTGACGATCGCGGTCAACGCCGACTCGCCGGCCCAGTCGCTGGACGAGCTGGCCGACAACGCCGACGCGTACGGCAGCCGGCTCGTCGGCATCGAGCCCGGCGCCGGGCTGACGGCAACCACCCAGGAGGAGGTCATCCCGACCTACGGCCTGGACGACTGGGACTTCCCGACGTCGTCCTCGCCGGCGATGCTGGCCGAGCTGGACAACGCCATGTCGGCCGGTGACGACATCGCCGTCACCCTGTGGCACCCGCACTGGGCGTACGCCGCCTACGACATCCGCGACCTGGAGGACCCCGAGGGCGCCCTCGGCGAAGCCGAGCGCCTGTACAGCCTGGCCCGGCCGGGCTTCCACGAGGACTTCCCGAATGCCGCGCAGCTGATCCAGAACCTCTACCTCTCCAATGAGCAGCTGCTGGAGATCGAGGACATCATGGTGGTCGAGAACGGGCGCGAGGACAACGCCGGCTCGGTCGCGCAGTGGCTCGACGCCAACCCGGAGTTCGTCGCGGACTGGCGCGCCGGCACCCTGCTCTGATGCCGGCCCTGGATCGCTGAGTCACGCCGGTCACGCCGCCGGGGTCGCGAACGAGCATCGCGGCCCCGGCGTGGCGGCCAGCCGGTTGTCGAGCGTGGCCAGGGCACAGCCGAGATGCTCCGCGAGCGCGACGTACCAGGCGTCGTAGCTCGTGACGTTGTCGCGGAGCTCCCAGGCCCGCTCCGCGAACGGGGCATAAGAGAACAGATCGAGGGGCAACGCGACGAGGTCCGCATGGGCCATGGCCGCCGTATCGCCCGAGATGAGGCCGGCCGTTGCCGAACGGCGCAGGATGTTAGCCGCTTCCACCGGCATCAGGTGGGGTGCGGCGAGCGGTTGGGTGGCGAGCAGGCTGTCGGCCCAGGCGCCGTCGGCGCCACTGTCGACGAGCGCGGACACCACCAGAGACGCGTCGACGACGAGTGTCACCGGCGGTCGGCGTCCCGGTGTGCCAGGATATCGGCCTTGGACAGCCGGCTACCCGTGCGCGCCTTACGGTCGCGGATGTGTCCGACCAGCTCCTCCGGATCGGGTCGGTTGGCGATCTCCACGAGCTTGATCCGAACGTACTCCTGCAGCGACCGGCCGCTGCGCGATGCGCGGGCCGCGAGCTCGTCTCGGGTCGCGTCGGGAACGTCTCGCACCGTAATCGCAGCCATAGCAGCATTATGCTGCTAGGGCTGCTGATCTTCAACGTAGCGGCGGCGGGGACGGCCGCGTGGTCGGTGATCTCGCGGGGTCGGTAGTGTCCCCACATGCTGCTCTCCGACCGCGACATCCGGGCCGCCGTCGAGTCCAAGCGGGTCCAGCTGGACCCGTACGACCCCGAGATGGTGCAACCGTCGAGCATCGACGTGCGGCTCGACCGGTACTTCCGGGTGTTCGAGAACCACCGCTATCCGCACATCGACCCGGCGGAGGAGCAGCCCGACCTCACCCGCATGGTCGAGCCGCATGGTGGCGAGCCGTTCGTGCTGCACCCGGGCGAGTTCGTGCTGGCCTCCACGTATGAGACGGTGACGCTGGGCGACGACGTCGCCGCACGGCTGGAGGGCAAGTCGAGCCTGGGTCGGCTGGGCCTGCTCACGCACTCGACGGCGGGCTTCATCGACCCGGGCTTCACCGGCCACGTCACGCTGGAGCTGTCCAACGTCGCGACGCTGCCCATCAAGCTGTGGCCGGGCATGAAGATCGGCCAGCTGTGCTTCTTCGCGCTCACGTCGCCGGCCGAGGAGCCCTACGGTGCGCAGCGTCACGGCTCGCGCTATCAAGGCCAGCGCGGTCCCACGCCGAGCCGGTCCTACCTGAACTTCCACCGCACCCACGTGGAGAGTGGGCAGCCATAGTTACCCATGGGTAATATGTAGGGGTGCCCGCGCGAGCGGGTAAGCCCGACTCGGCGGTAAGGAGCCGGACGCCATGCAGTACGTCGCCATCGTTGTCGCGCTGGGTGTCACCGTGTTGACCCTGGTGGTGCTGACGGATGCCGCGGTGCGGATGGTCCGGGTGATCCGGCTCGGACAGCCGGCACCGGGTCGCAAGAACGACCCGGGTTCGCGCACCCGGACGTTGGTGCGTGAGTTCCTCGGACACACGAGGATGGCCAAACGCCCGGTCGTCGCCGCGGCGCACTGGTTCGTCATGATCGGCTTCTTCGCGCTGTTCTTCACGTTGGTGACGGCGTACGGGCAGCTGTTCGACGCGTACTGGGCGCTGCCGCTGATCGGGCACTGGGCGCCGTTCGAGTGGTTCACCGAGGCGATCGCGTGGTTGACGCTGGCGGGCATCGCGACGCTGACGGTGATCCGGCAGCTGTCGCACCCGCGCCGGAGCGGGCGAAGGTCACGCTTCTTCGGGTCGGCGTTCTGGCAGGCGTATTACGTGGAGTTCACCATCGCGACGATCGCGGTGAGCATCCTGGTGTTGCGCGGGCTGGAGTACCGGCTGTTCGGGGACATGCTGCACTTCCCGCTGACGGCCTTCATAGGGTCCTGGTTCGACGGCGTTGCCACCGACGACGTCGAACTGGCCGTGCACGTGGTGGCCGGCGTGAAGATCACCGTGTCGTGGGTGTTCTTCACCGTGCTGGCCTGGAACCTGACCATGGGGGTCGGCTGGCACCGTGCGCTGGCGTTCTTCAACATCTACTACAAGCGCGAGGCCGACGGCGGGCCGGCGCTGGGTGCGGCCAAGCCGCTCACCGTCGGCGGCGAGCCGGTCGACTTCGAGAAGCTCGACGACCTGGACGAGGACGCCTCGCTCGGCGTGGGCAAGGTCGAGGACTTCTCGTGGAAGGCGCTGCTGGACTTCTCCACCTGCACCGAGTGCGGGCGGTGTCAGTCGCAGTGCCCGGCGTGGCACACCGACAAGCCGCTGTCGCCGAAGCTGTTCGTCCTGAACCTGCGCGACCACGCCTACGCCAAGGCGCCGTACCTGCTGGCCGGTGACGGCGACGGCGCGGACGTGCCGGTCGAGGCGCGCGCGGAGGCCGACCGTGCCATCGTCGGCGACGCCGAGCACGGCGGTGTGATCGACCCGGACGTGCTGTGGTCCTGCACCACCTGCGGCGCCTGTGTGGAGCAGTGCCCGGTCGACATCGAGCACGTCGACCACATCCTGGATTTGCGCCGCTACCAGACGCTGATCGAGACCGAGTTCCCGAGCGAGCTGGGCGGGTTGTTCCGCAACCTGGAGAAGGCCGGCAACCCGTGGGGCGTCAACGCCTCCAAGCGGATGGACTGGGCCAAGGACCTCCCATTCCCGGTCCAGCAGGTCGGGGTCGACGTGGAGTCCCTCGACGAGGTCGACTGGCTGTTCTGGATCGGCTGCGCCGGCGCGTTCGAGGACCGGGCGAAGAAGACGACCCAGGCGGTCGCGGAGCTGCTGCACGCCGCCGGGGTCTCCTTCGCGGTGCTCGGTGACGGTGAGACGTGCACGGGCGACCCGGCCCGCCGGTCGGGCAACGAGTTCCTCTACCAGCAGCTGGCCGCGCAGAACATCGACGTGCTGCGCGAGACCAAGGCGGTACGGGTGGTCTCCACCTGCGCGCACTGCTTCAACACCATCAAGAACGAGTACGCCCAGCTCGGCCTCGAGCTGGAGGTCGTGCACCACACGCAGCTGCTCAACCGGCTGGTGCGCGAGGGTCGGCTCACCCCGGTCGCCCCGGCCGACGACGCCGTGGCCGGGCGCCCGGTCACCTACCACGACCCCTGCTACCTGGGCCGGCACAACCAGGTCTACGAGCCGCCCCGCGAGCTGGTCGGCTCGCTGCCGGGCGTGGAACTGCGCGAGATGCCGCGCAGCCGGTCCACCTCGTTCTGCTGCGGCGCCGGTGGCGCACGCATGTGGATGGAGGAACGCATCGGCACCCGCATCAACGCCGACCGCACCGCCGAGGCCCTCGCCACCGGCGCCGACGCCATCGCCGTCGGCTGCCCGTTCTGCCGCGTCATGCTCTCCGACGGCCTCACCCAGGCCCAGTCCGAGGGCGCGGGCGAGGGCGTCGAGGTCGTCGACGTCGCCCAGCTGCTGCTCTCCGCCGTCAGACGCGGCGCCCCCGCCACCCGGTGATCATCCGTCGCGGGTCGGCGCCTTGGCACGCCTGGTTGGCGCTGCGGCCGGGGGATCTGTCCGAATCCCGGAGCGACTCGGCGTGCCAAGGCACGCCGGGCTGGCGGGGCGTGTTGCGGCGAGGGTGATGGCGTGGCGCCACGGAGGCGTCACGTGGCGTCATCATGGCGCCCGCCCACCATTGGTGCGTACGAGCAGGTCATCTGCCTGTTTTCGCTGCTGGCCGTCAGCCCTGGAAGGGACACCGTCGCCTGTTGATCACACGATGGCGTCGTGTGACGCTTGACTTGACGCCATAATGGCGCCACCATGGCGTCATGGAACTCACGCCCTATGTCGAGGCACTGCGCCGTTCGCTCGCCGCGGCCGGCCAGGCCGCCGCCGACGACGTGCGTGCCGCGGCGGAACGGCTCTCCTACGCCGTCGAGCCGTCGCTGCGGCTGACGCTGCTCGAGGCGCTCGGCGATGCCGCGGCCGAGGTCACCAGCCAGCTCGACGGTGTCGCCGTCGAGGTCCGGCTGCGCGGCGGCGACCCTGAGCTCGTCGCGGCGGAGCTCGCCCCGCCGCAGCCACCTACCCCGCCGCAGCCGCCGACGCCGCCCACGCATCCGGAGCCCGACGAGGGCACGTCCCGCGTGTCGCTGCGCCTTCCCGAGACGCTCAAGGTCCGGGTCGAGGAGGCCGCGGCGGCGGACGGCATGTCCGTCAACGCCTGGCTGATCCGGGCGGTCCTCCAGACCCTCGAACCCAACCGGTCGTCGTCGGTGCGCATCAACATCGGCCGCAACATCTCCGGCTGGGTCCGCTGACTCTTCGCGAACGGGAGAACCTCATGTCCGACATCATCACCAAGACATTCCCGGCCGACGGGCCGATCAGGCTCTCGATCGAGCAGCGCTCCGGCGACGTCGAGGTCACCGCCGCCGACACCGCGGAGGTGACGGTGCGGCTGCACCCGTCCGGGCCGGGTGGCGACGAGCTGGCCGACCGCACCACGGTGGAGTACCGTCCCGGCGCCCTGCGCGTCGAGGTGCCGCGCTCCACGTCGCTGATCGGCAGGTCGCCGTCGGTCGACATCGTCGTCACCGTGCCCGCCGGCAGCGCCGCCTCGGTACAGTCCGGCTCCGGTGACATCCGGCTGCTGGGCCCGCTCGCCGACGTCTCCGGCAAGGCCGGCTCCGGCGCCGTGTCGGTCCAGTCCGCCGCCGACGTCCGGCTCACCACCGGCAGCGGCGACGTCACCGTCGATGACTGCGCCGGCGCAGCGGTCCGCACCGGCTCCGGCGACATCCGGATCCGCCGGCTCAGCGGCTCGGTCGACCTGGAGTCCGGCTCCGGCGCCATCGACGTCGACGGCACGGTCGGCGACGGCCGGATGTCGGCCGCCTCGGGTGACGTCACCATCGGCAGTGTCGCCGGCCGGGTCGGCGTGACCACCGCCTCCGGCGACATCACCGTCCGCGAGGCGGTCGAGGGCGACATCACGGCGGGCACCGCCAGCGGCGGCGTGACCGTCGGCCTGGCCGCCGGCACGGCCGCGAAGCTCGACGTCTCCAGCATCACCGGCTCCGTCCGCTCCGACCTCGACCCTGCCGACGCGCCGGCCGAAACCGACCGCACGCTGCTGCTGGCCGTCACTACCGTCAGCGGATCCATCCGATTGCACCGGGCCGGTTGAGGCCGGTCCGATCCCGGGAGACGTGATCATGAGCATCGACTACTACGAAGCGCTCCATCGTCACCGAGCCGAACAGTTCGAGCACGAGGCCAGGGTCGTCGACACCACCCGGCGGCTGCGCCGGGCGCGGCGGTTGGAGGACGCCGCGTCCCGCCTGCAAGGGCTCGCCCGCCGGCTGGAGGCCCGGGCCCGGCTCAGCCGGGCCCGGCTGCTCTGAGCCAGGCCCGGCCGGCTGCGACTCGGGGCCTACTCGTGCCCGCCGCGGCGGTACCGCAGCCGCTGGCCCATCCGGACCAACGTGGCCTGCTTGTCCGCGGCCTTGTCCAGCTGCCGGGTGTCGCGCGGCGGTAGCTGGATTTCCTCTTCGGCAGGCATCCCGGCCTGCAGCTGCCGGGCCCGTTCGGTCTCGGCGTCGAACTCGGCGCCGAACAGCAGGGCCAGGTTGGTGAGCCACAGCCACAGCAGGAAGACGATCACACCGGCCAACGACCCGTACGTCCGGTTGTAGCTGCCGAAGTTCGCGACGTAGAACGCGAAGCCGGCCGAACCCAGGGCCCACGCCACGATGGCGATGAACGCTCCCATGCTGATCCACCGGAACTTCGGCTGGCGGACGTTGGGCGTCGACCAGTAGAGGATCGCGATGATCATCGCGACGACGAACACCATGACCGGCCACTTGGCGATGTCCCAGACCGTCACCGCGGTGCCGCCGACACCGATGGCGTCACCGATGGCGCGCGCCACCGGCCCGCTGACCACCAGCATCACCGCTACGGCCAGCACCAGCACCATCACCAGCAGCGTGATGCCGAGCACGAGCGGACGCAGCTTCCAGAACGGCCGCCCCTCGCCGATGTCGTAGACGCGGTTCATCGCGCGGCCGAAGGCGCTGACGTAGGCCGACGCCGACCACACCGCCGCGACCAGGCCGATCACCAGCGTCAGGCCGGCGCCGGGCGCGTTGGTGAGCTGGTTGATCGGGCCTTCGAGGTCGGAGGCCGCCGCCGACGGCGCGATGTCCTGGACGATCGACACCAGCTGGTCCGTCGTCTGCTGCCCCTGGCCGATCAGCGCCGGCAGCGACACCAGGGCGACCAGGGCGGGGAACAGCGAGAGCACCGAATAGTAGGTCAGTGCCGCCGCCAGGTCGGTGCACTCGTCGTCCATGAACTCCCGGACGGTGCGCCGCCCCACGTAGGCCCAGGACGGGCGGCTCAGCTGCGTCGGGCCGTCCGGCTTGCGTTCGTCGTCCGGATCGGGCCGGGCGCCCGCCGGTCCAGCCGGGGCAGCTTCCGGCTGGACGTCGTCGGAATCGGTGCGGTGGCCGTGCCGGTGCGTTGCCATGCGATCACCTGGCGACCGGTCAGTGCCGGCGCTTCCACGCCACGGCACCGGCCACGGCGGCCACCACCGCCGTCCCGCCGGCCACCATCATGGTCATCGGGCGCATCGCCAGCATCTTGAGCCGTCGGCCCACGGAGCCGGCGCGGTCGCGGGCCATCCCGAGCTTCTCCTGTGCCTGGCTCTTGACGTCGAGCTTGTGCGACAGGGCCTCGATGGTGCTGCCGAGGTCACGACGGGTCTGCTCGATGTGCTGCTCGATCTCTTCCGGTTTGGCGCCCTTCGGCGGTTCCTTCGTCGTGCTCTTCGCCGTGCTGCTCATCGGTGCCTCTCCTTCAGCTCCCCGACGTCACGCTTGACGTTCTCGACCGTCCGCTCCGGCTTGGGCGAGGCCTGCTTCGTCTGGCCGCGACCCAGCATGGCTACGACACCGGCCAGCAGGAAGAGGGCGCCGGCGACGATCAGCGCGGCTGCCCACACCTCAAGCTCCAGCGACAGTGCCGCGATGGCGCAAGTCACGAGCGCGCCCACGCCGAAGAACGCCAACAGCCCGGCGCCACCGAACAGGCCCATCCCAGCACCGGCGTGCTTGGCCTTTCGCGACATCTCGGCCTGAGCCAGCCGCATCTCGTCCCGGATCAGGTGGGAGGTCTGCTCGGAGAACTGGCGGACCAGCTCGGCTACGGACCGGTCATCCTGGCTGGGGGTAATGCCCGTTGTGGCCATGGGCACCCACCTCCGTGGGGTCTGGGTCGTGGCGCTGCATCGTCGACTTGACCTTGTCGGTCGCCTTGGACGCTGCCTCCGTCAGCTTCTCCTGGATCTCCGGAGCCTTGGCCATGACGGCATGCTGGGCCTCGGAAACCTTCTCCTGGACCTTCGGGTCGTGCCACATGGTGCCGGCGCGGCCCTTGATCTGTTCGTACCGCTGGCGCCCGGCCCGCGTACCGAGGACGTACCCGACCGCAGCTCCCGCCAGGAGTAGCAGCTTGCCTCTCATGATCACTCCCTTGGGCTCGCAGATGTTCGGCAGTTACCCGAATGTACGCCGGGCATGCAGGCACACGCGGGCGTGAACCAGCAGGTCACGAACGCGAAGAAGGCGAGGTATGCGAGGCGTGCGGTGCGTCAGGCAGTGGTGGCGTCGATGATGAAGGCGAGCGTGAAGGCCTCGTCGCGCCAGGCGTCGTACCGGCCGGATGGCCCGCCGTGGCCGGCGCCCATCTCCGTCTTGAGCACCAGTGGCCGCGCGCCCGTCGCCGTCGCCCGCAGGCGGGCGACCCACTTGGCCGGCTCGTGGTAGCTGACCCGCGGGTCGTTGAGACCGGCGGTGGCGAGGATGGCCGGGTAGTCGCGGGCCTGGACGTTCTCGTACGGCGTGTACGACTTCATGTACGCATAGACCTCGGCCGACTCCAGCGGGTTGCCCCACTCCTCCCACTCGACCACGGTCAGCGGCATCGACGGGTCGAGGATGGTCTCGAGCGCGTCGACGAACGGCACCTCGCCCACCAGCGCGGCGAACGTGGTGGGCGCGAGGTTGGCGACGGCGCCGATGAGCAGCCCGCCGGCGCTGCCGCCGCGACCGGCCAGGCGGTCGCGCGAGGTCCAGCCGCCGGCCGCCAGGTGCTCGCCGCAGGCGACGAAGTCGGTGAAGGTGTTTCTCTTGGACAGTAGCTTGCCGTCCTCGTACCAGCGCCGGCCGAGCTCGCCGCCGCCACGCACGTGTGCGATGGCGAAGACGAAGCCGCGGTCCAGCAGCGACAGTCGCGGGATCGAGAACCACGGGTCCCGCGAGTTCTCGTACGCGCCGTACCCGTACAGGACGCAGGGCGCGGTGCCGTCACGCGGAGTGTCGCGCCGTTTGACCAGCGAGATGGGGACCCGGGTGCCGTCCGGAGCGGTGGCCCACTCGCGCGCCGACTCGTAGGCGCTCAGGTCGACGTCGCCGAGCACGGGCTGCCGTTTGCGCAGGCGCAGCTCGCCGGTGACGACGTCGTAGTCGTAGACCGACGTCGGTGTGGTCAGTGAGCCGTAGCCGAGGCGGAACACCGACGTGTCGAACTCGGCGTTCGCGGCGGGCTGGACGGTGCGGACCGGTTCGACGAACTCGATGTCGCGGCCCTGCCCCGACGCACCGTCGACCAGTGGCACGACGTGCAGTTCCGTGCGTCCGTCGCGGCGCAGGGAGACGACCAGGTGGCCGGCGAACGCGTCGACACCGGTGACCCGGACGCCTGGGGTGTGCGGCAGCACCGGCCGCCAGTTGGCCCGTCCGGGTGCGGCGGCGGGCGCGACCACCAGCTCGAAGTCGAGAGCGTCGTGGTTGTGCACGATGTAGAACGCGTCGCCGGTGTGGTCGACGGAGTACTCCACGCCCTGCTCGCGCGGCTCCACGACGCTGAACTCGCCCAACGGATCGGCAGCCGGGAGCATCCGGACCTCGCTGGTGATCATGCTGCCGAGTTCGATGAGGACGTACTGCTCGCTGCGGGTCAGCCCGACTGTGGCGAAGAACCGCTCGTCGGTCTCCTCGTGCACGACGGTGTCCGCGGCGGCCTCGGTGCCCAGAACGTGGCGCCAGACACGGTATGGGCGCATGGCCTCGTCGACCGTGCTGTAGAAGAGCACCGAACCGTCGGCGGACCAGGCCGAGCCGTAGTAGGTGCCGGGCACCTCGTCCGGCAGGGTCGCGCCGGTGTCGAGGTCTTTGAAGCGCAGGGTGTACTTCTCGCTGCCGTCGTAGTCGGTGGAGTACGCCAGCAGCCGGCCGTCCGGGCTGACGTCGAGTGTGCCGACGGCGAAGTACGGGGAGTCGCCGGCCAGCTCGTTCTGGTCGAGCATGACCTGCTCGTCCGCGGGGGCGGCGATCGGCTCGGCGGGGTCGGCCGGCAGCGTCGGTTCGGTGCGCGAGCGGCAGTTGATGAGGTACTGGCTGCCCTCGACCGTGCGCGTGTAGTACCACCAGCCGTGGTGGAGGGTCGGCACCGAGAGATCGGTCTCGAGTGTTCGGCTCTTGATCTCGTCGAAGATCTCGTCCTGCAGCGCCTTCGTGTGCGCGGTGGCGGTTGCCGCGTAGGCGTTCTCGGCCTCCAGGTACGCGATGGTGTCTGGGTCGTCGCGGTCCTTCAACCAGGCGTAAGGGTCGACGACGGTGTCGCCGTGCACCGTCCGCTCGTGAGGAATCTGCTTCGCGACCGGAGGGCGGGAGATCTCGGACATGGGGTGACGCTATCTCAGCGCCGCGAAGGCCAATTTGTTCCATTAGAACTAGAACAACAGACTGGCACTGTGCTCATCAGGTTGAACCCGGGTTCGCCCGAGCCGTTGTTCGCCCAGCTGGCCGCCGCCGTCCGTGGCGCGCTGGCCCGGGGTGAGCTGCGGGCGGGCGAACGGCTGCCGGCCGCGCGGGAGCTCGCTGACTCCCTGGGCCTGAACGTGCACACCGTCCTGCACGGCTTCCAGCTGCTGCGCGACGAGGGCCTGCTCGAGCTGCGGCGCGGCCGCGGCGCCGTCATCACCGCCGAGGCTGTGGGCGGGCTCGCGGCTTTGCGGCAAGCGGTCGCCGAGGTCAGCGCGGTCGCGCACCGGCTGGGCCTGAGCGCCGACGAGCTCGTCGAGCTGATACGAGAGGAGTACCGATGACCGACCGGACTGTCCGACCCGGTCCACGAGTCGTCGCCGGACGGTGCTGGCCGTCGCCCCCTGCGCTGAGCCCCACCCCTTCCCCTTGATCATCAACGATCTCGGGTCCTATGACCCCCGAGATCGTTGATGATCAAGGGGGCCGCCCCAGTGACCTCGGTGCACGACGTCGTCGAGGCCGCGCCGGCCGCGCTTCAGTGACGGCGAGCGGCGGTCGGGTGCGCGATGGCCGACCGTGATGGCCCCGATGGGGTCGAACGTGGCGGGCACGCCGAAGGCCTCGCGGAAAGCCGGTACCCGCTCCGGCGGGATGCCGAAGAAGCAGGCACCGAGGTCCTCGTCGACCACGGTCAGCAGTATCAGCAGGCTGGCCATGCCCGTGTCGATGTCCCAGTAGGGCGCCGGCCAGCGTTTCTCGTCGCGGTCGGTCCAGCCCTTGTCCGGCTCGGCGTAACGGTCCAGGTAGGCCTGCTTGGACGACATCGGGACGATCACGACGGGCGCTCGCCGCAGTCCTTCGGACCAGGCATCGACGCCCTGGCCCGGCGGTGTCGACGCGGCCCAAAACCTGGCGACGTCGTCGGCGGTGTCCAACCGCAAGAACGCCCAGCCCTGGCTGAAGCCGGCGCTGGGCGCGTGCAGCGCGTTCTCGAGCATGCGGTCGACGGCGGCCGGGTCGACCGGGCGCTCGTCGTAGTTTCGGATCATGCGGCGGCGGCGGACCAGGTCGGCGAACTCCATGCGCTGCATGATGACGCATCCCCCCGCCGGGCGGTGCCGTGCGGGACCGGTACCGGCACCGCCCGGTCCACTCGTTTCTAGACGCGGCTGCGGCGCATGCCGCTGGACATCATCGCCAGGGCGCACAGAATCGCGACCGCTCCGGTGATGATGTTGCTGACGACGGCCGATGTGTCGGGTGTGTCGCCGGCGACCACCCATGGTGCGACGATGGCCCAGGCGCCGAGGATCGGCGCGACCCAGGCCAGGCCGTGCAGGTGGCCGTAGGAGGCCACGAAGCCCGCCGCCAACAGAGCGATGGCGAGGCCGGTGACCAGGTTGGTGACGGTGAGTGCGGAGTGCTCGGTGAACCCGACCACCCATGGTGACGTCGCCAGATAGAGACCGGCCAGGAAGGCGAGACCGTCGGCGGACTGGGCCACGGGGGTCTCGGCGATCTGGTCGTACCTGTTCCTCATGACGGCAACGTCGGGATGCTGCTCGATGTCGGGACTGGGCATGGACATGACCCCACCTCCTCGGAGGACTCGGGTCGATCCCGCACTCTCTATGATGCTCCTGTCGACGCCCGATCGTCGAAGCCGCCGCCGCTGAAGAGACGAGCTGACATGGCGTTCTTCCGCCGCAAGTCCCGTGTGCCCGACGACCCCCGTCCGGCCATCGCCCAGTTCTGGGCGTGGTGGGCCGAGCACCGCGGCGACGTCCTGGCCGCGACCGAGGTGCGTTTCTCGGCCGACGACGCCGACGTGGCGGCGGACGACAGGCGCTCGGACGACCTCATCGCCCTGTTGCGCCCGGCGATCGCGGCGATCGACCCGTCGCTCAACTGGGAGCTGGCGCGCAGTACGACCAAGCGGTTCACGCTCGTGGTGTCCAGCGGCGGCAAGGCGGAGCTGCGCGCGCTGGCCGAGCGGTGGGCGCTCGCGGCGCCGGACGACCCCGACGTCGAGTTCGCGCCGGTGCGACGGGCCGACCCGTCGCTGTTCGAGTCGGCCGTCATGAAGGTCGACGACTACGACGTCGAGCTGCGCGAGCTGGTCGCCGGCACCCGGGTCGACGTCCAGCACGGCGTGCTCGACGTCGTCATCCACCATCCCCTGTTCCCGCTGCTCGACCGGGAGCATCGGCTGTCGGTCGCGTTCCTGGGCCTGGACGCCGCACTGGGCGAGGACGACGCCGAGCGGTGGATCGGCGAGGTCGAGGTCTCCGCCGACGCCCCCATCGACGCCATCCCGGTCGCGGTGCTGGGCACCGTCGTCGACCAGCTGCGCCCGGCCGGGGGGCAGTGGGCGGTGCTGCGCGGCACCAGCCGGTCCGGCCCGATCGTCGCCCTGGTCCGCCGTCCCCTGGACCGGGTGGAGCGGCCGCTCGCCGACACCCATGTGGCCGTCGTACTCGACTACGAGGCCATGCCCGACGGCCAGCCGCGCGAGCCCGCGATCGTCGACGAGGCCGAGAAGCTCGGCGAGCAGGTGCTGGCCGAGCTCGGCGGCGACGGTCCGCGGGTCATTCACGTCGGCCGGGTCACCGGTGGCGGGCAGATCGTCGTGCACTACTACGTCGACGGCCTCGAGGTCGACGCGTCGCGGGTCGGACCCGTCCTGGAGGGGTGGACGCACGGGACGGCCGCCGTGCAGGCGAGGCCCGACCCGGGCTGGAAGGCGGTCGCGCCCCTGCTGCGCTGACCGCACCGCGGGCCGCCCGGAGTGACGGTTCACACGTCTCCGCGTGCTGCACGCGGTGAATTTCGGCTGTGGAATGTCAGCCGCGTCTGGCACAGTTGTTGATGGCGACATCCGCGCCGTCGACGCCGCGGTCCTGGTCCGTCTGACACCCCCGCACTCACCTCTGGAACGAGGTCCTGCCTCCATGCCTGCGCGCGCTCGCTCCGCGACCGAAGCCGCCCTCGACCCGGCCCCCGACACCGCCACCGAATCAGCCACCGAATCTGCTACCGAATCAGCTACCGCGTCGTCCCGCCAGCAGATGATCCGCCGGGTGCTCGTGCTCGGTGCCCTGACCGCGCTCGGCCCGCTGACCATCGACCTCTACCTGCCCGCGTTCCCGGCCATCTCCGGCGACCTCGGCGCGTCGGAGTCACAGGTGCAGCTGACCCTGACCGGCACGCTGCTCGGCTTCGCCGTCGGCCAGCTGATCCTCGGACCGCTGTCCGACGCCGTCGGCCGTCGCCGTCCGCTCATGGCGGCCGCCGCCGTGCACGTCCTCGCCTCGCTGCTGTGCGCACTGGCACCGAACATCGCGACGCTGGGCGCCTTCCGCGTGCTGCAGGGCATGGCGGCCGCCGCGGGCGCCGTTGTGTCGATGGCCGTGGTCCGCGACCTGTACACCGGCCTGCCGGCGGTGCAGCTGCTGTCGCGGCTCATGTTGGTAACCGGTGTTGCGCCGGTGCTGGCGCCGACCCTGGGCGGCCAGGTGCTGCGGTTCACCGACTGGCGAGGCGTGTTCTGGGTGCTCGGTGCTCTGGGCGTCGGTCTGCTGGCCGTGGTCGTGTTCGGCCTGAAGGAGACGCTGCCGGTGGAGCGGCGCCGGTCCGGAGGCGTCGCCGGCACCGTGCGCACCTACGGGTCGATCCTGCGCGAGCGGACCTTCGTCGGGCTCATGCTGACCGGCGGGCTGATGATGGCGGCGCTGTTCGGCTACATCGCCGGCTCGTCGTTCGTCTTCCAGGACGTGTACGGGCTGTCCGAGCAGTCCTACGGCATCGTGTTCGGCGTCAACTCCGCCGGCCTCATCCTCGCCACGCAGCTCAACGCACGGCTCGTCCGGCGGGTCAGGTCGCAGTGGGTGCTGTCCGGTGCCCTGGTGGTCGCGTCGTCGTCCGCGGCGTTGATGCTCGTGTTCGCGGTGACCGGCCTGTTCGGCATCTACGGCGTGGCGGTGCCGCTGTTCGCGATCCTGACCACGGTCGGTTTCACCATGCCCAACATCCCGGCGCTCGCCCTGGCCAGCCACGGTCGCTCGGCCGGCACCGCGGCGGCTCTGCTCGGCGCGATGAACTTCCTGGTCGGCGCGGTCAGTGCACCGTTGGTGGGCGCGTTCGGCACCGGCTCGTCGGTGCCGATGGCCGGGGTCATGCTGGCCATGTCGGCGCTGGCGGTGGCCGCGATGTTCCTCGTCGCCCGGCCGGCCCGGATCGGCGGGCTGGAGCCGGACCCGCCCATCACGGTCGCGGTCGAGCCGGAGGCGCCGGTGCCGGCCGCCGACCCGCACCTGGCCGGCGAAGGGCCCCGGCGGGGTCGCCGTCGCGCGGCGCGGCTGACCACTCGCCGGCACGGCCGCCACGCCGTCGCGCACGATGCCGCCCCGGCCGGTCGGCGCCGGGTCACCGCCGCTACAGGCACCCGCCGAACCCGTCGACAGGGAGCCCTGCGCAAGCCCAACCACCAGGGCTGAGGCCTGCACGGGTGGGGCCAGCGGTGGTATCACCCGTCCGTGGAGAAGACGACCAGCTACCTGCCGGACGACCTGAGGGCAGCGGTCAAATGGGTGGCGCCTGGGAGCTCCCCGCGATTGGTCCGGACGAGCTCGGCCAGGTCGCGACCCTCGATCGCCGTCACTTCGAGGTGCTGCGGCCGTTGGGCGGCGGGCGCTTCCGGCTCGTGCCGTGAAGCAGCTGCATCGTCACCAGTGATCCGTGGTGTCAGGCGAAGAGGATGCTCGCCGGGCTGGGGGTCTCGAGGACGGGGTCGCGGCGCTCCGGCACGCCGGTCTCGGGGTCCAGCCGGAACGTCACGAGCGCGTCTGAGAACTGGTTTGCCACGTAGAGGTAGCGCCCGGAGGGGTCGACCTCCAGGTCGCGCGGGTGCGTGCCGCCGCACGGGACCGTGGCCACCAGAGAGACGTCGGGCCCGTCGACGGTGAGTGCGGCTACCTCGTCGGGACCGCGGTTGGCGACGTAGAGGAACCGGCCGGTGGGGTCGAGGCGGATGGCCGACGGCTGGCTCCCGCCACGGTCGGTGCCAGGGTGAGTCGGCACGTCGGCCACCACCGCCGGGGCCGTGAGGTCGATGACCGAGATGGTGGAGCTCAGCTCGTTGACGACGTACGCATGGTCGCCGGCGAGGACGAGGTGCCGAGGGCCGGAGCCGGCGGCGACCCGGATCTCGTCGGCGAGAGCGAGCCGGCCGGTCGACTCGTCGAAGTCGTAGCGGTACACGGTGTCGGTGCCGAGGTCCGTGGCCAGGACGTGGCCGCGGACCGGGTCGGTCACGATCATGTGCGCGTGCGGGCCGTCCTGACGAGTGCCGTTGGGGCCGCTGCCGGAGTGCTGCACTACGTGCGTCGCGTCGTCGAGGGCTCCGTCGGCGAGGATCCGGTGCACGCTGATGGAGCCGGAGCCGTAGTCGGCGGTGAGCACGAACCGGCCGCTGGGATGCACCGACAGGTGGCAGGGGCCGGAGCCGCCGGTCGGGCGCGGCACGCCGAGAGGGGTGAGGGTGTCGCCGTCGACAGCCCAGGCGCTGACCCGTCCCTCGGCCACCTCGTGCACGGTGAACAGCACCCGTCCGTCAGCGGACCGTGCCACGTACATGGGGTTGTCGACGCCCTGGGCGCCAACACCGATCGGCTTCACCCAGCCGTCGTCGACGTCGGCGACGGTGATCCCAGCCGCGCTACTGCCTCCGCCGCCCGTCGTGGCGGCCCCGATGTATGCACGCATGCGCACATCATTCCGTACCCGGCGACGGCGTCACAGGGTGGTCGACGGTGGCTCCAGCTGGCTAGGCAGCTCGGCGGGACGTGACTGCACGTCAGCGTCGGAGCCACCCAGCCGGACGGTGTTGCGGCCGGAGTTCTTGGCCGCGTAGAGGGCGGTGTCGGCCGCCAGCAGCAGCTCGTCGATGGTGCCGATGCCCTCGGACGGGTAGATGGCGCCGCCCACCGACGCGGTGATCGAGGTGTGGGCTCCGACAGGGGCACCGTCGGGCGGATCGACGACGATGGTCTGGACGCGGCGGCGGATGCGCTCGGCGACGTTGCGGAGGTTCTGGCGGGTGCCGACCTCCGGCAGCACCACGACGAACTCCTCTCCGCCCCAGCGGCCGCAGGCGTCCTGGTCGCGGATCTCGGCGATGAGCTCCTGAGCGACCGCCTTGAGCACCAGGTCGCCGTGTGGGTGGCCGAAGGTGTCGTTCAGCCTCTTGAAGTGGTCGAGGTCGACGATCAGCAAGCCGAGGGTTTCGCCGTGGTCCTGTGCCCGGGCCAGGGAGCGCTCGGCGAAGTCGTGCCACCAGCCCGCTGTGGCCAGGCCGGTCTTGGCGTCGATGCGCGACGCCTGTTGGTACTGGTTGAGCAGGATGCCGCGGTGCAGCGCCACCATGGCGACGACGATGCCGGGCAGCACGAACGGGTTGCTGACGACGACAGCCGCGGCCACGAGGCCGAGGCCGATGGCGCCGGCCTCGAGGAGCTGCTCACCGAAGTTGGCGAACATGTCGCGAGCGGTGGTGGTGGGCTTGGACAGTGCGATGGCCGCCATGACCAGACCCACGTTGATGGCCCACCGAGCCACGGCCGCACAGGCCACGACGCCGAGCTCCAGCAGGCCGTTCAGCGAGGCACCGCCCGGTGCGCCGGGATAGCCCGGCATGCCGAGCGCGAGGACTGCCACCGCTGCCTGGGTGCCGACCAGGACGGTCGCGCACGAGAACACCCAGCGGTATGGCAGCTTCTGCGCGTGCGGCTTCACCCGCGACCACGCCAGTGCGTAGGTGAAGATGACCATGGCCGAGGCGAAGACCGGCGGCAGCACGATGACCGCCGCGAAGCTCCAGACCGACTTGGTATCGATGTACGGTGCGGCACTGGTGCGCGCGTACTCTCGGCGGCGTTCGAAGTGGCGGGTCAGCTCGATGGCGACCGTGGCGCACACTGCGAGAACCCCGAACCGCAGGGCGTCCGTCGTGGTGACGGGCATGAGGAACGTGGTGGCCGTGGTCACGAAGGCGCCGACGGCGACGACGATCAGGACCAGCGCGATGACAGCTCTGGGCGCTGCCCAGAGCGCCCAGCCGGCGACCCAGGAACGGGATCTTCGATACAAGCCGTGCACTCGCATTCACCTGCGCAAATAGCCGTACCCCGTGAGTCGTGACGCACATACTAACCGAAAACGGGCGATCCTTGCGTGGCAGGGTGCTTCCTGATGATGGGGAGAATGAAAGCGCAATCGGACCTAACTGGTGCATACGGACATCGGTTGGCCGCCGGCCGGAAGGGGAAGCGGCAGGGAGGTGTGTCGTCATGCGTGACAGCAACTGGACGTGAGCGAGGAGTGGGCACGGTAAGGCTCGAGCGGTGACGGGAGGTGTGCTCGATGCGCGACAGCAACTGGACGTGACGGTGAGACCTGGTGGCGACGGTTCGAGCGGCGAAGGAGGTGCCGGCGATGCGTGACACGAACTGGAACGGCTGAGACGTCAGGAGATCGTCGATGGGCACGAGGTGAAGAGAGGGGGCGCCGGCGATGCGTGACACGAACTGGAACGGCTGAGCGTGACCGGGGGCGTCCGTGACCGCGAGGAAGCAGAAGGAGGTGCCCGCGATGCGCGACACCAACTGGAGCGAGTGACATTCGATCGAGGCCCGGCAAATCACGGCTGGGCGCGTAGGTCATCGGCCTCGTCCGGCGGGATGGACAGAGTGGGGGACGAGGCCGCGCGTCGCCACCTGACGGTGGCGACCGCTGCCGCCACGGTGCCGAGAGCAGCCGCGGCGGCGATGATCGCCGAC
This sequence comes from Jiangella asiatica, assembly GCF_004349065.1. GTDB lineage: Bacteria > Actinomycetota > Actinomycetes > Jiangellales > Jiangellaceae > Jiangella > Jiangella asiatica. Next base: position 49,092 of record NZ_SMKZ01000026.1, read on the forward strand.
GGTGCCAGGAACTGGGCCGCGATACCGGCGAGCACGATGGCCAGACCCTGCGCTGCCCGCAGCGCGGCGATGGCGACACCGACCGCCTGACCGCGCCGGTGTGCGGGTACCGACGCGACGTAGGCGGACTGGGTGATCATGTCGTGCGCCGAGAACACGCCGCTGAGCGTCCACAGGACGACCGAGACGGCCAGCCCGGGTGCCCACCCGGACGGCAGCAGGACCGCGCTCGTCGCGATGGCGAGCGGTCCCATGAGCGCCAGCCGGCGGTCGGGCCGGAAGCGTCGCAGCAGCAGCATGCCGATGACCGTTCCGACGGGGTTGGCGGCCAGCAGCCAGCCGACGGCGACGGTGCCGGCGTCGATCTGCCCGGCGTACGGCACGGCGAGCCCTTCGGGCACGACGTAGAAGCCCGAGCAGCAGGCGATGGCCAGCAGGGTCCGTAGCCGCGCGTCGTGGGCCACCACGCGCCAGCCGGCCCGGATGGTCTGCCACTGCCCGCCGGGCGGCACGCCATCGAGGTCGTCGGCGTCCCCAGGCAGGGACTCCCGGGGGCGGTGCGCGTTCAGCCCGTAGGCGATCAGGGCGGCCGACACCACGAACGTCATGGCGTTGATCACCAGTGCGGTGGACGTGCCGAGCTCGGCCACCAGCGCCGCACCTGCGCCGAACCCGGCCACGAGCCCGGCCTGGTAGGTGATGGAGATGACGCCCAGCCCGAGCGTGAGCCGGTCGCCGACCAGCATGTCGGCCAGCGCGGCCTGCCGGGCGGCCGAGAATGGAGCCGCGAGCAACTGGACCAGCGCGAGCAGAGCCACCTGTCCGGCGAGCGGGACGACCGGGACGGCCATCACCACCACTAGTGCGGCCCGCGCGAGGTCGGTGACGACCATCACATCTCGGCGCGGGTAGCGATCGGCCAGTCCGGCCAGGGTGGCACCGCCGACCAGATCGGGCAGGTAGGTCAGGGCGTACGTGAGCGCCGCGAGCCCGGCGGACTCCGTGCGATCGAACACCAGCAGCGTGAGCGCCACCCTGGCCAGCTGGTCGCCGATCACCGAGAGCGCGTGCGCGAGCCACAGCCAGCGGAACTCCGTGGCTGCGAAGACGTCACGATAGGTGGCCGGGGAACCAGACATACAGGGAGAGTCTTACCGCTTCGTTGACGCGCGGCAAGGACGGGGTCTCCGATGCGTCACGCCGCCCACGGCCGACAGAACTCGCAGGCTGTGCCGCTCGTGCAATTCCAAAAGCGCCGTTGAAAGGCGCCCGCTCGGGGTTGTCGGCATTACTTCTCGGGCCGCTGTTATTCGACTCGGCGGACTAGGCGCCGTTCCGTCACGCTGAGCGACGGTGTTGGTAAAACGTGACGTAGAGTGAGGTGTTGATCACTGTGTGTCACCCGCTTGACCGCTACTCTGAGTTACTTTTTGTGACGCAAAGTAGTTGTTGCGCGATCCCTTTCCGCTGTCTATTCTCTAACCATTCGCACCGGCAATTACGTGTCTCGGCCCCAATTCGAAAGGATTGGATAGCCACGAGGGACGGGGACGTCGTGAGTAGTCGCGGCAACCTCGGGGTTCACCGAGGCACGTGGTGCGTATCACGGCTTCGGCCGTGACCCTGGACCGGTACGGCCCTCCGCCCTGCACAGGCCGTGCCGTGAAAAGGGAACGTGGTGCGCGCGTCCGGGGACGTGCGCACCACGTTCCAAACGGGGCGGCGACGGGTTTCCGCGGGCTGGTCTCGTCGCCGCATTGGTGGAGGCGCGGCGGGTCTGTTGGGGGGCAGGCACCCGTCGCGTTCTCCATTTCGGCGTCTTCTTCGCGCCGCGGTCGGGCATTATGGAACATCTAGAGCATGAACGGCGCATACGGTACAGAGATCACAGACCGGACGGAGCCGTGAAGCTAGGTGTTGATCTGATGACGAGTATCGGCCCCCGCAGTACCGCCGCTCACCCGCGCGCAGAGACCTCCGCGCTGTACCAGTTCCGTGACGAGCCGTCCCAGACCTGGCTGCGCTTCTACACCCCCGCGCGCCGGTTCGACCTCTGGGACGAGTACGTCGCGGGCGCCAGGCGGACCTATCAGCGCTACCGGGTCGAGAGCGCACTCAAGATCCCGCCGGCCACGGCGGACTCGCCCGGCCCCTTCTACGCCGTCGCCTCGGACGACGATGGCGTGGTGCGGGGCGGCTGGTACACCAACGGCCGCCTCGACTCCGTCACGAGCGCGCATGCGCCGTCGGAGTTCGCCAGTCAGCCGTACTCGGCGGCGATGGTGGCCGACTGGATCGACGGCGTGCTCGACACCGGTGTCATGGAGATGAAGGGCGCCTGGGTCGACCCCGCCTCTGAACACAAGTCCGCGCTGGCCGACCTGCTGGCCCGCTCGTACCTGCACGCCCTGCACGTCGTCGGGGTGGCCTACGCGTTCGGGACGGCGGCCGAGCACGCCGCGCCGCGCTGGGGACAGTCCGGTGCGCGGTCGCTCGACGGCCTCGTCCTCGCGACCTACCCGGACGAGCGGTACCGCACCACGTTCCTCTGGTGGCACGTCGATGGGTCGCCGGAGCTGTGCGCGCCGGAGCAGCGGGAGCTGTACGAGGCCGAGCGCCGGCAAGCCCTCGGGCGGGACCCCGAGGCGCGCCCATGACGGAGGACCCTGCCCCAGAAGCAGCGTGGCGACCGGTCCACGTCGACGATCCCGAGAAGCTGGCCGACCTGCGCCGCAATCCGGGGGTCGCTGTCATCGACACGATCGACCAGCAGCGGCGCGACCTGGCCCGGATGCTGCCGTCGCCGGTTCCTGCCCACCTCGACGAGCCCAGCCGCTGGTACCACTACCCGTGGCGGCGAGCCGTCGTGCACGTTCTCGGTCCGGGCGGCTTCCAGGCGCTGCGGTCCGACCGCAACCGCAACAAGATCACCGCCGAGGAGCAGCGACGCCTGCGCGAGCTCACGATCGGAGTGGTCGGGCTGAGCGTCGGCCACGCCATCGCACACACGCTGGCGCTCGAGGGCGTCTGCGGACGCATCCGGCTGGCCGACTTCGACCACATCGAGCTGTCGAACCTCAACCGCATCCCGGGCACGGTCTTCGACCTCGGCCTCAACAAGGCGGTCGTGCTCGCCCGCCGCATCGCCGAGCTCGACCCATACATCGACGTCGAGATCGAGCCGCGTGGCCTGGACCTGGACACCGCCGACGCGTTCATGACCGGCCTGGACATCGTGGTCGAGGAGTGTGACGCGTTCGACCTCAAGGTCGCCGTGCGCGACGCCGCGCGCCGGCACGGGGTGCCGCTGGTCATGGAGACCAACGAGCGCGGCCTGCTGGACATCGAACGGTACGACCTGGAGCCGGACCGGCCGATGTTCCACGGCCTGCTCGGCGATGTCGAGCCGAAGCGGTTGATCGGCCTGTCGACGCACGACAAGGTCCCCTACGTCCTGCGGGTCCTGGAACCCGACGAGCTCACCGCGGTCATGGCCGCCTCGATGACCGAGGTCGACGAGACGCTGAGCACCTGGCCGCAGCTGGGCGGAGACGTCAGCCTCGGCGCGGCGACGGTGGCCGCCGCGGTCCGGGCGCTCGGTCTCGGCCGGGCGCTGCCGTCGGGCCGGGTGCGGGTGGATGTCGAGGCGCTGCTCGGCAAGGTCGCCGAGCCGCCCCGGCCGCCGGACCTGGTCTCCGCCGCCGCGCGCGAGGTCGCGCCGGAGCAGCCACCGGCGGGGGCCTGGGACGCCGTGGCGCACGCCGCACGGATGGCACCGTCGGGCGGCAACACCCAACCGTGGCGCTTCGCAGTCGACGAGACCGGTCTGGACATCCTGCTCGACCCGGCGCAGACCTCGACCCTCGACGTCGCGTTCCGCGGCAGCTACGTGGCCATCGGCGCGGCGCTGTTCAACGCCAGGGTCGCCGCGGCCCGGCACGGCCTCCTGGGCGTGGTCGAGATCTTTCCGGGCGGCGGGGCTCGCGCGGGCCGGCCGGACGGCGCCGACGACGACGCACCGGCGGCGCGGCTGCGCTTCGGCGGCGATGCCCCGCAGGAGCTGGCCGGACTCTACGAGTCGATGCTCGACCGGGTGTCCAACCGACACCTCAACCGGCCCGGAGCACTACCCGGCGACGTGGCGCCGGCGCTGGTGCGGGTGGCCCGGGCGGAGGGCGGCGACGCGGTCGTGGTCACCGACCGCGACACGCTCACCGAGCTGGGCGAGCTGATGGGCGAGTCGGACCGGCTGCGCTACCTCACCCCGCACCTGCACCGCGAGATGATGCGCGAGCTGCGCTGGCCCGGCACCGACGACCTGGCGTGGGGCCTGGACGTGCGGACGCTCGAGCTCGACGACTCCGACCTGGCGAAGCTGGCGGTGGCGCGGCGCGCGGACGTGATGGGCGTGCTGGCCGAGCAGGATCTGGGCCGGGCGCTAGGGGAGCCGACCCGCGACCGCGTCGGCGGGGCCGCCGGGCTGGTGGTGGTGACCGCCGACGGCACCCGGCCAGCCGACTACGTCCGTGCCGGGCAGGCCGTCGAGCGCGTCTGGATCGAGGCCGAACGGCACGGCTTGGCGGTGCAGGCGATGTCGCCGGTGTTCATCTTCGCCGTGGACGACTCCGACTACGAGGAGCTGTCACCGCGATACGCGCCGCGTTTACGGCAGCTTCGCCGGGTATTCGCCGATCTGAGCGGAACGACCGACCGGGCCATCGCCCTCGTGATGCGTATCGGATACGCTCCGTCGATCAGCGTCCGAAGCCGCCGCCTGCCTGCAGACCGAACCGTACGGACGCGTTGAGGGCCACGGAGACCGACCTATGAAGATGGACCCCGAGACCATCCAGCCCCTGCTGAAAGCGTTGGCAGAGGCCACGGACAGCATCTCCGCCGACGTGCTGGCCGTCGGGGGCGGCATGCCGCTGGTGTCCTGGGGGAGCGCGACGACGGCCGGGGTGTCGGGCAGTGCGTTGACCGAGATGCGCGAGGCGATCCGCGGCATCACCGCCCGGGTCGTCCAGCACGGCGACGACGGCGTGGTCGAGACCGATCAGACCGTCGGCCACCAGCTGCTCGCCACCGGGCTGAGCTATCACGACTTCCACGGAGCGGTGTGCCTGGTCCGCGGCCTCGACCGTCCGTGGCGCGCCAACGACCGCACGCTGCTGGCGATGGCGGGCGCGTTGTGCGCCGCCGTCATGGAGGCCGGTGAGGTGCCCGGCCAGTACGGCCGCCTCGACGCGCTCGTCACTTATGTCGCCTCCGAGCTGATGGGCGTCTCCACCACCGACCGGGCCGAGACCACCCACCGGGTGCTGGGCGAGCTCGGCCGCTACTTCGGCGCCGACACGTGCGTCCTGCGGCACAACGACCCGGAGAAGCGGGCCAGCATCCTCATCGACGAGTGGCCGCGCCGGGAGCACATCCCCGACCCCGACCCGCTGGGCGAGGTGCCGTGGGACACCGACGATCCCATCTTCGCCATGATCAAGGACTTGCGCGAGCCGTTCATCCTCCGCCCCGGCGACGGCCAGCACGACTACCAGGAACGGGTCGAAGCGGGCTCGGGCGTCCCCGAGGTGTCAATGGCCACCGTCCCCCTGATCGAGGGTGACGTCACCCGTGGCGTGCTCGGTCTCATCCATTTCGGCGACCGCATCTGGACCCGTGCCGAGGTTCGTGCGCTGCGCGCCATCGCCTCGCTGTTCGTGCAGCTCGACGGGCGGGTCACGGCCGAGGAGAGCCTCCACCACCAGGCGTACCACGACGAGCTGACCGGCCTGTGGAACCGCCGGGCCTTCGTCGAGCACCTGAGCACCGTGCTGACCAATGACCCGCAGGCTCCGCTGGCGGTGCTGTTCGCGGACATGGATCGGCTCAAGACCGTCAACGACGTCCTCGGCCACGCCATCGGCGACAGCTTCATCCGGCAGGTGGCGCAGCGGCTGCGCGAGTCGGTGCGGCCGCACGACGTGGTCGCCCGGCTGGCCGGCGACGAATTCGTCATCGTGCTCCACGGCATAGGCTCGGTCGCAGCCGCCGAGCGGGCCGCCCGGCGCATCCTCGACCGGGTGGCCGAGCCGCTCGAGGTGGGCGGGCACTCGATCAGCCGTAGCGCCAGCATCGGCCTGGTGGTCAGCGGCGACATCGCCAGCACCGCCGATGAGCTGCTGAGCAATGCCGATGTCGCTCTCCTGGAGGCGAAGGATCGGGGTGGTGACTCCGTGGTCACGTTCAACGACGAGCTGCGGTCCAAGCTGCTCAACCGAGCTGATCTCGAACTACGGCTGCGCACCGCCATCAGCGACAACCAGATGCGGTTGTACTTCCAGCCCGAGTTCGACCTGCGCGACGGGCGGCTGACGGCGGTCGAGGCGCTGGTGCGCTGGCAGCACCCCGAGCGCGGACTGCTCGCCGCGGAGTCGTTCGTCTCCGTCGTGGAGGAGATCAACCTCGCGGCGGAGCTGGGCCGCTGGGTTCTGGAGGAGGCCTGCCGGCAGCTGTCGGTCTGGAAGAGCACATCGTCGGTGCCGCCGCCGGTCGTGCGGGTCAACATCTCCGCCGGAGAGCTGATCAGCGCGGACTTCGTCGGGTTCGTCGCCACGTTGCTGAGCAGGTACGGCCTGGCGCCGGCCGAGCTGGGCATCGAGATCACCGAGGGCACGGTGATGCGTGAGCTCGACGACGTGCAGGCCACGCTCAACGGGCTTCGCGGCCTCGGCGTCACGCTGGCCATCGACGACTTCGGCACCGGTTACAGCTCGCTGGCCCAGCTCAAGCAGCTGCCGGTCGACATCCTGAAGATCGACCGCAGTTTCGTCTCGGCGCTGGCCGAGAGCAGCGGGGATCGCGCCATCGTCGCCGCGATCGTCCGGCTGGCCGAGGCGTTCAACCTGACGACAGTCGCGGAGGGGGTGGAGGATCCGGCCGCGGTGACGACCCTGCTGGACCTGGGTTGCTACCGGGCGCAGGGCTTCTTCATGTCGAAACCGCTGCCGGCACAGGTGGTTCTGGAGCAGGCGCGGAATCCCGGCGTTCCGCTGCGGATGGCGTGACGAGTGAGACAAACGTTGGCCTTTGCCTTGCGAAACACCTAGCATGCGGGCTGAACAGGTAGCGGACAGTCGGTGATCAATAGGCGACGATTGCCCGGTATTCTCTGGATTGTCCCGGGTACGTATCCGGGGCCTGCCAAGGGGGGCGCGGCGCAGGCGTGCTGGTGAGGGCGAATCAGTACGGAGGACGAGGCACCTTGGGGAGCTCGACGATGAACGACGGCAGTCCGGACTCGACCGAGGAGGACTTCGCTAAGGTCGTGGGCGCGCGGCTGCGGGCGCTGCGCAAGCGCCGGCGGCTGTCGCTGCAGGCTGTGGAGGAGAAGTCCGGTGGCCGGTTGCGCGCGGTCGTGGTCGGCTCGTACGAGCGCGGCGACCGGGTCGCATCGATCCGCCGCATCGCCGAGCTCGCGGAGTTCTACGGTGTACCGGTCGACACGCTCGTCTCCGACGGCGCACGGTCCAGGATCCCGGCGCAAGAGGGGAAGCTGGTCATCGACCTCGACGCGCTACGCAACGCGCCGCCCGAGGCCGAGCGGCTGGCCACCTTCGTGGCCTCGATCCAGCGCCAGCGCAACGACTTCGGCAGCCCGGTTCTGACCATCCGGGCCGAGGACATCTCGCTCGCGGCACTGCTCTACGAGATCCCGCCGGCGGAGCTGCGCGAGAAGCTCGTGACGTGGGGCGTGCTGGCCCCGCGCGGCACCTGACCCGCGGCGCTCGCGCCCATCCCGCGCTGCGGTCCACCTGCCCGTGGTCACCACACTGCTCGACCGGATCGGTCTGCTGGTCACCAATGACCCCACCCTCGGCGACGGCTCCGCGCTGGGGCAGCTCGCCGACGCCGCGCTGGTCGTCGATGCCCGCGGCACGGTGAGCTGGGCCGGCCCGTCGGCGCAGGCGCCCGCCGCCGACGTCCGCCTCGACGCCGGCGGTCGCTGCGTGGTCCCCGGCTTCGTCGACAGCCACGCCCACCTGGTCTTCGCCGGTGACCGCGCGGCCGAGTTCACCGCCCGGATGAGCGGCCAGCCCTACGCCGCCGGCGGTATCCGCACCACCGTCGCCGCGACCCGGGACGCACCCGACGAGGTGCTGGCGGCCAACCTCGCCCGCCTGGTCGCCGAGCTGCGCCGGCAGGGCACCACCACGGTCGAGATCAAGAGCGGTTACGGGCTGACCGTGCACGACGAGTCCCGGGCACTCGCGCTGGCGCGCGCGCACACCGACGAGACGACGTTCCTCGGCGCGCACGTCGTGCCGCCGGAGTACGCCGACGACCCTTCCGCCTACGTCGACCTGGTCACCGGGCCGATGCTCGACGCCTGTGGCCCGTACGCCCGCTGGATCGACGTCTTCTGCGAGGACGGCGCGTTCGACTCCGACGCCGCCAGGGCCGTGCTCACCGCCGGGCTGGCCCGGGGTTTGGGGGCCCGGGTCCATGCCAACCAGCTCGGCCCTGGTCCCGGCGTCCAGCTGGCCTGCGAGCTGGGTGCGGCCAGCGCCGACCACTGCACCCACCTGGACGACGTCGACGTCGCGGCGCTGGCCGACTCCGCGACAGTGGCCACGCTGCTGCCGGGGGTGGAGTTCTCGACCCGTTCGCCCTACCCCGACGCCCGCCGCCTCCTCGCCGCCGGCGTCACCGTCGCCCTCGCCACCGATTGCAACCCGGGGTCCTGTTACACCTCCTCAATGCCGTTCTGCATCGCGCTGGCCGTTCGCGAGATGCGGATGACCCCGGCGGAGGCGCTGTGGGCGGCCACCGCCGGCGGCGCGGCGGCACTGCGGCGCACCGATGTGGGCCGGCTGGCTCCGGGCTCCCGAGCCGACCTGGTGCTGCTCGACGCGCCGTCGTACGTGCACCTGGCCTACCGACCCGGCGTGCCGCTGGTCACGGACGTCTGGGCGGGTCGACCGCCCGCTACTCGCTGACGAGCTGCCGCAGGCTCGCCGTGATGTCGGCCACCTGCGGGATCACGGCCTGCTGCAGGTGCGGGGCCGCCGGGATGCGCAGGTCCGGGGTTGCGACCCGCCTCGGTGCCGCGTCGAGGTCGCCCAGGCACCGCTCGGCCACCCTGGCCACCAGCTCGCCGCCGAACCCTCCGGTGAGGTTCGCCTCGTGCACGACGGCGAAGCGTGAGGTCTTGCGCACGCTGGCGAACACGGTGGCCTCGTCCAGGGGGTTGAGCCAACGCAGATCGATGACCTCGATCTCGATACCCTCGCCGGAGAGCTCGTCGGCAGCGGCCAGAACCTCGGCGAGAACGGCGGACCAGGCGACCACGGTCGCGTCGCTGCCGGCGCGCCGGACCGCCGCGGCGCCGATGGGCTGCACCGGGCCGTTCACGGCGACCGGTACGCGCTCCCGGAAGTACAGGCTGCGGTTCTCGATGATGAGCACAGGGTCGTCGCAGTGCACGGCGGACAGCAGCATGTCGTAGGCGTCCTGCGTGGTGTACGGCAGCCCGACGCGCAGCCCTGGTGTGTGGGCGAACATGGCTTCGAGGTTCTGCGCGTGCTGAGCGCATGCCCCGGGCAGGTGGCCCTGCTGGGTCCTGATCACGAGAGGGGCCCGCCATCGGCCCCGGGACACGTACGCGGTGTTCGCGATCTGGTTGACGATCTGGTCGAGCGCGACGAGCGCGAAGTCGATCCACATGATCTCGACGACCGGGCGGCGCCCCAGCATGGCCGCTCCCAGTGCGCTACCGAGAATGGCGCTCTCGCTGATCGGCGTGTCGAAGACCCGATCACCGAAGGCGCTGGCAAGTCCTCGGGTGGCGCCGAAGATACCGCCACCCTTCGCGACGTCCTCACCGTAGAGAATCACCTCGGGAACCTCGTCCAGGGCACGGCGCAGGGCGGCGTTGACGGCCAGGACGTAGCTCAGGTCGGCGGTCTCCGCGGTGACCGGACGATGCTCGTTGTGCTCAGTGATCGACATACATGTGCTCCCTGACGGTGGACGACTGGCTCAGCTCGGCGTCTCGCGCGGTCGCCGTGGCCGCGTCGACCTCGTCGCGCGCGCCCCGCTCGACGTCGTCGACGTCGGCGTCGGACACCCCGAGCTCCCGTAGCCGCTGACGCGACCGGACGAGCGGCTCCCTGGTCAGGGCGGCTTCCACCTCGCCAGGACGTCGGTACAGCTCGTGGTCACCGATGTAGTGGCCGGCTATCCGTTCGGTCATCGCCTCGACCAGAGAGGGGCCGCCGCCGGCGCGGGCTCGCTCCACCGCCTCCCGGACGGCGGTCCGGACCGCCACGGGATCGTTGCCGTCGATGCGCACGCCGGGCAAACCGAAACCGCCGGCGCGTCGCCACAGCTGGTCGTCGGCAACCATCTCGTCGATCCGGGTGAGCTCGGAGAGCCCGTTGTTCTCGCACACGAACACGACAGGAAGGGCGAAGGCAGCGGCGAAGTTGAACGCCTCGCTCACCGAGCCCTGGTTGATGGCGCCGTCGCCGAACACTGTCAGCGATACCCGGCCCGAGCCGTCGTAGCGACTGGCCAGCGCCGGGCCCAGCGCGATGGGCGCGCCCGCACCCACGATGCTGTTCTCCCCGAGGAACAGGTGGTCCGCTGACGACAGGTACGCCGAGCCACCGCGGCCGCCGTTGGTCCCGATCTCCTTACCCAGCAACTCGGCCAGGATGGCGACCACCGGCACGCCCTTGGCCGCGGCCCAGCCGTGCCCGCGGTAGGTGGCCGTCAGGGTGTCGATCGGTGCGAGCGCCGCGCAGGCGCCCACTGCGACCGCTTCCTGCCCGAGCGCCAAGTGCACCGAGCCCCGGACCTCCTCGGCCAGCCGCAGTTCCTTGACGCGTTCTTCGAGGAACCGCAGGACCGCCATCATCCGGTGCAGCTCACGAAGGTCGTCGGCATCGAACGTTTCCCTGGGTTCGCTCACGGTGCTCCTCATGTCGTTCTCGTCGGGGACAGCTCGTGGGGATATACGACGGAGCGATCGCCGGTCTTGGCTGTCCCGAACGTCTCGCCGCTCCCGTGGCTCTGCTTCAGCCGATGGCCGCTTCGGCGTCGGCGTAGGCTGTCTCCGCGGCCTCGGTCGGGGTCATGGCGCCCGACGCGACGTTCTCGTTGGCGCTGGCGATGATCGTCTCGACCTCCTGGCCACCCCGCGGCCGGGGCGAGCCGAGCTCGGCGATCTTCTCGGCCTCGTGCCCGTACTCCAGGAGGGCCGTGAGCGCCTCGTCGGCGCCTTCGGAGATCTGGTCGGACACCAGCTGCGACGCCGGTGAACCGAATTCGGCGCCGAACAGGTCGATGGCCTCGGAATCGTTGACCCAGTGGTTCAACAGGCCGACGGCGGCCTCCGGGTTGCTGGTGTCCGCGGAGACCGACATGAAGGTGCCGATGATCATCAGAACGTTCTTGGTGCCTCCCTGCGGCGCGGGCGCGAGACCCAAGGGTGCGTCCATGAAGCCCTGGAAGTTCGGCAGCTGGTTGTGGCTGGTGTAGAACATCGCCACCTTGTCGGTCCCGAACAGAGAGCTCTCGAAGGTGAGTGAGCTGGTCTCGACCGTGACGTCGCCGGGGGGAGTGGCGCCGGCCTGCCGCAGGTCCTCCCAGAGCTGGAGCCAGTCTTCGAGGTCCTGGACGTCGAAGTTCAGTTCGCTGCCCTCGAAGAGGGACTTCTCGCGCTGGAGCAGGAAGTTCTCGAACAGGGTGCCGATGCCGCCGCTGTCCTGAGCGCCCCACCGTCCGTCACCGAGCTTCTGCGTGAGCTGGACCGCCGTGTCCTTGAAGTCCTCCCACGTCCAGTCACCCTCCGGTACCGGAATCCCGGCCTCCTCGAAGAGCACCTGGTTGTACTGGACCGTCGGGTAGGTCGCGCCGACGGGCATCATCTTGAGCTCGTCGTCGTACTTTCCGCTCTCGATATAGGTGTCGCTGAAGCTGCTCAGGTCCAGTTCACCGCTGTCGACGTAGGACTGCAGGTCGAGCAGGGCGGGCGCAAAGTCGGCGATCTGCCGCTCGGTGATGAACATGACGTCGGGGAGGTTCTTGCCGGCCGCCTGGGTGGACATCCTCGGCCAGTACTGGTCGAAGCCGGCGAACTCGGTCTTGAACGTGACTTCTCCGTCGAGCTGTGCCTCGTAGCCGTCGACGATCTGATCGAACCGCTCGGCTCGTGCCTCGCCGCCCCACCAGGCCGCGCGCAGCTGGGAACCACCGCCCTCGCCGGAGGTGCCGGTGCCGCCGCCGCAGGCGGTGGCGAGCGCCAGAGCCCCGGCAAGGAAGGCCGGACCCGCCGCGCGCCGTGCCCTCGTCCTGATTCTCGTCCTGGTCGCGGACGTCATTGTCGTACCACCTTTCGGAAACGGACCGAATGCCAGGGCGTCGCGTGGCGCGGTGTTGCCCCGAGGGCCGTCCACGCCGGATCTTCGGCGGTCGTCCGGGCTTCATCTGTGCGGCGCTGTGCCGGTGTATCGCACAGCCCGCGATGGTGTCGCGGTCCCGGAGACGACCCGACGCGACCGGCGTCGGCAGCGTAGGGAGAGTCTGGGGAACGGATGCACGATTGTCAACTATCTGAATAAGATCCAGGATTATTGACAGAGCGTTACGTGGGCGAGAGACTTCATCCCGACACCGAAGAGAAAGTGACAGCGACGTCATGGCACTTCAACGGCATACAGGTGACGGTCCGGACACGGGCGCCACGTTCGACCCGGATGAAGCCGCGCGCGCAGAGCGCGGAGCGCACGCACTGGTGGCGCTGCCCGCCGAGCCCTCGGACGACCCGCAGGTCCGTGCAGTTCTCGGTGAGATCCCCGGCCGCCTCGGCGTCTCCTTCGTCAGCCCGATCTTCACCGCGCTCGCTCATTGGGGCGAGTTCCTGATCGGCGCGTGGCGTGCCTACGCACCACTCATGGAAACCGACGGGTACCGGGCGGCACTGGACCAGATAACCGTCCCACAGTCCCTGCTTCCCGCTGCCGATGCCGGTCTGGCCGGCCAGACCGATGACCTCGACGCCCTGCGCGAGCATTTATGGGGGCAGCAACGCCTGTTGCCGCAGCTCCTCCTGCTGGCCTCGGCGTGGTACCAGTCGGCCGATGGCGTCGACCAGTCGCGTCCCGGTCCGCCGGTGCCGGCCTCGCGCGGGTCCGTTGCGCCGGCGCCGGCAGCAGCCGGCGCCGGCGACGCTGCCCTGGAATCCGTCTACCGCCGGGTGACGGAGCTGCACGGCCATCCGCGCGTCCTGAGCGTGTACCGAGGCCTGGGCCGGTGGCCCGAGTTCCTCCTCGGTGCCGCCCCGGTGCTCTATGACCGCATCCTCAGCCCGGCTTACCGTCCGGCGAAGACCGCGCTCGCCGGCCGCGCGATGGCGGCTGCCGAGACGTTGGGCATGCCTGCGTCGACGGCCGTCCAGACCGAGGGCCCAGCGCAGATCCTCGCGCTGTTCCGGACCAGGCTCATCCCCACCCTCGTCCTCGACACGGCTGTGCTGCTCGCGCTCGTCGACCCCACCTTCCCCGACACCCAAGGGGGCAACGGCTGATGGCGTCGCGTTACCGCGACCTGTTCGACCTCACCGGGCGGATCGCCGTCGTGATGGGAGCCGCGTCCGGCCTCGGCGAGGCATCGGCCCGCTTCCTCGCCGGCATGGGCGCGAGGGTGGTCTGTGCGGACATCGACGGCGAGGGCGTCACCGCGACCGCCCGGCGCATCGCGGACGAGGGCGGCACGGCGCTGTCCGTCCGCGCCGACCTCACCCGCACCGACGAGGTGCGCGCAGCGGTCGCGACCGCGGTCGACACCTACGGACGCCTCGACATCGGCGTCACCACGCCGGGCATCAACATCCGCAAGCGGGTCGCCACGTACACCGAGGAGGAGTTCGACCGGATCGTCCGGCTGAACCTCAAGGGCACGTTCGACTTCCTCAAGCAAGCCAGCGAGGTGATGGTGGCCCAGGGCTCGGGCAGCCTCGTCGCCTGCTCCTCGATGCGCGCCAACCTGGTCGAGCCGGGTCTGGCCGTGTACGCCTCCACGAAGGCGGCGATCCAGCAGCTGGTGCGCGGGCTCGCCAGCGAGGTCGGGCTGTCCGGCGTGCGGGTGAACACGATCGCTCCGGGTGTCATCGACACGCCACTGACGCGGCCACTGCGCGACCGGCCGGACGTGCTGAAGGCCTACGACGAACACACCATCCTCGGACGCTGGGGCAGCGCCGACGAGGTGGCCGCCGCCGTGGCCTTCCTGGCCTCGGACGCCGCCTCGTACATCACCGGCACCAATCTCCCGGTCGATGCCGGCTGGACCGTCATCGACGGCCGCTTCGACGCCCAGCACTGACCGCCACGACAGAGGAGATCCGATGATCCGGCACATTGCGCTGTTCCGCTGGAAGGACGGCGTCACCGCCGACCAGGTCGACCACCTGTGCACGGTGCTGGACGGATTCCCGGCGACCGTGCCGGACATCAAGGCGTACAGCTTCGGTGCGGACGCGCTCGGCGAACCGGGTAACCACGACTTCGCCATCGTGGCCGAGTTCGACGACGCCGACGGGTACCGCCGCTACCGAGACGACGCCGGGCACAAGGAGATCCAGACCACGGTCCTGCGTCCGCTGATTGCCGAGCGAGTGGCCGTCCAAGTCGCGTTCTGACTCCGGCCAGTGCCCGACCCAGCTCAGCCGAGTCCGAGCAGCCGAGCCAACGTGTTCCCAGCGATGAGCTCGCGGCCGGGGCAGGCGGTCGCGCCGGACGGCTCCAATACGTCACGAGCCTGAGTGTAGGTCGCGCGCTGCCGGTAGGCGGGGAAGTCCGAGCCCCAGACGAGCCTGCCCGGGCCGAGCCGGGCGAGCAACGGCTCCACGACACCGGCCCATACACCTGGGTAGGGGAAGCGCTCGGTCGCATCGGCATAGTGCAGGCCGGACAGCTTCAGGTAGACGTTGTCGAGGTCTGCATAGGCATCGGCGAGTGCGTGCGCGCCGCCGTCCCGGCCTCGGCTCGGCAGGCCGAGGTGGTGGAGCAGGAACGTGACGCCGGGGTGCCGCCGTGCGACGTTCCGGAGCTCGCCGCGACGTTGGGGCGTCACGGCCGCCGAGACCGGCAGGCCGAGCTCGCCCGCTCGGTGCACGAGGTCCGCTCCAGGTCCGTGGTCGAGCCACCCGTCGGCTCCCGGCGCCGGGTACAGCGCCACCGCCGCCACCGGATGGTCGGCGGCAACGCGGTCCAGCCGGTCCGCGGCGCCGGCCGAGCCGTATTCGGCCGACCAATGTCCGTCGACCTCGACCGCGAGCGACAACCGGTCGGGCCACCGTGCCACGGCGGCGCCCACATATGCGTTGTTGTCGTCGTTGTGGGCGCCTGGCCGGCCGATACGCGCCGCCACCACGAGAGCATGGTCGACCCCGTGCTCGTCCAGAGCACGGAGAAGCGCCTCGGCCGTGCAGTCCAGCGGAGCGGTCTCGTACGGCCAGCGCCGCCAGGCGTGGCAGTGTGCGTCGACGATCACGCGTCGCGGGCCTGGGCGACCGCCCCGGCGACGATGGCCAGGTTGGCCGCCAGCAGCTCCACCCGCTGTGGGACCGTGGCGAACGACGGCGGTGCCACCTTTACGCCGACGAAGGCCAGCTCGGGGGCCGCGGTGGCCCGAGCGACGCAGTCGGCCACCTCAGCCGGGGTGAGCAGGCTCGTCGCGGCCTCTGCGGCCACCGGCCCGGTGCCCCAGGCGCGAATCGGCAGGTGCCAGTCGCCCCAGCCCGGACCGTAGGCGCTCGGCTCCGGTGACGCGCCCGAGAACACCACCCCGGTCAGCACGCCGGCGGCCACCGCGGTATCGACGTGCCGTGCCGCACCGGCCGCGTCGCGTGCCTCGATGGCCGAGCGTCCCCAGTTCAGCACCATGCCGAGACCGCGCTCGCGAGCCACCGCGATCTCGTCGTCGAGCGGCAGGAAACCCTTGGCCGGCTCGTGCGCTCCAGTGTCGGCGTCACAGTGTTCGATGGTGAGGCTGACCGGTCCCCAGTCCCAGGTCGCGATCTCGTCGAGTGAGCGGCGCAGGGCGTCGGCCGAGGCGTCCTGCCGGCGCGGCGAGGAGTGCAGCTCCACGTGGGTGAACGCTCCCCCGCCCTTGGCGTTGACGTCCTGGACGAACCGGTGAGCGCCGCGCACCAGCTCCAGGGCGGCGCGTCGGCCATCGTCGTCGACCGAGGCCAGGCCGAGCCGAGGCGAGCTGGCCAGGGCCGACACCAGCGCCGGGATCAACGTCAGCACATGCGTGCTCGATGTGCTGGTGCTGGTCAGGTAGCCGATGTCGTTCCACGGCGACTCCGGGTTCTGGTAGGGAACCTCGAGCCCGGCGACCCCCGGCAGCGACAGAACGTCGGCGACGTACCGGTCGAACTGCGCTGTGGACTCGATGGGTCGCGGGGCGGTGGCATAGGCGCCGACGATGACCGACATGCGGTTACTCCTCCTGGGTCGTGCTGGACGATGGAACAGCGGCGGAGGTGCGCACTCCTCGCCCGGCCAGCACGTCCGCGGTGAGCTGGGCGTGTGGCTCCAGGCCGGAGAAGTGCCGGACGAGCTCATCGACCATGAACTGGAAGAACCGCCGCCTGGACTGGCCAGTAGCACCGGCCAGATGAGGTGTGAGGAAGACGTTCGGCAGCGCACGGAGCGGGTGACCGACGGGTATCGGCTCGGGCTCCAGCACGTCGAGGCAGAAGACGTGGCGGTCCTCGGTGGCAACGGCCACCATCTCGTCGGTGTCAACGACGCCGCCGCGCGACACGTTCACGAACACCGCCCCGGGCCGCATCCGGCGCAGGAGGTCGCCCCGGATCAGGCGGGTGGTCGCCGGTGTCAGCGGCACCAGGCTGACGACGACGTCGCACGCCGAGAACACCGTCTCCAAGGACCGGGCGAACGACACCCCCATGGCCGGGGCGAGCTGCCGCGGAGCGAACGGGTCGTATGCCAGCACGGGACAGCCGAACGGGCGCAACAGCTCGACCAGTCGCCAGCCGATGTTGCCGAACCCGACCAACCCCACCGTGCACGCGTTCAGTTCGTTGTTGACCAGCCGGTCCGGTTCGGTCCTGGCCGTGGGCTGGACCGCGTTGCCGGCCTGGAGCCGCCGGGCGTAGCGCCAGGTGTCGCGCAGCCCGAGGATGGCCAGTGCCAGCGCGAACTCTGCGACCGGTCCGGAGGAGCCGTGTGTCGTGTCGACCACCGAGATGCCGCGCCGGCTGGCCGCCTCGACGTCGATCCGGCCGCCGAAGCGGTCGCCCTCCAGTTCGCCGACGAAGCCCAGCAGGTCCGCCGAGGCCAGGACCGCCTCGGTGACGCACGGTGACCCGTGCGCGACCACCAGGGCCGAGGACGACCGGGCGGCGTCGGCCAGTCGTTCCTCCTCGGCCGGGTCCAGCGCCGGAGCAGCCTCGATGGTCGACGGAGCACCGAACTCCACGAGCCGCACGTCGGCGAGCTGTCGAAGCCGGTCCAGGTCCGCCGGCGCCAACATCTCGTCCCAGCGCCGGGGATCCATCGCGATCGTGACGATCGGCAATGCCATGACCGACTCGCCCTCACTTCAACCCGGTGGTCGCGATGCCTCGGACGAGATACTTCTGGGCGACGATGAAAAAGCCCAGCACTGGCCCGAGCGAGAGCACGGCCATCGCGAACAGTGAGCCCCACGCCGATTCTCCGGTGGAGTCGAGGAACGCGTTCAGTCCGAGCGGGACGGTGTACATCGCCGGGTCGGTCAGGTAGATCAGCGGCGTGAAGAAGTCGTTCCAGGTCCAGATGAACGTGAAGATCGCCGTCGTGGCCAGGGCCGGGCGGATCAACGGCAGGATGATCCGCAGGAAGATCTGCAGCCGGTTGCAGCCGTCGATGCGCGCGGCCTCGTCCAGGCTCCGCGGCAGACCCCGGATGAACTGCACCATGAGGAAGACGAAGAACGCGTCGGTGGCCAGGAACTTCGGGACGACCAGCGGGAAGAACGTGTTCAGCCAGCCGAACTCCTGGAACATGATGTACTGCGGAAGTACCACCACGTGATAGGGCAGCATGATGGTCATCAGCATCACCGCGAGCCAGAACTTCTTGAACTTGAAGTCGATCCTGGCGAAGGCATAGGCGGCCAGCGAGCACGAGAGCAGGTTCCCGACGATGGCGCCGGCGGCCACGATGAACGAGTTGACGAAATAGCGGCCGAAGGTGAACCCGAACGAGTTCCAGCCGTCGGCGTAATGGTCGATGATCCACTGCTGCGGCCAGAAGGACGCGGTGCCGAAGATCTGGTCGGCCGGCTTGAACGAGCTGGCCAGCATCCACAGCAATGGGTACAGCATGGCCACGCTGGCCAGGCACAGGAGCACGGTGACGAGCCACGTGCGGCGCGAACGTCGACGGCCGGTGACAGGTGGCGCCTCGATGGAGGCGCGAAGGCTAGCGGTCATTGTAGAAGACCCAATACCGGGAGGCGATGAAGTTCACAGCGGTGACCGCCCCGATGACGACCAACAGGATCCAGGCCATAGCCGAGGCCGAGCCCATCCGGAGGAACTGGAATCCCTCCTGGTAGAGGTACAGCGTGTAGAAGAGCGTCGAGTCGTTCGGTCCCCCGGTCCCGCCGCTGACGACGTAGGCCGAAGTGAACGCCTGGAACGCGCCGATCATCTGCAGCACGATGTTGAAGAAGATGATCGGCGACAGCAAGGGCAAGGTGATCGACACGAACTTGCGGACCCGGCCGGCGCCGTCCACCTCGGCCGCTTCGTACAGTTCGGTCGGGATCTGCCGGAGGCCGGCGAGGAAGATGACCATCGGGGAACCGAACTGCCAGACGAGCAGCAGGATCAGCGTCCACAGCGCGGTGTCAGGTGAGCCGATCCAGCTCTGGCCTTCGATGCCGAAGATCCCGAGGACGGCGTTGAACAGGCCGTCACGGCCGAAGACCTGCCGCCACAGCAGTGCCACCGCGACGCTGCCGCCGAGCAATGACGGCAGGTAGAAGATGGCCCGGAACACCGAGAGGCCGCGGACTCCGCGGTCGAGCACGAGCGCGAGAGCCAGGGCGAACATGAGCTGCAGCGGCACGCCGACCGCGACGTAGATCGCGGTCACCCTGATCGTGTTGAGGAACCGCCGGTTCTCGGTGAACAGCTCGATGTAGTTCTGCAGGCCCACCCACACCGGCTCGCGGATCAGGCTGTACTCGGTGAACGACAGGTACAGTGAGGCGATCATCGGCCCCAGCGTGATGACCACGAGGCCGATCAGCCATGGAGCCAGGAACAGGTAGCCGGCTCTGTTCTCGCTGCGGCGTCGCCGCTTGGCACTGGCCTCGCCGGTCACGGTCTCCGGCGGCCTGATCGCGTACTCCGTTGTACTCATGGCGCCGGGCGCTCAGCCGCGGGTGACGTATTGCTGCGACTGCGGCTCCCAGCCGAGCAGCTGGCGCGCCTTGGTCTGGTTGTGGTGCTGTTCCAGCTCGTCGCCGGAGAGGAAGACGGCGTCGAACCGGCCGTGACCGACCTGCACGACGCGCAGTGCAGCGATGTAGGCCGCGGCCAGGTCCTCCTCGTCCAGGACGAACTTGGGACCGTCGAAGTCGGCCGGCCGGGCCCGGCGCTCGGCCAGGTAGTCCTCGCGGGTGCGAGGCACGGTGATGCGCAGCGCGATGATGTTCATGTCGAACCAGCGGGCGAAGTATTCGCAGATCTGCTCGCCGAGCGCCTTGGTCACGCCATAGACGCTGGGAGTGTCGCGCGGCACGAACTCCTCCTGCCAGTACCACCTCCGGTCCCGGTAGTGGACCGTCATGGTGCTGGTGTGCAGGCCGTGCTTGATGCCCATCTCCTGGGCGATGTAGAGCACGAGGTGTAGGCCGAGGGTGTTGACCTCGTAGTTCGACTGGATCAGCTCGATCGTCTGGTAGCTGTCGTCACCGCCCTGCCGGCCTTGCATCACCAGGTTGATGAACGTGTCACAGCCGGTCAACGCCTTGCGCACCGCGTCGGGGTCACTGATCGAGCCTTGGTGGTACTCAACGCCCTCCGCGGTCGGCTGGTTGACGTCCAGGACGCGGAGCTCGTGACCCTCCTTGATCAGGTACGGCGCGAGGAACGTCCCCACCATTCCGGAACCACCGACGAGCAAGATCTTCATTGATGTCGTCCTTTCGTTCGGGTGTACCGCGACGCCGTCCAGCGGCGGTCATCGATGACGAAGGTCGCCGTCCTCAACGCCGCTCAGCGATCGCGTCGGGGGGCGAGCGCGCAGCCGTCTGGTCACGGCGCCCTGACGAACACGCCTGAGGGCACGGCATGAGCGGGACTCACCGTGGCATCTGGCGGCGCCCACGGCCGTGACGCGATTCTTTGCCTAGAACGCGAGGATGTCAAGCATATGAATCAAAATCAACTATATGGAGCAAAGTGGCGCGGGTGACACACCCGCGCCACGTCCGCCGTGCTCACTCCAGAGGCGTGCCGCGGCCCTTGTCCTTGGCGGCCTTGTACAGGTGGTGGGCGACGGCCAGGTCGGCCAGAGCGATGCCCTGCCACTCGAAGACAGTGATGTCGTCGGCGGCCGTTCTCCCGGGCACCACGCCGGAGACGACGTCGGCGAGCGTCCGGACGCGATCCCACGAGATAAGGCCACGGTCAGCGGCGCGCATGAGCTCGCCGCACTCCAGGCGTGCCTGATCCACGTCGTCGACGACGACCGTCGCGGCCCGGCCGAGGAGCTCTGGGGGAACCTCGGTGTTCATCCAGGTGTTGTTGCCGGCCGCGACGAGGTGGCTCCCCGGGGGTACGTCGGCCGCGTCGAGCACCGGTGTCGGGGAGTTCGTGATGGTGACGATCACCCTCGCTCCCGAACAGGCTTCGGCCGGTGACCCGACCGGGACGACGTCGATTCCCAGCTCGTCGGACATCTGCCGGGCGAACGCCTCGCGACGCTCCGAGCTCGGTGAGAAGACGTTGACACGGTCGGCGCCGGTGGCCGCGACGATCCCACGAACCTGCGCCGCAGCCTGGAAGCCCGCACCGATCACCCCGATCGGGCCGTTACCGTCGTTCGCCAGGTAGCGCGCGGACAGTCCGGACACGCCGCCGGTCCGTAGCCCGCTGATCCGGCCGGCCGCCAGCACCGCGAGCAGGCCGCTCCCATCGGCGGCGTGCAGGAACATGTGCATCGGTGCGCCCTGCGCCGACACCGTGTAGACCTTGGCGCCGACGACACCCTCACTGGCCCACCCGGCCGACATGAGGTTGTACGTGGACTGGCCGAGCGGGATTCGGGTGCGCGGACGGTTGACGGTCTCTCCGGCGGCCGTCGCTCGGAAAGCCCTGTCGAGGACGTCGATCGCCCCCCGGGCGTCGAGGAGGTCGGCGACATCGGCCTCGCTGAGATAGATCGGCAAGATGCTCACGGCTCGCTGATCTCCTCGTACATCGTCGTGTGGTAGGCGCTGGCGTTGGTGGGATAGATGAGGTCGAACACGACCGAGCGGCAGTCCGGGATCTTGGGCACCGTGTGGCGTGTCTCGTCCCATTCGGTGAAGCTGTTCCAGCGCTGCACCGTGACCATCGCGTTGTGCGGGCCGTCGAACGGCTTCCAGAGTTCGAAGCCGGGCAGCCCTCGTTCGCGCCATACCTCGTCCTGCTTTTTGAGTGCGGCCTTCAGGTCGGCGCCGGCGCCGACCTTGGGGACATAGAGGTTGTGCAGGATCAGGCGGTTCGCCATGGTGTACCTCATCTCTCGGCGGAAAGGCGCCCCGGCGACAGGACGCCTGCGGGCTAGACGGACGTGGCGACGGAGCCGTCGTCACGCAGCAGTCCTGCCCAGGTCAGGGGTCGTTCCTCGGCCGGCATCACCTCGGCATGGCCGGCTGTGATCTCGATGCCCAGGCCTGGCGACTCAGGTGGCAGGAGATGCCCGCCATCGCGCCGAGCCGCCGAGGAGACCACAGCGATCTCTGCCGGGTCTTCGTCGGACGTCACGTATTCCATGGTCAGGAGGTTGGACGTGCTCACGGCGACATGCAGGGTGGCCGCGGTGATGCCCGGCCCGAGGAAGTTGTGCGGTGAGAGCAGGCAATGATGGGCCTCGGCGAGCGCGGCGATCTTCCTGGTGTGACTGATCCCGCCGGCCAGGCCGACATCCGGCCGCAGAACCAGCGCGACATCGCGGTCGAGCAGCTGGCGGAACTCCCAGATGGAGGTGAGCCGCTCGCCCACCGCCAGCGGGACGCCGACCCGGCGGCCCAGGTCTGCCTGCACGTCGATGGAGTCGATCTGAAGCGGATCCTCCACGTAGAGCGGACGGAAACCGGAGAGTGCATGAACGGCGTCGACGGCGGCGGCGGGGTCGAGCTTGCGATGAAGATCGAAGATGATGTCGACGTCAGGGCCGGCAGCCGAGCGACCCGCCTCGGCCATGGTCTGGAGGCCCTCGATCATGCGTGGCCGGGACATCCGGGTGTATTCGTCGGGAAGCGGGTCGTACTTGACGGCGGTGAAGCCGTCGTCCACGAGTTGCTTGACTCGTGCGGCGATCTCGTCGGGTCCGTCGCCGCGCGCGATGGCGTGCAAGCGCACCCGGTCGCGGGCTCGACCGCCCAGCAGCCGCCACACCGGAACCGAGAGGCTCTTGCCCGCGATGTCCCAGAGCGCGCAGTCGACGGCGGCCATCGCCGCGCTGAGCAGATTGCCGCGGAACGGCAGCGCCCGGTTCATCGCCGCCCACAGGTGCTCGATCCGCGACGGATCCTGGCCACGCAGCAGCGGGCTGAGACGGTGCAGGATCTGCGCAACGGCCGCGGGATGGCCCCAGCCTCCGGACTGGCCGATGCCGACGAGTCCGGTGTCGGTGCCGATCTCGACCCAGCAGTTCGTGCCGACGCGCGGGGAGCCGATCATCACGACACGAACAGAGTCGATCTTCACGGGCACCCCTTCGTAAGTCCGCTATTTGAATAGCATTACATACTATTGATCTGGCGAGCAAGGGTTCTCGAGGTAGGAGGGTTCGACATCATATGAAAAGATATTGGCTATCTGGGATGATGTGGCCGTCGCGATGACGCCGATCACCCGTTCCGAGAAGGGAAGGACCTTGCCTCCGACGACCTTGCAGTCAGTGCGCCGGGCACTGGCCGTGCTCGAAGTCATCGCCTACTCGTCCCCACCGACAGCCAAGGACGTCGCCGTCGCCTGTGACCTGGAGCTCGCGACCACGTATCACCTGCTGAACACGTTGATCGAGGCGGGCTATGTGGAGAAGGACGATCGGAGGCTGTTCCCCACCGGCCGCCTGGTCGAACTGGGCGCCGCCGTCGAGCGGCGCCTGCGGCCCGACCCAGCGCTGATCGCGGCCATGGAGCGCCTCACCTCGGTGACCGGTGAGACCACCTATCTCAGCGAATGGCTGCGCGGCGACGTCGTCGCCGTCGGCTCGATGGAGGGTACCAATCCGGTCCGAGTCGGGATCGTGCCAACCGGAGAGCGCGGCTTCGCCCACGCCCGCGCCTCGGGCAAGGTGCTGCTCGCTTTCGGGCCGCCGGAACGACTCGAGGTCGTGCTCAAGCGCGGCTCGCTGCGGGCCAGGACGGCCAACACCATCACCCGGGTGGCCCGGCTCGAGGCCGAGATCGAGCAGGTGCATCGGCAGGGGTACGCCGTCGACCGAGCCGAGTACATCGAGGGAGTCTGCTGCATCGCGGCTCCGATCTCCGAGAGCACTGGGTTCTCCCGCTACTGCCTCGCCGTCCTCGTGCCGGCCACGAGGTTCGCCGATGAAGAGACGATGTTGATCGAGGCGGTCACCACCGCGGCCGCTCACGTCCGAGTCCGGCCGAGCTGACCGGCTCGAAGGCGGATGCCAGAGCCTGCCGCGCCGCCGTGGCGACGTCGGCGCGGCAGGTTCTGCGAACCTTTGCAAGGATAGGCACGACTTCGTGGAAATGTACTCTGAGCTGCGTTAACGTCGGGCACATGAAGCTCAACGACACCCTTGCCAAGGCCTTCTCCGAACAGATCACCCTGGAGATCGAGTCGTCGGTCGCCTATCTCCAGCTGGCCATCGCGCTCGAGGACGCCAACCTTCCCGGCATGGCGTCGTGGATGCGCATCCAGTCCGGCGAGGAGCGGGATCACGCCGCCAAGTTCATCCAGCACGTCACCGACCGTGGCAACCGCCCGCAGATCGGCGACATCCCCGCGCCGGCTGATCCCGGCCCCACCGTGGTCGCCGCGTTCGAGGCGTCCCTGGCGCACGAGCGGAACGTGTCCGACTCCATCCGCGCGCTCTACCGGCTGGCGCTGGCCGAGGGCGACATCGACAGCCTCCCGCTGCTCAGCTGGTTCATCGAGGAGCAGATCGAGGAGGAGTCCACGGTGTCGGAGATCCTCGGCCGGCTGCACCTCATCGGCGAGGACGGCCCCGGCCTGCTGCGGCTGGACGGCGAGCTCGGCGCACGCGTCCCGGGCACGGAGTAGTTCAGCCGGACACGACACCGCCCCGGTCGCCGAGCATGCGGCCGGGGCGGCGTCGCGTCGGACCTACTGAGCCAGCCGGGCCGCGGCCTCAACCGTCGTGGCCGGGCCGTTGTACAACGCGTTGGACACGATGGTCCATGCCGCTCTCGGCCAGCTGCGGAACGTGATGTCCGCGCCCGCCACGGTTGCCTGGCCCTCGCCCACGTCGAGCGTGACGACGTTGGCCAGGCCCTGCAGCGCCGCCTGCCCGTGGGCGTAGCCGCTGGCCAGCAGTTCCCCGCTGCCCGGGTAGGTCGACGCCACCGCGGCGGCGGGGTCGTCGACCCGGTACGCCGGGCTGTTGTAGAACCAGACCGGCCACTGCGCCGGCATGCCCCAGGTGGCCGGGGCGGCCGGGTCGAACTGCGCGTTGATCAGCGTGCCCGGTGCGTTGAACGTGTCGCGGTCGCCGGGAGTGGCGTTGGTGATGGGCAGCCCGAGCAGCTCACGCGCCGTCTCCGCAGCCGTGCCGACGGCCACCAGGTTGCCGCCGTCGCCCACCCAGCTGGCCAGCGCCTGCCAGCCCACCTCGCCGACGCCGCGGGCCCAGTGGAACTCCTCGGGATACAGCGCCGGGTTCAAACCGGTGACGATGCGGTCCTTGGTGACCCCCGGCGCGACGAGGATGGTGTCGAACCGCGAGAGGTCGGCGTAGTCGTCGGCCTCCACCACCTCGTAGTTCAGCCCGTAGGTGTCGGCCAGCCACATCAGCCAGCCGCCGGGCATGTTGTTCGCGCCGCGGATCAGCCCGATCGTGGTGTCCGCCTTCAGCTCCAGCGCGGCCACCGCGGGCACCGTCGGGGTCGCCGCCACCGGCAGAGCCGTCAGCTCTGAGACCTCGACCAAGGTGTCGTGCGCGGCGGTGGTCGCAGGGACGATGACCGTGCCCGGGTCGTACGTCGTGCCGCCGGCCTGGAACGCCTCCGTCGCCCGCAGCACCGGGACGTCGTTCTCCTGGAGCCGGGCGATCACGTGGGTGAGGCCGTACGATGTCGGCTCGACCAGGTAGGCGCCGCCGTCCGGTGCGGTGCCGACCGCCGGCGCTGTGATGTCCTCCGCGGAGACCCGCTCGGTCCTGGCCACACGGGCGTCGTCGGCCGGCTGCACCGTCAGGCCGAGCAGCATCGGCAGATTGTCGGTGGTTTCGCTGTACGGCATGATCAGCGGGCAGTCGGCGCACTTGCGGGCGGCGTCGGGGTACTGGTCCACCTCTAGCACCTGCTCGACCCAGCTGCCCATCGGCTGCTGGGTGTGGATCAGCAGCGAACCGGCCGGATAGGTCTGCCGTCCGGCGCGCACCGTCGACAGCGCGCGCTCGACCTCGACGCCGGCGATGTCGAAGATCTCCACCAGCTGCTTGACGGCGAACGGATCACGCTGCCCGGCCGGGACGATGTACGTCTCAGGACCGCCGTCTGGCTCCATGGACTTCTGGTTGACCTGGTAGAGGTTGTTGTAAAGCCAGTCGTCGGCGTCCTTGGCCACGCTGTCCAGCGCTGTGTACATCGAGAGCTTGGCGTACTCGACGATCTGCTCCAGGGTCCAGGTCGCCTCGGTATACGGGTCGAACGTGCGCATGCTGCGGTCCCGCGCTCCGGGCGGGGTGCCGTCGGGGTTCGAGAACGGCAGTGCCAGGTCCCGCACCGAGGCGATCTCGTGCAGGAACAGCGAGGCGCCGCGGTGGGGCCCGGTGCCGAACACGTCGGCGTTCCAGAAGATGCCGTAGGCGTCGTCGGTACTGACCCCCGGCAGGCCGGCCTCGGCGGCGGCGTTCGCGACCTCGGCGCCGAGCGCGTTGGACGCGGAGATCGCGATGGAGTCCACGTTCGGGCCGAGCGGCTCGTCGAACGGCGGCACCCACATCCGCGGGCTGTTCGTGCCGGCCTGGTGCATGAAGTGCAGGACCACCGGGCGGTACTGCTGCTCCAGACGGGTGCGGATGCGCGACTCCTCCTGGGTGAAGAAGATCCAGTCGCGGTTGTTGTCGTGCCCGACGTAGTTGTGGTACAGGTCTGGATACGTTCGTGCGTAGTCCGTCCCCGCGGTCTCGTTGAAGTAGTCGATCATGAGGTGCTGGCCGTCCGGGTTCGCGGACGGCACCACCAGGATGACCAGGTTGTCGAGGATGTTCTGCACGTACTCCGACCGCTCGGTCGAGAGCCGGTGGATGACGTCGACCAGCGCCGGCAGGTTCCCCACCTCGCTGGAGTGCAGCGTCGCCTCGAGGTAGTACACCGGCACGCTCTGCTCCGCCAGTGCCCGTGCCTGGCTCTCACTCAGGCCGGAGCGGGGGTCAGCGAGTTTCTCGTTCGTCTCCAGGATCTCGTCGAGCCGGGCCAGGTTCTCCGCGGAGCTGACGCGCAGGATCGGGTATTCGTGGCCCAGCGTCGTGGTGCCCGCCACCTCGTACTCGACGCTGTCCGACTCCTCGGCCACGAGCTCGAAGTAGTCCTTGATCTCCTCGAAAGGCGCGAGCTTTCCGGTGGTGCCCATCGGGAATCCGAAGAATTCCTCCGGAGCCGGAATATCCTCGGCGGCCGCGTCAGCAGTGCTGGCCTGATTGTCGCCGGGCGTGATGACCAGGGCCGTTGCCGCGAGCGCGGTGACGGCGAAACCGGTGAGGGCGCGTTTGACTGACATGTGGCCTCCGTGTTCTCAATCCCGGTGTCACGCCCTGGCGATGACGTCCACCGGACATTCCGGACCATGGGGAGGCACGTACGGTATCGACAGCACCAGGGCCGGTCAATGCTCATGACACGGAATAAGATGTCATTGACAAGTCAATAACGAACCAGTAAATTACCTGTGCTTCGTATGGTTTCAGGCGCGTCCTCCCCGCGCCGTCCCGCGCCTTCCCTGATCACGGGGCGTACGGCATGGAAACCGCTTGCCGTTCGGCGCACGACGGCGTCCGTTCACCGCACGACGCCTGGCGTGCCGCGCGCGGGCCCGCCTGGCGTCACGAGTGCCGAGCGCCCGGCAGCCCGCGCCGGGTGCCGCGGACTCGACGAGGAGCCGCCATGCCCCTGACCCGATCGGTGCCGAGGACCTTTCGCCCCTGGATCGCCCCCGTGACAGCCGTGCTGGCCGCCGTGGCGCTCGTGGCCGGGCCGGCCGGAGCCCTGCCCGAAGCCGCTGCGCCACCGGACGCACCCGCGAGGGACCTCACCGCCACGACGACGGCAGTGTCGTCGGCCACCGGGTGGGTGGGCACCTGGGCGACCGGAGTCGCGGAGGGTGAGTCCGGCCGGGCGCTGGCCGGCTTCACCGACACCACGATCCGGCAGCGAATGCACGTCTCCGTCGGCGGATCGGAGGTACGGCTGCGGCTCACCAACGTGCACGGTGAGACGCCCCTGGTGGTGGAGTCGACGACGCTGGCGCTGCCGGGTGCGGCGCGCGGCGACGTCGACCCGGACACGCTGCACACCGTGACGTTCTCGGGCGAGCCGCGCGTCACCGTCCCGGCCGGCGCCGAGCTGGTCTCCGACCCCGTCGGCCTGCGCATCGCCGACGACAGTGACGTCCTGGTCAGCATCTACCTCCCCGGCCCGACCGGTCCCGCCACGTATCACGCAGGGGCCCACTCGACCGGCTGGATCGCTACCGGCGACCAGACGACGGCGCTGGGTGCCGAGGCCTACTCGGGCACGACGACGTCGTTCTGGTTCCTCGACGGGCTCGACGTGCGCGGCCCGGCGTCCGGCTCCGTCGTGTTCCTCGGCGACTCCATCACCGACGGCAGCGGCTCAACCCGCGACGCCAACCGCCGCTGGCCGGACTACGTGGCCGACCTCATGCTCCAGGAACCGCGGCCGCATCGCTTCGGCATCCTCAACGCCGGCATGGGCGGCAACCGGCTCCTGCTCGATGCCAACAGCCCAGGCCAGGGCGACAACGCGCTGGCCCGCCTCGACCGCGACGTTCTCACGCAGACCGGAGTCGGCACCGTGTTCGTCTTCGAGGGCATCAACGACATCCAGCAGCCGAACTCGCAGTACGACCCGGAGGCGCTGATCGCCGCGTACGAGCAGATCATCCAGCGGGCCCACGACCGTGGCCTGCGCGTGGTCGGCGCCACGCTCGGGCCGTTCCAGGGATGGGGGTCGTGGACTCCGGAGCGCGAGGCGGTGCGCTCGGCGGTCAACACCTGGATCCGCGAGTCCGGCGCGTTCGACGCCGTCGTCGACTTCGACGCGGTCCTGCGCGACCCGGACAACCCGCTGCGGATGCTGCCTGCGTACGACTCCGGCGACAACCTGCACCCGGGCGACGCCGGCTACCAGGCCATGGCCGAGGCCGTCGACCCGAGCGTCCTATGGCCGCGGGGTCGCTGAGGAGCCGGTCGGTCCGGACGCGCTGGGTGAGCCGCCGGGCGACACCAGCTCGCGTCCCAGCCGCGCCATCGAGGCGGCCAGCGCCTCCAGCGGCCCGCGGCCGATGAACGCCCGCCACGGGATGGCGACGGCGAACATGATCGCGACGTGCACGAGGTAGGTATCGAGGTCGTCGCCGGAAACCGGGCCGGACAGCAGCACGACGTGCAGGCTGTACAGCGTGAATGTCATGCCGCCGATCGCCGCCAGCGGCCAGACCAGCACCCTGGCCCTGGCGGCGATCAGCAGCATCAGGCCGAGCACGGCGGCGCTGGTGCCGATGGTGTGCAGCAGGTCGAACGGCGTGGCGGTGTGCGGTGACGCGACCACCAGCCACCACGAGCTGGTGGTCGGGGTGGTGCCGTAGAACGACGTGTTGAGCACGTGGTCGGTGAAGTCCACCGGGCTGGCCGGATGGCCACCCAGGCCGGCGGTCTCCAGGTGCTCCAGGCCGCCGCGGTCCAGGATGACCGTCGACGTGATCCAGGCGGCCGCGGCCAGCGCGGCGCCGCCGGCCAGCAACGCCGTCGCCACCCGGGTGGACGAGAGCGCCAGCCGGCCGATGCCCAGCCCGGCCAGCAGGTAGGCCATCCACGGGAAGACCGGGTAATAGCCGGTCATCAGCAGCTCGCGCAGCAGGTCGCCGGGGTGGCTCAGCGAGTCCAGCGTCGGGACGTCGTGCGAAGACGGCGGGGCGCCCTCGCGGTAGGCGTAGTTGAGCACCGGTGCCGCCACCGCCCAGACCGCGGCGAGCGGCAGCAGGATGCGCGGCCCGAGCCCGAGGAACGGGATGGCGAGCAGGAACAGCAGTCCGTAGTAGGCCAGGATGACCGCGACCCCGGACTCCAGCGCCCCGAGGCACAGGCCGACCAGGAAGATCACCAGCGCCCGCAGGACCACCCCGGCGCTCGCGCCCAGCAGCGGCCGGCCGCGCAGAGGCGTCCGTCCGCCGGTTGCCAGGGCCAGCCCGACCCCGGCCAGCAGCGCGAACAGGGCGGCGGAGCGGCCGCTGGCGATCAGCCGGGACGCGGACAGCTCGCCGGTGTCGGTGACGGCCGGGATGATGTGCACCGACATCATGCCGAGCAGCGCCAGCCCGCGGGCGGCGTCCACGCCGAGCAGCCGGCTGCGCACGGACGCCGGCCGGGTCTCCTGCTCCACGGCCATGCCGCTAGAACACCAGGCTCATCAGGAACGGCGCGACGCCGGCGACGAGGCAGAGGATGAGAACCGCGGCCACGAGCTTGGTGCGCAGATCGGTCCGCCGGGGTGCGTCATCGTCGTGGGACTCCGGGTACATGGGGGTCAGGGTACGTCCAGATTCTGAGGGAATCCTCGGAGCGGACGCGGGCGAGGGAATCCTCTCGCCCGGTCGCTCGTTGACACCCACAGAAGTTGAGCCGCCGGGACTCAAGGTGAATTTTGACTCAGGTCACCCGGCGGCCATACTTGAGCCATACTGACTCAACACCGCAAGGCGAACACTGGAGGTATCCGCCATGGCACGAGCCGTCGGCATCGACCTGGGCACGACGAACTCCGTCGTGGCCGTTCTGGAGGGTGGCGAGCCCACCGTCATCGCCAACGCCGAGGGGTCGCGCACCACTCCATCGGTCGTGGCCTTCGCCAAGAACGGCGAGGTGTTGGTAGGCGAGGTGGCCAAGCGCCAGGCCGTCACCAACGTCGACCGCACCATCCGCTCGGTGAAGCGGCACATGGGGTCGGACTGGAAGCAGCAGATCGACGACAAGACGTTCACGGCGCAGCAGATCTCGGCGTTCGTCCTGCAGAAGCTCAAGCGCGACGCCGAGGCCTACCTGGGCGAGACCATCACCGACGCCGTCATCACCACGCCGGCGTACTTCAACGACTCCCAGCGCCAGGCCACGAAGGAGGCCGGTGAGATCGCCGGGCTCAACGTCCTGCGCATCGTGAACGAGCCGACCGCGGCCGCCCTGGCGTACGGCCTGGACAAGGGCGAGCACGACCAGACCATCTTGGTGTTCGACCTCGGTGGCGGCACGTTCGACGTGTCGCTGCTCGAGATCGGCGAGGGCGTCGTCGAGGTCAAGGCCACCAGCGGCGACAACCACCTCGGTGGCGACGACTGGGACCAGAAGGTCGTCGACTGGCTGATCTCGCAGGTCAAGGCCGCGCACGGGCTCGACCTGTCCAAGGACAAGATCGCCATGCAGCGGGTTCGCGAGGCCGCCGAGCGCGCCAAGATCGAGCTGTCGTCCAGCACGCAGACGTCCATCTCGCTGCCGTACATCGCGCAGGACGCGGAGAAGAACCCGGTCCACGTCGACGAGTCCCTCTCGCGCGCGCAGTTCGAGCAGATGACCGTCGACCTGCTGGCCCGCACGAAGGCCCCGTTCCAGAACGTCATCCGTGACGCCGGCATCTCCGTCGACCAGATCGACCACGTCGTCCTGGTGGGTGGCTCCACCCGCATGCCCGCCGTCGTCGACCTCGTGAAGGAGTTGACCGGCGGCAAGGAGCCCAACAAGGGCGTCAACCCCGACGAGGTCGTCGCCGTCGGCGCCAGCTTGCAGGCCGGCGTGCTGCGCGGCGAGGTCAAGGACGTGCTGCTGCTCGACGTCACCCCGCTGTCCCTGGGCATCGAGACCAAGGGCGGCGTGATGACCAAGCTGATCGAGCGCAACACGACCATCCCGACCAAGCGCTCGGAGATCTTCACCACCGCCGACGACAACCAGCCGACCGTGGGCATCCAGGTCTACCAGGGCGAGCGTGAGATCGCGGCGTACAACAAGAAGCTCGGCACGTTCGACCTGACCGGTCTGCCGCCGGCGCCGCGCGGCGTCCCACAAATCGAGGTCACGTTCGACATCGACGCCAACGGCATCGTGCACGTGTCGGCCAAGGATCTCGGCACCGGGCGCGAGCAGTCCATGACCATCACCGGCGGGTCGTCGCTGCCCAAGGACGACATCGACCGCATGGTCCGCGAGGCTGAGCAGTACGCCGAAGAGGACCGCAAGCGCCGCGAGGCCGCGGAGAACCGCAACCAGGCCGAGTCGCTGGTCTACCAGACCGAGAAGTTCCTCGCCGACAACACCGAGAAGGTCGGCACTCTTTCGCAAGAGGTCCGCGACGACGTCGACTCCTCGCTGGCCGAGGCCAAGAAGGCGCTGGAGGGCAACGACGAGGCCGCCATCAAGTCCAGCACCGAGCGACTGCAGACGGCCTTCCAGGCCCTCGGCGCGGCCCTCTACGCCGGCGCTCAGGCCCCGTCCGACGCCGGCGCCGCAGGTGCCGACGCGGGTGCTGCCGGTGACGATGCCTCGTCGGCCACCTCCGGCGACAATGTGGACGAGGACGTCGTCGAGGCCGAGATCGTGGACGAGGAGAAGGACGACAAGTGACCGATGCGCAGCGACCTGACAGTCCCGAGGAGGGCGCGGAGGAGCTGAAGCCGGTCATCCGGGACCGCCGGCGCATCGACCCCGAGACCGGCGAGCGGCGCCAGGCCGACGCCGATCCCGGGTCCGGTCGGGCCGGTGCGGACCCGGAATCGGCGGGCGCGCCCGCCGCCACCGCCGACGCGGTGGCGGAGGAGCTCGCCCAGGCCCGCGCCGAGGCGGCCGAGCGGCTGGACGACCTGCGCCGGCTGCAGGCGGAGTACGTCAACTACCGCCGGCGGGTCGAGCGCGACCGGGAGCTGGTCCGCGAGACCGCCACGGCGGAGGTGCTGAACGAGCTGTTGTCGGTGCTCGACGACATCGGCCGTGCGCGTGAGCACGGCGACCTCAACGGCGCGTTCCGGTCCGTCGGCGAGGCGCTGGAGGCGGTCACCGCCAAGGCCGGCCTGGTGCGCTTCGGCGAGCCGGGCGACGCGTTCGACCCGACCATCCACGAGGCGCTGATGCACGGGTACGCCGATGACGTCGACGTGCCCACCGCCACGCAGATCCTGCAGCCGGGCTACCGCATCGGCGAGCGCGTGATCCGGCCGGCTCGGGTCGCCGTCGCCGAGCCCACCGAGGCGTTGCCGGACTCGCCGGGCGAGATCGAGGACACGCCGCAGACAACCGAGGGCGGCTCGGCGGACAATGAGGGCACCTGAGTGCGGAGGGTCGAGGCCCACCGCCAGAACCTGAGAGGAGGGAGGAGCGAGTGAGTACGAAGGACTGGATCGAGAAGGACTATTACAAGATCCTCGGTGTCGCGAAAGACGCCGACGCGGCGACCGTGAAGAAGGCATACCGCACCCTGGCTCGCGAGCTCCACCCCGACCGCAACACCAACGACAAGGCCGCTGAGGAGAGGTTCAAGGACGTCTCCGAGGCGTACTCGGTCTTGTCGGACCCGGAGAAGCGCAAGCAGTACGACGAGGCACGGACGCTGTTCGGCGGTGGCATCCGCACGCCGGGCGGCGGCGGGGGCGGCGGGTCGTTCGGCTTCGACCTCGGCGACCTGTTCTCCGGCTCCGGCACTGGCGGTGGCCTGGGCGACGTGTTCGGCGGCATCTTCGGCCAGCGCACCCGCTCCCGCGGCACGGGAGCCCGCCGCGGCGCCGACGTCGAACGCGAGGTCACGGTCACCTTCGCCGAGGCGGTCGAGGGCAAGACAATCTCGCTCAAGCTGACCAGCTCCTCGGCGTGCCCCTCGTGTGCCGGCACCGGCGCGCGCGCCGGCACCGTCCCCAGGGTCTGCCCGACGTGCACCGGCACCGGCTTCACCAGCACCGACTCCGGCGGGTTCGGCATGGCCGAGCCGTGCAAGGACTGCAAGGGTCGCGGCCTGGTGGTCGACGACCCCTGCCCGGTGTGCAACGGCTCCGGCCGGGGCACCACCAGCAAGGTCATGCACGTGCGCATCCCTGCCGGCGTGGTCGACGGGCAGCGCATCCGGCTGCGCGGCAAGGGCGTGCCGGGCGAGCGCGGCGGCCCGGCGGGCGACCTCTACGTGGTCATCCACGTCGGCAGCCACCCGGTGTTCGGCCGTCGCGGTGAGCACCTGACGGTCACCGTTCCGGTCACCTTCCCGGAGGCGGCCCTGGGTGCTGAGATCAAGGTGCCCACGCTCGGCGGCAGCCCGGTGACCCTGCGCCTGCCACCGGGCTCGCCCAACGGGCGCACGTTCCGGGTCCGCGGCCGGGGCGCTCCGCGCAAGGACGGCACCCGCGGCGACCTGCTGGTCACCGTCGAGGTGTCGGTGCCGCCGAGCCTGCAGGGAGCTGCCAAGGAAGCCCTCGAGACGTTCCAGACCGCGACCTCCGGCGAGGACGTCCGGGCCGAGCTGATGAACCTGGCGGCGAAGGAGGCATGACCTTGGAGGCCGGGGCACGTTTCATCGTGGCGATGTCGGGCGCGGCACGGCGGGTCAGCGACGACGAGCCGTTGTACGTCATCTCCGTCGCCGCCGAGATGGCCGGCATGCATCCCCAGACGCTGCGCCAGTACGACCGGCTCGGCCTGGTGTCGCCGAGGCGTACCGGCGGTGGCGGCCGGCGCTACTCGCTGCGTGAGGTCGAGATGCTGCGCGAGGTGCAGCGGCTGTCCCAGGAGGACGGCGTCAACCTCGTCGGCATCAAGCGGATCATGGAGCTGGAGGCCGAGGTTCACGCGCTGCGTGACCAGCTGGAGCTGCTTGCCGGCGCCACGCCGGATCCCGGTGACTACCTGCCGGTGCCGGCCTTCCCCTCCGCCCTCGCCGTTTACCGCTCCCAGCCACCGAAATGAGCTTCTCCGTCCCGTCCCCGTGAGCGCGCGGCACCGAAATGATCACGTTCAGCACGAAATCACATGTCGCACCATGCTTGTAAGCCTGGTGATGCACAAGAAGTCCTCGTGAGGGCCTGAAAAGATCACGAGAGCACGCCACGGGGCGTCCGACGTCCGGCTATGCGGCCAGCAGTCCGACTCCGAGCGTCGCGAGTCCGGCGGCGAGGATCGCCGCGCCGATCCAGACCAGCCAGATGAGCTTGTTCGGTGACGTGCGCCCCGGGCCCATCGAGCAGAAGAAGAACCCGGCCGGCATGACGATCGCGGCTACCGGCACGCCGCTGCGGGCGACCCAAGCCGCGAACCCGTCCAGCGTCGTCGCGTCGGTGAGGATCGCGGTGATCAGGCCAAGCGTCACGAACATGCCGGCGTGGCCGTGTCCGGCCCGTGCGAACGCCCGCTGGAAGTCCGTCGCCGGGACATGACCGCGGGCGATCCGGGTCAGGTACCAGCCGCCGGACTCGATGGTGATCGCGGCGAGCAGGAGGATCCCAGCCAGCCGGGTCGCCTCTGTACTCAACTCGAGCATGGGTGTGTCCTCCTGAGGTCAATAACCAAACACCGTTATGAAACACCGTTAGGATACACTCGTCAAGTGGGTAGACCGAGACTTCACGACGACGCACTCCGCGACCGCCTGCTGAGCAGGGCGGCCGCGACCGTCTCCTCGACGGGGGTCAGGTCACTGAGCCTGCGCTCACTCGCGGCCCAGGCCGGAACGTCGACGGCGGCGGTCTATTCGCTCTTCGGCAGCAAGTCGGGCCTGGTCACGGCGGTCTACCAACGGGCCTTCGCGCGGTTCGCCGACCAGCTGGCGCGGGCGGGCGTCAGCGACGACCCGGTCGAGGACATCGTCCGGCTGGGGCTTGCCTACCGCGACGGCGCGGTGGCAGACCCCAACGGCTACCGGATCATGTTCGGTGACGAGGTGCGCCCATCCGAGGTGGGCCCCAAGGCGGCGCGGGCCGGCGCTCGTACGTTCGAGCCGCTGCTCGACGCCGTACGCCGGGCGGTCATCTCCGGCGCGTTCCCGGACTCCCCGGCGCCGGAGTCGATCGCGACCGCACT
Organism: Jiangella asiatica; assembly: GCF_004349065.1. GTDB lineage: Bacteria > Actinomycetota > Actinomycetes > Jiangellales > Jiangellaceae > Jiangella > Jiangella asiatica. The sequence goes on from NZ_SMKZ01000026.1 coordinate 84,881, forward strand.
GTGGGCGAACGTGCACGGCCTGGTGTCATTGCAGCTGGGCGAGATGCTTCCGCCCGCGGCCGGTGACCCGGCCGCCGTCTTCCGGACTGCCGTGCGCGCCAACGTCACGGGCTGGGCGGCGCTGGCGGCCCGGCAGCGGCCGACAGGTGGCGCAGCTGGATGACGCCGAGGGTCAAGCGGGCCGCGGCCAGCGCCGACGCCGCGACGATGACCGCGGTCAGCATCCAGCCGACGTCCGGCGCATAGAGCGGCACCAAACGGAGGCTCCCGCCCGCCGCGCGCGGCCCGGTCACCCCCGCGAGGTACGCCAGCGCCACTGACTCGCACCGCCCGGGAACGCAGCAGCAGGTGGATCGCCCAGCCGAGCGCCGTGGCCACGGCTAGCAGGACGGCACCGAGCGCGCCGAGCGCCACGCCGTACGACGGGTCGCTGCCGACCGGCTCCGGAGTGCCACCGGCCAGGACCCGGGCGGCCTCCAGTCCGGTGCCGGCCAGCTCACCGTCCTGGAAGATCCCGTAGATGTTCTGCAGGACCACGAGGCCGAGGTCGAGCTCCGGCAGCAGGACCGTCATCGCCTGGTATCCCTGTGCGCCACCGCCGTGCCAGATGGTCGTCGTGCCGAGGTCGGAGTTACGGTCGTCGACGCGCCAGCCGAGAGCGTAGTCATGACCGTCGGAGACGGCGGCGGTGCCGGCGTGCAGATCGGCGATCGAGTCGGGACCGACGACTCTCGAACCACCGTGGTGCCCGGCCAATTGGTCCATCGTGAAACGCGCCAAATCCTCGACCGTGCCGCCGAGGTAGCCGTAACTCGGACCGGCGACGTCGTAGTGCGACGTGACCGTGATCGGCCGGCCGAAGGCGTACGCGTGGCCGTCGGGCACTCGCGCGGCCGCGTCCTCCGGCGTGGTGACAACGCCCGTCATGCCCAGTGGGTCCAGCACGTGCGCGTGCAGATAGTCGGTGAAGTCCTGGCCGGTCACCGCCTCGACGACGGCGCCGAGCACCAAGTAGTTCGCGCTGGAGTACTCGTGTCGCTCGCCGGGTGGGAACAATGGCTCGACATCGGCGAGCTCGGCCACCGCCTCCTCGTACGGCTCCTCCCGCTCGTCGAAGCGGTCGGTCGCGTCGGTGCCGTCCGGGATGCCGGAGGTCTGGGCGAGCAAGTCGCCGACGGTGATCCGCTCGCTGGAGTCGGCGTCGGCGAGGGTGAACTCCGGCAGATAGGTGCGCACGGGCGCGTCCAGGTCCACCGTCCCCGCCTCGACCAGCGTCATGACAGTTGTGGCGGTGACGGGTTTGGCGACCGACCCCCAGAGGAACGGGGTCGACGGCGTGATCGCGCTGCCAGCGCCGTCGTGCCCCACGGTGCCCACCTGCTCGATGGATTCGGAGCTGACGATCGCGTAGGCGAGGCCTGGGGTGTCGGTGGCCGCCATCCGCTCGCGCAGGTAGGCCTCGACCTCGGCGGCCTTGCTCGGCGAGCTGGCCACGGCCGTGGGCGCAGCGGTGGTGATGGTGCCGAGCCCGAGGGCGCCGGCAGTGAGGGTGCCGAGCGCCGTGGCGCCGAGGCGGGGGAGCATGAAGCCTCCATAGCCATATAGTCGTACGGTTTTGGGCGTAACCATACACTGATACGGTTATGGCGTGCCCCGGACCGCCGACCACGACGCACGCCGTCGCCAGATCGCTGCCGCGGTGGTCGGTGTGGTCGCGGCCGACGGCTTCGACGCCGCCACGGTGGCGCGGGTGGCTGCCGAGGCGGGCGTGTCCGTCGGGCTGGTCCAGCACTACTTCGCCAGCAAGGACGAGCTGCTGCTGTTCGCCTACCAGCAGGTGACCGGTGACATCGGAGACCGAGTGGCACAGCTCATCGCCGACGGCGACGCTCGCCGGCAGCCCATCTCGGTCGTCGTCGCGGCCAGCCTGGCCGAGCTGCTGCCGCTGGACGAGCGCCGTCGTGGGGAGTACCGCGTTGCCCGGGCTTTCCTGGGGAGGGCGCTGGACAACCCCTCACTCGCCTCGGTGGCCCGGGCCACCGCCGCCGACCTGCGCGGCCGGCTGAGCGCGGCGGTCACCAACGGCAAGGAATGCGGTGAGGTCGCGCCGGGCGTCGACGCGGAGCTGGCCGCCACCCGGCTCGCCGCGCTCGTCGACGGGCTGGGCGACCAGCTCTACCTGGAGCCGCAGCGGCGGGTCGGATCACGCGACCTGCCCGCCGTCGCCCGCCGGACCCTCGGTGAAGCCCTGGCCGAGACGTTCACCGGCGAGTGCCGCCACTACCGCTGACCCACCGAGGCTCTCCCCGGCCATCACGAGGACTTCTTGTGCATCACCAGGCCTACAGGCATGGTGCGACACGTGATCTCGTGCTGAACGTGATCATTCCGAGGTCCACTCGCGGGCGGAGTGGCGCGTGCGAAAACAGGTGGGGACAGCTCAGCCGTCGGTCGCCGGAGTCTCGGTGGGGGGCGGTGTACCGGTGGACGTCGGCGTGGGCGTCGGGGTGGCGGGCGG
>NZ_SMKZ01000027.1 GCF_004349065.1 Jiangella asiatica
CCCCGGCGCCGACGCCGGGCCCCCACGCCGCGAGACGGCGCCGTCGCCGTTCGGAGGGCCGCGGCTGCCGATCGTGGCGCCCCGCGACGCGGGAGCTGACCTCGTGCACGACGCCGCGCCCGGCGGCCCGGCGCGGGTGGAGCTCACCACGCCCGACGGTGTCCCGGCCGGCGTCGTGCTGCGGCTGGGCCGGCAGGTACTGGACGCGCCGGACCTCCCGGCGGCAGCCCGGGCGCTCGGCGGCGCGAACGTCGTCGCCGTCGTCGTCCCCGCCACGCGGCCGGCGGTCATCGTCGAGCTGTGCCGTCGCGGGGTCGCCGTCGTCGCCGGACTGGGCGAGGACGCCGCACTCGCCGGCGCGGCGGTGGCCGCTGGCGCGGCCGGGCTCTGGCTCGACGGCGCCGGGGCCGCCGCGGTCGGGCAGGCCCGCGAGGCGTCCGCCCGGCTGGCCCCGCTGGTGCGGCCCACGGTCCCGGACACGTTCGCAGGGTGCCGCGAGGCCATCGACGGCGTCGACGCGGCCGTCGCGACGCTGCTGGAGCACCGGGTGGCCCTGGCCGGACGGGTGCAGCGGCTCAAGCCGGTGGGCGGTCACGCCGGCCGTGACCCGCGGCGCGAGGCGGCCATCGTGGCCGCGATGGCCGCGCGGGCGCCGTCGGTGCCGGTCGACGGGCTGGCCCGGATCATGGGCGCCGTGATCGAGGCCGGACTCGACGCCGCGGAACGGGACGAAGCAGACGAAACGCCCGTCTGGCGGCTGTGAGCCGAGTCTCCACAGAGTCCCTTCGGTGCGCCTGAGCCAGGCTGTCGGAGCGGCGGATTAGGGTGTCTGTTGTTCCCCGGTGCGCGCGGCTGGCCGCCCGGTGTGCGACTGTTTGAGGAGGCGTCGGATCGTCGTGTCGAGTGCTGCGTCCAGTTCCTCCGGTACGGGCAACTTCGTGCACCTGCACGTGCACACCGAGTACTCCATGCTCGACGGAGCCGCCCGCCTCGACGACCTCTTCAGCGCGGCCGCGAAGCAGGGCATGCCGGCGCTGGCCACCACCGACCACGGCAACGTCTTCGGCGCCTATGAGTTCTACCGCAAGGCCAAGCAGTACGGTGTCAAACCGATCATCGGCACCGAGGCGTACCTGACACCGCGTACCAGCCGGTTCGACAAGACCCGGGTCCGCTGGGGCGACGGTGGCGGCGACGACGTCTCCGGTAGTGGCGCCTATACGCACATGACCATGTTCGCCGAGAACACCGGCGGCATGCACAACCTCTTCCGGCTGTCCTCACTGGCCTCGATCGAGGGCTTCTACTTCAAGCCGCGCATGGACCGTGAGCTGCTGGAGCACTACTCCAGCGGCGTCATCGCCACCACCGGATGCCCCAGCGGCGAGGTGCAGACGTTCCTGCGGCTGGGCAAGTACGACGAGGCCATCAAGGCCGCCTCGGACTTCCGCGACATCTTCGGCAAGGACAACTTCTTCCTCGAGCTGATGGACCACGGGTTGTCCATCGAGACCCGCATCCGCGAGGACCTGCTCCGGCTGGGCAAGGAGCTCGGGCTGCCGCCGCTGGCCACCAACGACCTGCACTACACCCACAAGTCCGACCACGAGGCGCACGCGGTGCTGCTGTGCGTTCAGTCCGGCTCCACGCTGGCCGACCCGAAGCGGTTCAAGTTCGACGCCGAGGACTTCTACCTCAAAACCGCTGCCGAGATGCGCCAGGTGTGGGCCGACCTCCCGGAGGCCTGCGACAACACCCTGCTGGTCGCCGAGCGGTGCGAGGTCAAGTTCGTCGAGGAGGCCGGCAAGTACATGCCGCGCTACCCGGTGCCGCCGGGTGAGGACGAGGTCTCCTGGTTCGTCAAGGAGGTCGAGCGCGGGCTGCACGAGCGGTTCCCCGGCGGCATCACCGACGAGGTCCGCGAGCGCACCGACTACGAGGTCGAGGTGGTCACCAGCAAGGGCTACGCCGGCTACTACCTCGTCGTCGCCGACTTCATCAACTGGGCGAAGAAGAACGGCATCCGGGTCGGCCCGGGCCGCGGCTCCGGCGCCGGGTCCATCGCGGCCTACGCCATGGGCATCACCGACCTCGACCCCATCCCACACGGGCTGATCTTCGAGCGGTTCCTCAACCCCGAGCGCATGTCGATGCCGGACTTCGACATCGACTTCGACGAGCGTCGGCGGGGCGAGGTCATCCGCTACGTGACGGACAAGTACGGCACCGACCACGTCGCGCAGATCGTCACCTACGGCACCATCAAGGCCAAGCAGGCCATCAAGGACGCCAGCCGCGTCCTCGGCAACCCGTTCGCGGTCGGCGAGCGCATCACCAAAGCCATGCCGCCGGCCGTCATGGGCAAGGACATCCCGCTCTCGGGCATCTTCGACCCCGAGCACAAGCGCTACGCCGAGGCCGGCGAGTTCCGCTCGCTGTACGAGTCCGACGCCGAGGTCCGCCGCGTCGTCGACACCGCCAAGGGCCTGGAGAACCTCAAGCGGCAGTGGGGTGTGCACGCCGCCGGCGTCATCATGTCCTCCGCACCGCTGCTCGACACCATCCCGATCATGAAGCGCGAGCAGGACGGCGCGATCATCACGCAGTTCGACTACCCGACCTGTGAAGAGCTCGGGCTGGTCAAGATGGACTTCCTGGGCCTGCGCAACCTCACCATCCTCGACGACGCGCTCAAGAACATCGTCCGCAACGGCAAGGACCCTATCGTCCTGGAGAACCTGCCGCTGGACGACCGCCCCACCTACGAGCTGCTCGGCCGCGGCGACACCCTGGCGGTCTTCCAGCTCGACGGCGGGCCGCTGCGGGCGCTGCTGCGACAGATGAAGCCGGACAACTTCGAGGACATCTCCGCGACAATCGCCCTGTACCGGCCCGGCCCGATGGGCGCCAACAGCCACATCAACTACGCACTGCGCAAGAACGGCCAGCAGCCCATCACGCCCATCCACACCGAGCTGGCCGATGCCCTCGAGCCCATCCTCGGCACCACCTACGGCCTGATCATCTACCAGGAGCAGGTGATGGCGATCGCCCAGCACCTGGCCGGGTACACGCTCGGAAAAGCGGACCTGCTCCGCCGGGCCATGGGCAAGAAGAAGCGTGAGGTCCTCGACGCGGAGTACGTGCCGTTCTCCGACGGCATGAAGGCCAACGGCTTCTCCGAGGCGGCCGTCAAGACGCTGTGGGACATCCTGGTCCCGTTCTCCGACTACGCGTTCAACAAGGCGCACAGCGCGGCCTACGGCCTCATCGCGTACTGGACCGGGTACCTCAAGGCGCACTACCCGGCCGAGTACATGGCCGCGGTGCTCACCTCGGTCCGCGACGACAAGGACAAGACCGCGCTCTACCTGTCCGAGTGCCGCCGCATGGGCATCAAGGTGCTGCCGCCCGACGTCAACGAGTCCGCCGGCGACTTCACCCCGGTCGGCACCGACATCCGCTTCGGCCTCACCGCCATCCGCAACGTCGGCGCCAACGTCGTCGACGGCATCGTCGCGGCCCGGCAGGAGAAGGGCCGGTTCGAGTCGTTCCCCGACTTCATGGACAAGGTGCCGGTCAACGTCTGCAACAAACGGGTCGTCGAGTCGCTGGTTCGGGGCGGGGCGTTCGACTCCCTCGGCTACTCCCGGCGGGCGCTGGCAGCCGTCGTCGACGACGCCGTCGACACCGTCATCTCGCTCAAGCGCAACGAGGCGGTCGGCCAGTTCGACCTGTTCGGCGGCGCCGGCGAGGACGCCGGCGGCTTCGAGGTCGCCGTTCCGGAGCTGACGGAGTGGGACAAGAAGCAAAAGCTCGCCTACGAGCGCGAGATGCTTGGGCTCTACGTCTCCGACCACCCGCTGCTCGGCCTGGAACACATCGTGGCCAACGCCTCGGACAAGCCGATCTCCGCGCTGGCCGACGAGGAGGAGGTGCCGAGCGGCACCACCATCAGCGTCGGCGGGCTCATCACGTCGCTGCAGCGCAAGGTCAGCAAGCGCGGCGACACCTGGGCCATCGTCACCATCGAGGACCTCGAGGGCTCCATCGAGGCCATGTTCTTCCCGGCCACCTACCAGCTTTACGCGCTGCAGCTGGCCGAGGACGAGATCGTCGTGGTCAAGGGGCGCCTGGACCGGCGTGAGGAGGCGCCGCAGCTGATCGCCAGTGAGTTGAGCCTGCCTGACCTCTCCGACGGCCCGTCGGGCCCAGTGGTCGTCACCATGGCGATGAGCCGGTGCACCCCGCCAGTGGTGGAGCGGCTCAAGGACGTGCTGACGACGCATCCCGGCGTCACCCCGGTGCACCTGCGGTTGACCGGTTCGGACCGGACCACCCTCATGAAGCTCGACGACCGGCTCCGGGTGACGCCGTCGACTGCGCTGATGGGCGACCTCAAAGCACTGCTTGGTCCGACGTGCCTGGCGTCGTGATGCGGCGGGCGGAGCGGTTCGGCCACGCCGCCCCCACCCCTGGCCGGGTGGCCACCGAAATCGCGGTGGTCTCGGTCCTCGCCGGTGTGCTCATGGGCGTGCTGTGGTGGCTGCTGTCGCCGGAGGTCACCGGCGTGGTCGTCGAGGGCGGGCTGGCCGCTGATGCGCGCGAAGGCCAGAAGATGTTCGACCGTGACGCCGTGTTCGCCTTGCTCGGCGCCGGGTTCGGGCTGGTGCTGGCGGTCGTGTACTCCGTCCGGCACTGGCGCAGCCCGGTGACCACCCTGGTGACTCTGGCGCTGGCCGGCGTCGCCGGGTCGTACTTGGCCACGCTCGTCGGCGGCCTGTTCGGCCCTGGTGGTGACGTCGCCGGGCTGGAGAACGGCACGCAGGAGCCGTTCCCGCTGCGCATGGAGTCGCCGGCCGGGCTGCTGGTGTGGTCCATGGTCGCGACGGTGGTGGTGGCGGTCGTCGCGTTGTTCCGCGAGGACCGCGCGCCGTGGTCGGTGCCAGGGAACCCACCCGGCCGGTGACCCGCGCGGTGCTTCGTCAGCCCGCTGCCGGGCCGCTGCCGGTGACGGTCTTAGCTCGTGCGGCCGATGGTGGCCGTCTTGGCCGACGTGAGCCGTATCAGGTCCGCGGGTGCGATCTCGACGTCCAGCCCTCGCCGTCCCGCCGAGACGTACACCGTCGGGAACCCGAACACGGACTCGTCGACGATGGTCGGTAGCCGGCGCCTCTGCCCGATCGGGCTTATCCCCCCGACGACGTATCCGGTGGCGCGCTCGGCCTGCGAGGTCGCGGCCATGACCGCGCGCTTGCCGGAAGCGGCGCGGGCCAGCGACTTGAGGTCCAGCGAGCCGGACACCGGAACGACGGCGACGACGAGCTCGTCGTCGACTTCAGCCAGCAGCGTCTTGAAGACGCGCGCCGGCGTCACCCCGAGCGCACGGGCGGCCTCCAGGCCGAACGAGGGCGCGGAGGAATCATGGTGGTACGGGTGCATGGTGAATGTGACACCAGCCCGCTCCAGCACCAGTGTGGCAGGAGTGCCCGTCCGTTGGCGCATTGTTGTCCCCATTAGGGCAATCTAGCCCCAACCCAGGGCATTCGTCATCGCACGCGCCGGCCCTAGTGATCGTTTCGGACGGCGTGTCGCGGGAGCGTTTCAGCGGTGGCCCGAATTCATCGGATGTCTTGCCGCGTAACGGCTCGCGCTGGTCATGGCCATGGTCGCTCGCGCCCCGGGTGTACGCGTGAGATGTCGATGGGGCAACGCCAATTGACATGCGCTGTTACATCACTACCATCGGGTTCATCCGATCTCTTGACGGTCAAGTCGACGTCACTCGGTCAGCCGCCACCGCGAACCGGGAGGGCCGTGAACGCGCAGCTTGTGCGGGTCGATGGGGTCAGCAAGACCTTCCCCGGCGTGCGTGCCCTGTCCGACGTGAGCCTGACCCTGGACGCCGGCGAGGTGCACGCGCTGGTGGGTGAGAACGGTGCCGGCAAGTCCACCCTGATGAAGATCCTGGCCGGCATCCACCACCAGGACGAGGGCACCGTCGCCATCGACGGCCGCGTCGTCGAGATCGACAGCCCCACGGCCGCCCAGGACCTGGGCATCAGCATCATCCATCAGGAGCTGTCGCTGATGCCCGACCTGACCATCGCCGAGAACATCTTCATCGGGCGGGAACGACGGCGCGGGTTCGGCCTCTTCGTCGACGACGCCGACCTGAACCGGCGGGCTCGAGAGCTCTTCGACCACCTCGGCATCGCCCTCGATCCGCGGGCGAAGGTCGGCTCGCTGCTCGTGGCGCAGCAGCAGGTGGTCGAGATCGCGAAGGCGTTGTCGTTCGACGCCCGGATCATCATCATGGACGAGCCGACCGCGGCGCTGACGGAGTCCGAGACCCACGCGTTGTTCGGGCTCATCGGCGATCTCAAGCGCCACGGCACCGGGATCATCTACATCTCACACCGCCTCGAGGAGCTCGCGGCCGTCGCCGATCGCATCACCGTGCTCCGCGACGGGGCGTGCGTGGGCACTCTCGCGGCGCGTGACGCCGACCTGCGCCAGGTCGTGTCGATGATGGTCGGCCGGCAGCTGCGGGGCCAGACGCGCCCGCCGTCGCTGCCCGGCGACCTGCCGACGGTGCTCGAGGTTCGCGGCCTGTCCACGAAGAGCCTGCTGAAGGACGTCAGCTTCAGCCTGCGGCGCGGCGAGATCCTGGGCTTCGCCGGGCTCATGGGCGCCGGCCGCACCGAAGTGGCGCGCGCGATCTGCGGCGCGGACCGCACCGACGGCGGTGAGATCTTCCTGTCCGGCAGGCGGGTGCGCGTCTCGAGCCCGGCCGACGCCGCGCGGCTGGGCATCGGCTACCTGTCCGAGGACCGCAAGCGCTTCGGCCTGATGTTGGACCAGGACGTCGCCTTCAACATCGTCGCCTCGGACCTGCGACGGCACGTCAACGCGGCCGGCCTCGTCCGCGACGACCAGGTCCGCCAGACCGCGCGGCGCTACGTGGAGACGCTGAGCATCCGGACCCCGTCCATCCGGCAGCGCACCAAGCATCTGTCCGGCGGCAACCAGCAGAAGGTGGTCATCGCCAAGTGGCTGGCCCGCGACTGCGAGGTCCTGATCTTCGACGAGCCCACCAGAGGTATCGACGTCGGAGCGAAGGAGGAGATCTATTCGCTGCTCAGGACGCTGGCCGACGAGGGCAAGGCCATCATCATGATCTCGTCGGAACTGCCTGAGGTGCTGCGGATGGCGGACCGGATCGCCGTGATGTGCGAGGGCCGGCTGACCGCGGTGCTCGACAACGCCGACGCCGACCAGGAGACCATCATGACCCACGCGACCAAGCTGGTACCCGGAGGCGGTGTGGCCGCATGAGGGACGTCGACGCCACCGGGCCGGCGCCCGCATCGGAGGCGCTCACCGCGCCGGAGCACGTCCGGACGACGAGGGTCGGCGTGCTGCGCAGGCAGCTGCAGCAGTTCCTCGCGTTCGCGAGCCTCATCGCGCTGATCCTGTTCTTCTCCATCGCCGACGACAACTTCCTGACGTGGTCCAACATCACCGGCATCCTGCTGTCCACCGCGGTCATCGGCATCCTCGCCCTGGGCACCACGTTCGTGATCGTCAGCGGGGGCATCGAGCTGTCCCTCGGCACCGGCATGACGCTGGCGGCCGTGATGACCGGCGTCTTCCTCACCAACCTGGGCTGGCCGCTGCTGCTGGGCGTCGTCGCCGGAATCCTCAGCGGCGCCGCGATGGGGCTGATCAACGGCCTCAACATCGCGGTGCTCAGGATCCCGCCGTTCATCGCGACCCTGGCGATGATGCTCATCGCCCAGGGTCTGGCGCTGGTCATATCCGGGACCGCACCCATCTACTTCACCGACGTGCCGGGCTTCACCGACATCTCGCAGGGTGAGCTGATCCCGGGCGTCGACCTGCCCAACGCGGTGCTCATCCTGTTCGCGCTGACCGCGCTGGGCGCGATCGTCCTGCGCAAGTCGCTGCTGGGCCGCTACGCGTTCGCCATCGGCAGCAACGAGGAGGCCGCGGACATCTCCGGCATCGACGTTCGCCGATGGAAGATCCTCATCTACACCCTTTCCGGGGTGTTCATGGGCATCGCCGGCGTGGTGCTCGCGGCGCGCCTCAACTCCGCGCAGCCGGCGCTGGGCCTGGGCTACGAGCTCCAGGCGATCGCGGCGGTCGTGATCGGTGGCACCTCGCTGCAGGGCGGCAAGGGCAGCATCGTCGGGACCCTGATCGGTGCCCTGATCGTGGGGACCGTCACCAACGGGCTGCGGATCATGTCCATTCCGCAGGAGTGGCAGACCGTGATCATCGGTCTGGTCATCCTGGTGGCCGTCTACACCGACAACCTTCGCCGAGGCAGGGACGGCTGAGGCCGGCCCCGGACCTCGGACCGACGACAGACTGGGAGCTGACGATGAGACATCGATGGACTGCCATGGGCGTGGGAGTCGCCGCCGCCCTGGTCCTCAGCGCGTGCGGCGGCGATGACGACGGCGGCGGCGAGAGCACCGACGGCGGCGACGGTGGCGGCGACCGGCCGCAGATCGCGCTGGTCTCCAAGGGCTTCCAGCACCAGTTCTGGCAGGCGGTGCGGGAAGGCGCGGAGCAGGCGGCCGAGGAGTTCGACGTCGAGGTGACGTTCGAAGGGCCGGACTCCGAATCCGAGGTGGCGCAGCAGATCGACATGCTCCAGGCCGCCATCGACCGCGGTCCCGACGCGCTGGGCTTCGCCGCGCTGGACAGCCAGGCCGCGACGCCGCTCATCGAGGAGGCGGCCAGCCGGGACATCCCCGTGATCGCTTTCGACTCCGGCGTGGAGAGCGACGTGCCGCTGACGACAGCGGCGACGGACAACACGGCGGCCGCGGCTCTGGCCGCGGAGCACATGGTGGAGCTGATCGGCGGCGAGGGCCAGGTCGCGCTCGTGGTCCACGACCAGACGAGCGTCACCGGGGTCGAGCGGCGCGACGGTTTCGTCGAGTACATCGAGGAGAACGCGCCCGACGTGGAGATCGTCGACATCCAGTACGGCGGCGGCGACCACCTGGAATCGACCAACCTCGCCACGGCCATCATCCAGGGCAATCCCGAGCTGGACGGCATTTACGGCGCCAACGAGGGTTCGGCGATCGGCGTGGTGAACGCCGTCAACGAGCTGGGCATGGCCGGCGAGCTCGTCGTGGTCGGCTTCGACTCCGGGCAGGCGCAGATCGACGCGATCAGGAGCGGCGTGATGGCCGGGGCTATCACCCAGAACCCCGTCGGGATCGGGTACGAGACGGTCCGGGCGGCGGTCCAGGCGCTGGACGGTGAGGAGCTCCCCGAGACCATCGACACCGGCTACTTCTGGTACGACGCGAACAACATCGACGACGCGGAGATCCAGGCCGTCCTCTACGAGTAGGTCGCGGCGACGGTGACGGCACCGGCTACGCTGCCGCTGCTCGTCCCTTGCTCGTTCCCTGCCCGATCACGACGCGGAGGATCCGCCCATGGCGTTGTTCGACAAGCCGCTCGCCGAGCTGCGTGACTATCGGCCCGAGCGACACGAGGAGTCCGACTTCGACGAGTTCTGGTCCCGGACACTGGCCGAGGCGGCACAGTTCCCGCTGGACCCGCGGTTCGAGCCGTACGACGCCGCGCTCCGCCTGGTCGACGTCTACGACGTGCGGTTCTCCGGCTGGGGCGGCCACCGCGTCGCCGGCTGGTTCATCGTCCCGGCCGGCGCCACCGAGCAGTTGCCGACGGTCGTGCACTACATCGGCTACGGCGGTGGCCGCGGGTTCCCGCACGACTGGCTGACCACCGCGGTCGCCGGCTTCGCCGCGTTCGTCATGGACACCCGGGGCCAGGGTTCGGCCGGCACGCCCGGCGACACGCCGGACCCCGTCGGCGGCGCCAACCCGCAGACGCCGGGCTTCATGACCCGCGGTGTGCTCGACCCGGACGACTACTACTACCGCCGCGTGTTCACCGACGCGGTCCGGGCGGTGGAGGCGGTCGCGTCGCACCCGCTGGTGGACGAGTCGAGCATCGTGGTCGCCGGCGGCAGCCAGGGCGGCGGCATCACGCAGGCGGTCGCCGGCCTGCGTCCCGGGCTCGCCGGGGCGGTCATGGACGTGCCGTTCCTCACCGGTTACCGCCGCGCCACCGAGATCGTCGACACCATGCCGTACGGCGAGATCGTCAAGTACCTGTCGATCCACCGCGACCACGAGGAGCAGGTGTTCCGCACGCTGTCCTACTTCGACGGCATGAACTTCGCCGTCCGAGGGTCGGCCCCGGCCCTCTACAGCGTCGCCCTCATGGACAGCACCTGCCCGCCGTCGACGGTGTTCGGCTCGTTCAACCACTACGCCGGGCCGAAGGAGATCCGGGTGTGGCCGTACAACAAGCACGAGGGCGGCCAGACCTTCCAGACCCGGGAGCAGCTGCGCTGGCTGCGCGACGTGCTGAAGGGCCGCTGAGCTCCGCACCGGTCCGGTGATCAGGTGGGTCCGCTCTGGCCTTGGCGTGCCCAGAAACCGGTTCACTGGCCGGATGCGGACAAGGTATCCCGCCCTGGCTGGGTGACTCTTGACCCTGGAGTGCGCTCGACGTTTGACTGTGAGGTCAGGGTCGGAAACCGGTTCCCGAGACTGCTCGGCGCACCCGGCCCGTCGCCGTGTGCCGGGTGGGACGAGTTGAGGAGGCCGTGTGATCACTCGCAAAGCGGTGCCGGTGGGAGCCGGGGTCCTGGTGGTTGCCGGTGCCCTCGGTGCGGCCGCGGCAGAGCCCACGCCGGACTCCGGCGACCTTCAGCCGGCCACGACGGCCGTGCCGGTCGACGACTACGAGCCGACCGTGCCGTCGCTGTCCCAGCACGAGACGCCGGAGTGGTTCTCCGACGCCAAGCTCGGCATCTTCGTGCACTGGGGCCCGTACTCGGTCCCCGCGTATGCACCGCCGTGCTGCGGTGCACGCGACGGCTCCGACGTCTATGCCGAGTGGTACTGGTACGAGATGAACCAGCCGGGCAGCCCCACCTACGAGCACCACGCAGCGACCTACGGCGAGGGCGTCCCGTACGACCAGTTCATCGAGGACTGGCAGCCCGACGAGTTCGACCCGCGGGAGTGGCTGGACCTGTTCTCCGACGGCGGCGCGGAGTACTTCGTGCTCGTCTCCAAGCACCACGACGGCGTGGCGCTCTGGGACACCGACACGACCGACCGCGACACCGTCGCCCTGGGGCCGCGGCGCGACCTCGTCACCGAGCTGTTCGAGGCGGCCGACGACTACCCGCTGAAGACCGGCCTCTACTATTCGCTGGCCGAGTGGTATCACCCCGCCGGTGGCTGGGACCCCCTGCACGGCACCGGCCTCGCCGAAGGGCCGGTCAACCCCTACACCGGCGAGGCGGTGCCCTACACGGGCTACCGGCCGGTCGGCGACGAGGTCATGGATCACCAATACCCGCAGATGGTGGAACTGGTCGACCGCTTCGACCCGGACATCATCTGGTGTGACATCGGCAAACACGTGGCGCACAACAGTCACGAGCTCATGGCGTACTACTACAACCAGGCCAAGAACCGGGCCCGGCCCAAGGAGGTGGTGGTCAACGACCGGTGCAGCACCGAGGTGCGTGACTTCGTCACTCGGGAGTACCGCAACCAGCCCGACATCGACCCGAACCCGTGGGAGGCCACCCGCGGCATCGGGCGGTCCTTCGGCTACAACGCCGAGGAGGGCCCCGAGGTCTACCTCACCCCCGACCAGCTGATCGACAGCTTCATCGACACGGTCAGCAAGAACGGCAACCTGCTGTTGAACGTCGGGCCGATGGCCGACGGGACGATCCCGGACATCCAGGCCGACCGAATCCGGGCGTTGGGCGAGTGGCTGGAGGTCAACGGTGAGGCCATCTACGGCAGCACCTACTGGCACCAAGCCGACGACGCCAACAGCAACGTCCCGGTGCGGTACACCGTCAAGGACGGGGCGCTCTACGTCACCGCGCTGGAGTGGCCCGGCGAGGAGCTGGTGCTCTCCGGCGACCTTCCGTTGGCCGCCGCCACCAGTATCACGTTGCTCGGCGCCGACGGCGAGGCGCTGCCGTGGCGGCGCGACGACGGCCTGGTGAGGGTGACCATGCCGGCCGAGGGCGCCGCGGCGACGCCGAGCGAGCACGCCTACACGTTCATGATCACCACGCCGGGTGTCGAGGACGTGCGCGACCTCGTCCGCTCCACGACCGAGGCGCCCGACAGCGCGCCGGCGGGTGAGCCGTTCACCGCGCAGGTGACGGTGACCAACCCGGCCGCGGACGCCTCGCCCGGGGTGCGGGTCAGCCTCGACGCGCCCGACGGCTGGGTGGTCTCCCCGCGCCGGGCGGCGCTCGAATCGATCCCGCCGGGCGGCTCCAGAACGGTGGAGTTCGTCGTCACGTCGCCTGAGGACGCGGGCCCGGACCGGTTCGCGCTGGTGGCGAGCACAGCCGCCGGCCGGATCACCCAGGAGAGCCGCGACGGCGTCGTCGTGGGCTTCGAGAGCGCGGTGGACGTCGTCGCGCCCGAGAAGCTGAGCCCCGGGGTGATGGCCGTCGAGGGCGCCGCCAACTACGTCGACCGGGACGTCACCCTCGCCTCGCTGCCGCCGTCGCTGCGCGGCTCGACCCTGGTGCGCGGCGCGAACGACGACAAGCAGTCGACCGATCCGGAGTACCTCGTCCTCGACGCGCGAGAACGGGTGCAGCTCTACGTCGGGCTGGACCCGCGCGGCGCCCCGGAGAACGGCGACTGGTGGCCGGACTGGGTCGCCGACCTCGGGTTCGAGCCGACCGGTGAGGAGGTCACGGTCGCCGGCGACCCAGGGCTGCAGACGTTCCAGGTGTTCGCCCTCGACCGTGTGGTGGAGGCGGGGGAGCGGATCGTCCTCGGCGGCAACGGCGCGACGTCGGGCAGCTCGGGCTCCTACATCACGTTCGCCGCTACGCGCTGAGCGCCGCGAACCCAGACCGCCGGCCGGCGACGACGTGCCCCGGCCGGCGGTCTACACTGGTGCGGCAGCACAATCTCGTTGTGCAGAGCGCAACCAGAGGCGGGTGAGGCGCGCGTGGAGCGGAACAACTCGTCGTCCCTGCGCCGCGGGCTCGCCCTCCTCGACGCCGTCACGGCCACCACGCGGTCCGGCGGCGCGACCCTCACCGAGCTGGCCCAGTCCGTCGGCGTGCACAAGAGCTCCGCCCTGCGCCTGCTCCAGCCGATGACGGAGACCGGGCTGGTCCGCGTCGACCACGGACGCTATGTGCTCGGGCCGCGCACCGCCCAGCTGGGCCGCGTCTACCTCGACTCCGTCGACCTGCGCGCCCTGGCCCAGCCCACGCTGCGCCGGCTGGTCGAGCGGTCGGGCGAGTCGGTCCACCTCGTGCTGCCGGACCTGCCGCACATGGTCTACATCGACAAGATCGACGGACCGGGGCGGGTCCGCATGAACTCGACCATCGGATCGCGCCAGCCGTCGCACTCCACCGGGGTCGGCCGCGCCTACCTCGCCTTCGCCGACGCCGACGAGGTCGAGCTGGTCATCGCGCACGGCCTCACCGCCCGCACCGAGCGCACCGTCACCGACCCCGACGAGTTCCGCGCCGGTCTCGCCGCCGCGCGCGAACGTGGCTACGTCGTCGACGACATCGAGAACGAGCACGACATCCGCTGTGTCGCCGCGCCGGTGTTCGACCACACCGGCGTGGTGGCGGCGGCGGTGTCGGTCTCGGGCCTGGCCACCCGGGTCTCACCCGACCGCTTCGGCCCGCTCGGCGAGCTGGTCGCCGCGGCCGGCCGGGAGATCTCCGCCCTGCTCGGCGCGCCGGCACCGTCGCCGTCCAGTGTCACCCCACCCTCGTCGAGAGAGGAACAACGATGACGACCGCCGACCGCATCCGACCGAGCGCCCAGCTGCGCGACACCGGGGTCATGGCGATCCTGCGCGCCCGCACGGCCGACCGCTTCGCCGAGGTCAGCCGGACCCTGGTCGACGCCGGCATCACCTGCCTGGAGATCACCCTCACCTCGCCCGGCGCCGTCGACGCGATCCGCGCCATCCGCCAGGAGCTGCCCGACACCGTCGACGTCGGCGCGGGGACGGTGACCGACGCCGCCCAGGCGCGCGCCGTCGTCGAGGCCGGTGCGGGTTTCGTGGTGTCGCCGTCGGTGGAGCCGGACGTGGTGGCGGTGGCGCGCGAGGCCGGCATCCCCGCCTACCCGGGCGCGTTCACGCCGACCGAGGTGCTGGCGGCGTGGCGGGCCGGCGCGAGCGTCGTCAAGCTGTTCCCGGGCTCCGCGGTCGGGCCGTCGTACATCAGCGCACTGCACGGACCGTTCCCGGACATCGAGATCATGCCCACCGGTGGGGTCAGCCTCGACAACATCGGCGACTGGATCCGCGCCGGCGCGGCCGGCGTGGGGCTCGGTGGTCCGCTGCTGGGCGACGCCGCCGACGGTGGCGACCTCGGCGCCCTGGCCGAGCGGGCCGCGAAGGCGCTGGCCGCCGTCCGCGACGCGAAGGCCGGTGCCGCATGACCGGCGGTCTGGTCACCCTCGGCGAGGCGATGGCGCTGACGGCGGCCGCGGAAATAGGCGGGTGGGCGCACCACCGCGACCTCAAGCTGTCCGTCGCCGGGGCCGAGCTCAACGTCGCGGTCGGGGTACGGCGGCTGGGCGCGCCCGCCACCTGGGTCAGCCGGGTCGGCGACGACGGCTTCGGCGAGCTGATCCTGCGCGAGCTGCGCGCCGAGGGCGTCACCGCCGTCGCCGCCGTCGACGACACCCGGCGCACCGGGCTGATGGTCAAGGAGCGGCCGACCAGCCAGCGCACCCACGTCCGCTACTACCGCGCCGGCAGCGCGGCCTCGGCGATGACGGCGTTCGACGTCCCGGTGGAGGCGATCGCCCAGGCGTCGGTGCTGCACGTCACCGGCATCACCCCCGCGCTCGGACCCGGCCCGGCCTCGGCGGTCCAGCTGGCCGTGGACACCGCGCGCCGGCACGGCACGACGGTGTCGCTCGACGTCAACTACCGCTCGGCGCTGTGGAGCCGGGCCGACGCGGGCGCCGCGCTCGAGCCGCTGGTCCGGCAGGCCGACGTGGTCTTCGCCGGCCCGGAGGAGGCGTCGCTCGTCGTCCCCGACGGCGACCCGGAGCAGCTCGCCCGTGCCCTGTCCGACCTGGGCCCGAAGCAGGTGGTGATCAAGATGGGCGGCGACGGTGCGGTCTCGCTCGTCGACGGGGTGGTCCGGGCGACACCGGCCGTCCCGGTGACGGTGGTCGACACCGTCGGCGCCGGCGACGCGTTCGTGGCCGGCTACCTGGCCGAGCTCATGGACGGCGCCGACGCCGAGCGGCGGCTGGAGACCGCGGCCGTCGCAGGCGCGCTGGCCTGCACGGTCCTCGGCGACTGGGAAGGCCTGCCGACCCGGGCCGACCTCGCCTCCCTCGGCGCGACGGAGTCGGTCCAGCGCTGAGCGTCCCGCCGCTTCCACTCCCTCCCATGATCATCAACGATTTCGGGTGCTATCGCGCCGGCAATCGTTGATGATCATGGGTTGCCCAACGCCCGGGCACCCTGAGCGGGCGCCGGACGTTGGGGATCACTGAGGGAGGGACGGCTGGGTGACGAGGCAACAGGCGCGCGGCGAACGGCGGATCGAGCAGGTAGTCACCGCCGACGGCGCCGAGCGGGACGCGCTGGTCGGTGAGCTGACGGCGGCGCCGCACGGCTACCTCGCGCCGGTGCTCGGTGAGGACGAGCGTGCCTGAGGCGGCGCCGGCGACAGGGGAGCGGCCGGCGCCGCGCCGGGAGCGGAAGGCGTGGCGCATGACACCGCGCCGGTGGGTCGCCCTGGCCGCCGCGGCCGCCGTCGTCGTCTTGGCGGCGCCGACGGCGTGGGCGTACGCGGCCAGCGCGGGGCGCATCCTCGCCGACCCGGCCGACGCGCCGCCCACCGACGTCACCATGGTGATGGGCGCCGGCATCCGGTCCGACGGCCGGCCGTCCCGGCTGCTCGCCGGCCGCCTGGAGGTCGCAGCGGCGCTGTACCACCTCGGCCGCACCCGCACGCTGCTGGTCAGCGGCGGCACCGGCCCGGGCGGGCACGACGAGCCGGCCGCCATGCGCCAGTACCTCGTCGAGGCCGGCGTGCCCGAGGAGGCGATCATCGAGGACCCACTCGGCGTCGACAGCTGGGCGTCGTGCCGCCGGGCCCGCGACGAGTTCGAGCTCGATCGGGTCCTCGTCGTCAGCCAGCGCTTCCACCTGCCGCGCACCGTCGCCCTGTGCCGGTCGCTGGGCCTGGACGCGGTCGGCGTCGCCCACGACTCCATGGACTCCAACCCGCCCGGCACCCGGCAGGGCTACCTGCGCGAGGTGGCCGCGTCGATCCCCGCGATGGCCCGCGCCCTCTTCACCTGAGCGCACCTTCGTCCCACCGCCATCCTCCTCCCGCCTTGAATGATCACGTTCAGCACGAAATCTCGTGTCGCACCATGCTTGTAGCCCTGGTGCCGCACGCGATGTCCTCGTGATGGCTCGCGAGCCCTCTGCCGGCCGACCGCTCGACCAGCGTCAGCGGCGCATGCTCGCCTCACTTGCTCGTTGGCGCACCGCCGGGTGAGACGGCGTCTTGGTATGCGGGCAATGCGTCCGGGTGGTGAGCAGCGCACATACACTCGGGTGAGTGATACGCCGCATCGACCTGCGGGGGAGGCTCGCCGCCGGCGAGTCCCTCGACTACCGCTCGCTCGTCCCACGCGCCCCGGTCGACGTCGACGCCGCGCTCGACGCCGTCCGGCCGATCTGCGCGGACGTGCGCCGTCGCGGGCTGTCGGCGGTCAAGGAGCTGACGGCGCGCTTCGACGGCGTGGAGCTGGACGACGTGCGAGTGCCGCGGCAGGCCATCGACGACGCCCTGACCAGCCTCGACCCGACCGTCCGGGCGGCGCTGGAGGAGTCCGTCGCGCGCGCCCGCAGGGTCCACGGCGACCAGCGCCGCGCCGAGGTCACCACCACCGTCGTCCCCGGCGGCACGGTCACCGAGCGCTGGGTCCCGGTCGGCCGGGTCGGACTGTACGTGCCCGGCGGGCTGGCCGTCTACCCGAGCAGCGTGGTCATGAACGTGGTCCCGGCCCAGGAGGCGGGGGTCGAGAGCCTGGCCATCGCCAGCCCGCCCCAGCGCGGTGCGGGCGGTCGGCCGCACCCGACCATCCTGGCCGCGTGCGCGCTGCTGGGCGTCACCGAGGTCTACGCGGTCGGCGGCGCGCAGGCGCTGGCCATGCTCGCCTACGGCCTGCGCGACGACGACGGCGTCAGCCTCTGCGATCCGGTCGACCTGGTCACCGGGCCCGGCAACGTCTACGTCGCGGCGGCGAAGCGCCTCCTGCGCGGGGTCGTGGGCATCGATGCCGAGGCCGGCCCGACGGAGATCGCCGTCCTCGCCGACGACTCCGCCGACCCGGTGCATGTCGCCGCGGACCTCGTCAGCCAGGCCGAGCACGATCCGCTCGCCGCGTCGGTGCTGGTCACCGACAGCGAAGCGCTCGCCGACACCGTCGACGACGAGCTGCGGACGCGGGTCGCGGCCACCAAGCACGACGAGCGGGTGCGCACCGCCCTGGCTGGTGAGCAGTCCGGCATCGTGCTGGTCGACGACATCGCGCAGGGGCTCGCCGTCGTCGACGCGTACGCCGCGGAACACCTGGAGATCCAGACTCGCGACGCCGCCGCCGTGGCCGCGCGGGTGCGCAACGCCGGCGCCGTCTTCGTCGGGCCGTGGTCGCCGGTCAGCCTGGGCGACTATGCCGCCGGGTCCAACCACGTGCTGCCCACCGGCGGCAGCGCGCGGCACTCGTCCGGCCTGTCGGTGCAGTCGTTCCTGCGCGGCGTGCACGTCGTCGAGTACGACCGGGCCGCGCTCCAGGACGTCGGCGGGCACGTGCGCGCCCTGGCCGACGCGGAGGACCTGCCGGCGCACGGCGCCGCCATCACGGCGAGGTTCGAGGATGACTGACCTGCCTATCCGCGACGAGCTGCGCGGCGTCGAGCCCTACGGCGCGCCGCAGCTCGACGTGCCGGTCTGCCTGAACGTCAACGAGAACCCGTTCCCGCCGTCGGAGCAGCTGGTAGCCGATGCCGCCCGGGCCGTCGCGCACACCGTCCGCGGGCTCAACCGCTACCCGGACCGCGAGGCCACGACGCTGAGGGAACGGCTGGCCGGCTACCTCGACCGCGAGTCCGGCGTCGCCCTGCGCACCGAGCAGGTGTGGGCGGCCAACGGGTCCAACGAGATCATGCTGCAGATCCTGCAGGCCTTCGGCGGGCCGGGTCGTACGGCGCTCAGCTTCGCGCCGACGTACTCCATGTACCCGGAGTACGCCCGCGACACCTCGACGCGGTGGGTGGTCGGCCGGCGCGACGACGACTTCTCCATCGACGCCGAGACCGCGTTGAAGGCGGTCGCCGAGCACCAGCCGTCCGTCATCCTCATCGCCTCGCCGAACAACCCCACCGGCACCGCCGTACCGCTCGACACCGTCACGGCGCTGCACGAGGCCACCGACGGCATGGTCGTCGTGGACGAGGCGTACACGGAGTTCCGCCGCGACGGCGTCCCCAGCGCGCTGACGCTGCTGGCCGACCACCCGCGGCTCATCGTCGCGCGCACCATGAGCAAGGCGTTCGCCTTCGCCGGTGCCCGGGTCGGGTACGCTGCGGCGTCGGAGCAGGTGATCGACGTGCTGCGGGTCGTGCGGCTGCCGTACCACCTGTCGGCGGTCACCCAGGCCGTCGCCGTCGTCGCCCTGGAGCACGCCGCCGAGCTGCAGGCCCGGGTGGCGCAGCTGCGCGAGGAGCGCGACGCGCTCGCGGCGTGGCTGCGCGGCATCGGGCTGGAGGTCGCCGACTCCGACGCGAACTTCGTGCTGTTCGGGCGGTTTGCCGACCGGCACGCGGTCTGGCGGAGCCTGCTCGACCACGGCGTGCTCATCCGCGAGACCGGCCCTGACGGCTGGCTGCGGGTGTCCGTGGGCACCCCGGAGGAGACGACGGCGTTCAGGGAAGCGCTCGTCGAGGTACTGAAGGAGCACACATGAGCCGCACCGCGAAGGTCGAGCGCGCGACCAGCGAGAGCAAGGTCAGCGTCGAGCTGAACCTCGACGGCGCGGGCGTGCACGACATCGCCACCACGGTGCCGTTCTACGACCACATGCTGACCGCCCTGTCGCGGCACTCGCTGATCGACCTGTCCGTCCGGTCCGAGGGCGACACCCACATCGACGCGCACCACACCGTCGAGGACACCGCCATCGTCATCGGTCAGGCGCTGCGTGAGGCGCTGGGCGACAAGCTCGGCATCGTCCGCTACGGCGAGGCGACCGTGCCGCTGGACGAGGCCCTGGCGCATGCCGTCGTCGACGTGTCCGGCCGGCCCTACTTCGTGCACTCCGGGGAGCCCGCCGGGCAGGAGTACGTGATGATCGGCGGCCACTTCACCGGGTCGCTGACCGCGCACGTGCTGGAGAGCCTCGCCCACCACGGCGGGCTGACCATGCACGTGCGCGTGCTCGCCGGCCGCGACCCCCACCACATCGCCGAGGCGCAGTTCAAGGCCGTCGCCCGAGCGCTGCGTACCGCCGTGGCCATCGACCCGCGCGAGCGTGGCGTCCCGTCCACGAAGGGCGCGTTGTGACGCTGCGGCGCGGGCAGCGGCTAGGGCAGGTCGGCCAGGAACGCCGCGAGGGTGGCCTCGTAGCGCCGCGGGTCGCGGTTCCAGCTCTGCACGTGCAGGGCTTGCGTCCGCAGGTAGGTGACCAGGTCGGGCCGGGCCGCGGCGAACGCGTCGGACGAGGTGACGGGAACCGTCGGGTCGTCTGCGCCGTGCACCAGCAGTACCGGGACGTCGAGCTCGTCGGCGTGGACCACCTGATCCATGGCCCAGACGTTGATGCCGGTGCGGGCACGCACCACCGACCCCGCGACGGTGGCGCCCAGCGACGGCAGTCCGCGCTGACGTGCCTGGTAGACCAGGATGTCCGGCCAGGACAGCGCCGGGGAGTCGTACACGACACCGGCGATGTCGTCGGTGCCCTCTCGGCGCTGCGTGCGCAGGTAGTTGCCGACGATGGCGCCGCCCATCGAGTAGCCGACCAGGACGACGTCGCGGGCGCCGCGGCCCCGGGCGTCGTCGACGGCGGCGGCGAGGTCGGCGGCTTCGGTCCAGCCCAGACCGTACGCCCGCTGCGGCGTGCCCGGGGCACCGTCGTCGTTGCGGTAGGCGATGGACAGCTGCGGGTGACCCAGCCGGTGCAACGCTGGGATGAGCCGGTGCGCCTCGGCACGAGTGGCGCCGCGCCCGTGGACGTGGACGACCCAGCGGTCGGCAGGTCCTGGGGCACCGCGGGCCGCCGACGGCGCCGGCACCAGCGTCGCCGGGTAGCGGCCGAGTGGGCCGTCGTACCAGCTCTCCTCGAGCTTCAGGCCGCTGACCTCGGCGAACGCCACGAGGTCTGCCGGCGCGGCGTAGGAGTCGATGCGCACCTGGGTGCCGGCCTCCGGGCGGTCCGGGTAGGGCACGAGCCCACGCACGACGACGCCGTCGCCGTCCACCGTCACGTCGCCGCCGGCCCGCGCGTAGCCGCCGGGCCAGTGCAGGCCGATCACGCCAGGGTGGTCGGCGTCGTCGCCGGACAGGGTGATCGACGACGCGCCGGTCTCGAGCACGCGCAGCGGGAACTCCGGCGGCTCCGGGCGCACCCGCAGCAGTTCGTCGGCGAAGTACCAGCCGCCGGCGCCGGTGGTGGCCAGGGTGAGCCCGGCCACCGCGGCCGAGCCGACCGCCATCCGTCGCGGCCAGCGCCGTGGGACCAGCTGTGCACCGGTGCGCTCGTCCAGACTCACGATCGCAGTGTGACATGCCGAGGTGACAGATGAGCGGTCGCCGCGTCGTCGTGCTCGACTACGGTTCGGGCAACGTGCGCTCCGCCGTGCGGGCGCTGGAGAAGGTCGGCGCCCAGGTCACGCTGACCGCGGACCGTGCCGCCGCGGCCGACGCCGACGGGTTGGTCGTGCCGGGGGTGGGTGCTTTCGCCGCCTGCATGGCCGGGCTGCTGAAGGTGCGCGCGCCGGAGGTCGTCGGGCGGCGCCTCGCCGGCGGCCGGCCGGTGCTGGGCATCTGCGTGGGCATGCAGGTGCTGTTCGAACGGGGCGTCGAGCACGGCGTGACGACCGAGGGCATCGGCGAGTGGCCGGGCACCGTCGAGCGTCTGCGCGCCAGCCCGCTGCCACACATGGGCTGGAACAGCGTCGACGTGCCGGCCGGCTCGACGCTCTTCGACGGCATTGAGAACGAGCGGTTCTACTTCGTGCACTCCTACGGCGTACGGAGCTGGGAGCTGCCTCCACCGGAGCGGATCAAGCCACCGGTGGTCGTCTGGTCCGAGCACGACGGCGACCGTTTCGTCGCCGCCGTCGAGAACGGGCCCCTCACGGCGACGCAGTTCCACCCGGAGAAGTCCGGTGACGGCGGGCTGCGGCTGCTGGAGAACTGGGTGAGAGGGTTGTGACAGTGACCAACTGGGACTCGCAGGCCTACGACCGCGACTTCGCGTTCGTGGCCGCGTACGGTGCCGAGCTGCTGGACTGGCTGAGCCCGCAGCCCGGCGAGTCCATCCTGGACCTCGGGTGCGGCACCGGTGAGCTGACCTCACGACTCATCGACGCCGGGGCTCGGGTCATCGGCATCGACGCCGACCCGGCGATGATCGAGGCGGCCAGGGAACGGCTCGGTGACGCCGCGGAGCTGCGGGTCGCCGACGCGCACGACTTCACCGTCGACGAGCCGGTCGACGGCGTCGTCTCCAACGCCGCGCTGCATTGGATGCCGGCGCAGGTCGAGGTGCTCGGCTGCGTCTCCGACGCGCTGCGCGACGGCGGGCGGTTCGTCGCCGAGATGGGCGCCACCGGCAACGTCGCCTCCATCACCGCCGCGGTCGACCGCGCCAGCCGCGAGGCGGGCCTGCCGGACCGGGCGTGGCCGTGGTTCTTCAACTCGCCGGCCGAGTACGCGGCCATGCTCGAGGACGCCGGGCTCGAGATCAGGCAGCTGGACTTCTACGACCGGCCGACCAAGCTGACCGGGGCCGACGGGCTGGCGAAGTGGCTGGCGATGTTCGCCGGCGCCGCCATCGAGGACCTGCCGCCGGAGGCGTTGCGGCGCGCCGAGGACCTCGCCCGTCCCACGCTCTGGCACGACGAAGCCTGGTGGGCGGACTACCGCCGCCTCCGTTTCCGCGCCGTCAAGATCTGACCCCACCTCCCGGAATGATCACGTTCAGCACGAGATCTCGTGTCGCACCATGTGTGCAAGCCTCGTGATGCGCGAGCAATCCTGGTGATGCACCGCAGAAGGGAATGGACAGCCGTGACCACGTTGGAGCTGCTGCCCGCCGTCGACGTGACGGAGGGCCGCGCCGTTCAGCTCGTCCAGGGTGAGGCCGGTACCGAACGGTCGTACGGCGACCCGCTCACGGCCGCGCTGAACTGGCAGCGCGCCGGCGCGCCGTGGGTGCACCTGGTCGACCTGGACGCGGCGTTCGGTCGTGGGTCCAACCGCGAGCTGCTCGCCGACGTCGTGGGCCGTCTCGACGTGGACGTCGAGCTGTCCGGCGGCATCCGCGACGACGACTCGCTGGAGAACGCGCTGGCGACAGGATGCCGGCGGGTCAACATCGGGACCGCGGCGCTGGAGGACCCGGACTGGACGGCGCGGGCCATCGCCCGGCACGGCGACCGCGTCGCCGTCGGCCTCGACGTGCGCGGCACCACGCTCGCCGCCCGCGGCTGGACGCGCGAGGGCGGAGACCTGTGGGAGGTGCTCGCGCGGCTGGACCGCGACGGCTGCGCGCGCTACGTCGTCACCGACGTGAACAAGGACGGCATGCTGCGCGGCCCCAACCTGGACCTGCTGCGCGAGGTGTGTGCGCGCACCGACAAGCCGGTGGTGGCCAGTGGCGGCGTGTCCACCCTCGACGACGTCGCGGCGCTGCGGTCGCTGGTGCCGCTGGGCGTCGAGGGCGCGATCATCGGCACGGCGCTCTACGAGGGCAACTTCACCCTCGAGGAGGCGCTGAAGGTGGCGACGGCGTGAGCGTCGCGGTCCGCGTCATCCCCTGCCTGGACGTCGACGCCGGGCGCGTCGTCAAGGGGGTGCGCTTCACCGACCTGCGCGACGCCGGCGACCCCGTCGAGCTGGCCGCCGCCTACGGTGCCGAGGGCGCCGACGAGCTGGTGTTCCTCGACATCACCGCGTCCAGCGACGACCGCTCCACCATGTACGACGTGGTCGCGCGCACGGCCGAGCAGGTGTTCATCCCGCTGACCGTCGGCGGCGGCGTCCGCTCCGTCGACGACGTCGACCGGCTGCTGCGCGCCGGCGCGGACAAGGTGGGCGTGAACACCGCCGCCGTCGCCCGGCCGGAGCTGGTCGGGGAGATCGCCGGCCGGTTCGGCGCGCAGGTGCTCGTGCTGTCCGTCGACGCCCGGCGCGGCGGCGGCACCGAGTCCGGCTTCGAGGTGACGACGCACGGCGGCCGGCGGGGCACCGGCATCGACGCGGTCGCCTGGGCCGCGCGCGCCGCCGAGCTCGGTGCCGGCGAGATCCTGCTGAACTCGATGGACGCCGACGGCACCAAGGACGGCTACGACCAGGACATGCTGGCCGCGGTGCGCGCCGTCGTCGACGTTCCCGTGATCGCCAGCGGGGGAGCGGGCGAGCTGGCGCACTTCGCGCCGGCGGTGGACGCCGGCGCCGACGCCGTCCTGGCCGCGAGCGTCTTCCACTTCGGCGACCTGCGCATCGGTGACGTGAAGGGTGCACTGGCCGCCGCCGGTCACTCCGTCCGCTGACGACGGGGCGGGGGATCGGCGGGGATCGCGGTTCAGGGGTGTCGGTGGCGGTTGGTACCGTACAAAGCCGGGCACCCCACGGATTCGCGACGGTTCAGCACGCCTGCTCGCAGGACCCGTGGCCGCGACGCGATGAGAGCGAGTGATGTGAGGGACGAGCGGCAGGCGACCCTGCGCGAGGGGTTGCGCATCCTCGTTCGGGCCATGCGGGACGAGCCGGTCATTCTCGGTGTCGCGGTGGCCGGCAGCGCGGTGTACGGCATCGCGACGGTGGCCGCGGCCGAGGTCATCGGGCGGGTCACCGACCAGGTGGTGGTGCCGGCGTTCCGCGACGGCGAGACCACCACCAGGGCACTCGCGCTGGCTGCGCTGGCGATCATGGTGACGGCGCTGGTCAAGGCGGCGGGCATCGTGGTGCGGCGCTACTTCGCCGGGCTCGGGCAGTATTCGCTGAACGCCCGCTACCGGCGCCGGGTCACCCGCCAGTATCTGCGGCTGCCATTGTCGTGGCACCATCGGCACTCCACCGGCAAGCTGCTGTCCAACGCGAACGCCGACGTCGAGGCGACGTTCTGGCCCATCGCGCCGCTGCCGTTCGCGCTGGGCGTCGTGGTCATGCTGGTGTTCGCGCTGGTGTCCATGTTCCTGGCCGACCCGCTGCTGGCGCTGGTCGGCGCACTGGTGTTCCCGGCCATCCTGCTGCTGAACTTCGTCTACCAGCGTCGGCTGTCGCCGCTGGCCACCCGGGCGCAGGCACTGCGCGCGGAGCTTTCGGGAGTGGCACACGAGTCGTTCGACGGCGCGCTCGTGGTGAAGGCGATGGGCCGCGAGGCCGACGAGACCACGCGGTTCGCGAAGGTCGCCGGCCAGCTACGCGACGCGAACGCGGCGGTCGGCCGGGTGCGCGGCGCGTTCGACCCGATGCTGGAGGCGCTGCCCAACCTGGGTGTGCTGGCGGTGCTGGCCATCGGGTCCGCGCGGGTGGCCGACGGCACCCTCGAGGCCGGCACGCTGGTGCAGGTGGCGTATCTGCTCACCATCACCGCGTTCCCGATCCGGGCCATCGGCTTCGTCCTCGGCGAGCTGCCTCGGGCCACCGTCGGCTGGCGACGGGTGTCGGCGGTGCTGGACGCCACCGGCGCGCTGCCGCACGGCACCGGCAGCCTGCGCGGGCAGGGCGACGCGGCTCACCTCGGCATCCGTGACGTCAGCTACTCCTACGTCGAGGGCACCCCGGTGCTCGACGGCGTCCACCTCGACGTCGAGCCCGGCCGCACGGTCGCCGTCGTCGGCTCCACCGGTTCGGGCAAGTCCACGCTGGCCAGCCTGCTGGTCCGGCTGGTCGACCCGCAGACCGGCGCGGTGCTGCTCGACGGCACCGACGTGCGTCAGCTGGAGCCCGGCGCCGTCGCCGGGGCGGTCTCGCTGGTCTTCCAGCAGCCGTTCGTCTTCGAGGACACCGTCCGCGACAACGTCACGCTCGGTCTCGAGGCCGGCGACGACGACGTCTGGGCGGCGCTGCGACTCGCCCAGGGCGCCACCTTCGTCCGCGAGCTCGACGGCGGCCTCGACGCGCGCATCGGCGAGCGCGGTGCCACTCTCTCCGGTGGCCAGCGGCAACGGCTGGCGCTGGCCCGGGCGCTCGTGCGCCGGCCGCGGCTGCTCGTGCTCGACGACGCCACCAGCGCGGTCGACCCGGAGGTGGAGCGGCGCATCCTGGCCGGACTGCGCGAGGCGGCGCTGCCGTCCACCGTCGTCGTCGTGGCCTACCGGCGGGCCACGATCGCGCTGGCCGACGAGGTCGTCTATGTCGACGAGGGCCGGGTTTCCGCCCGTGGCGTCCACGCCGACCTGCTGGCGCGCTCGCCCGGATACCGCGACCTCATCACCGCCTACGAGCGCGACGCCGCCGAACGCGCGATGGACCGGACGGAGGACGCGTCGTGAGCACCGCATCCCGGCTCGGCGACGTCCGGATCGACTCCGCGTGGGGGACGCTGCGCCGTGGCCTGGCGCTGTCGCCGGAGATCACCCACGGGCTGACGCTGACGCTGCTCCTGGCGGTCGTCGCCACCGCCGGCCGCGTGGTGGTGCCGGTCGCCGTCCAGCAGACGGTCGACGGCGGCCTGAACGCCCCCGGCGGCGCCGACATCGGCTACGTCCGCTGGATGGTGGCGCTGGCCGCGGGCGGTGTACTGGTCACCGTCGTCGCCGCCTATCTGATGAACCGCCGGGTCTTCAGAGCCAGCGAGGCCGGCCTGGCGACGCTGCGGACCAAGGCGTTCCGGCACGTCCACGACCTGTCCGTGCTCACCCAGGACACCGAGCGGCGCGGCTCGCTGGTGTCCCGGGTCACCAGCGACGTCGACACGATCTCGCAGTTCGTCCAATGGGGCGGGCTGATCATGCTGGTCAGTATCGGACAGCTGATGATCGCGACGGTCCTCATGGCCGTCTACTCGTGGCAGCTGACACTGCTGGTCTGGATCTGCTTCCTGCCACTGTTCCTGGCGCTGCGGACGTTCCAGCGGATGCTGTCCGCCGCCTACATGACCGTGCGCGAGCGGGTCGGCTTCATGCTGGGCGCCATCTCCGAGTCGGTCGTCGGTGCCCAGGCGGTGCGGGCCTACGCGGTCGAGGCGCGCACCCAGCGGCGCATCGACGACGCCGTCGAGTCGCACCGGGCGGCGGCGAGCCGGGCGCAGCGGCTGGCGGCGACGGCGTTCTCCACCGGCGAGGTGGTGGCCGGCCTGGTCAACGCCGCCATCGTCGTGGTCGGTGTGCTGCTGGGGGTCGCCGGCGACATCACCCTGGGCCGGATGCTGGCGTTCCTGTTCCTGGTCACGCTGTTCGTGGCGCCGGTCCAGGTGGGCACGGAGGTGCTCAGCGAGGCCCAGAACGCCATCGCCGGCTGGCGTCGGGTGCTGGGCATCCTCGACACGCCGGCCGACGTCGTCGACCCGGGTCCCGACGGAGTCAGCCTGCCGCGCGGCCCCGTCGACGTGCGCTTCGAGAAGGTGTCGTACGCCTACCCGAACGGGCCGACGGTGCTGCGGGACGTCGACGTCGCCATCGCGCGCCACACCCGGGTGGCCGTGGTCGGTGAGACCGGGTCGGGCAAGACGACCTTCGCCAAGCTGCTCACCCGGCTCATGGACCCGGTGTCCGGCCGGGTGCTCGTCGACGACACCGACCTGCGCGACGTGCGCTTCTCGTCGCTGCGCGAACGGGTGGTCATGGTGCCGCAGGAGGGATTCCTCTTCGACGACACGCTGGCGGCGAACCTGCGCTACGGGCGTCCGGGCGCCACCGACGACGACCTCTGGCTGGCCATCACCGAGCTGGGGCTGGCCGAATGGGCGCAGACGCTGCCGGCCGGGCTGGACACGCCGGTCGGGCAGCGGGGCGAGTCGCTGTCGGCGGGGGAGCGGCAGCTGGTGGCGCTGGCCCGGGCGTACCTGGCCGACCCGGACCTGCTGGTGCTGGACGAGGCCACCAGCGCCGTGGACCCGGCGACGGAGGTGCGGCTGGCGCGAGCGCTGGAGGGCATCTCGCGCGGGCGCACGTCGGTGACCATCGCGCACCGGCTGTCCACGGCCGAGGCCGCCGACGAGGTGTTCGTGTTCGACAAGGGCCGGCTCGTGGAGGCCGGCCCGCACGCCGAGCTGGTGCAGAAGGGCGGCGTCTACGCCGGCCTGCACGCGGCCTGGATCAGCCAGTCCCGCTGAGGCCCTGCCGCGCCACGATCTTCGGCGGTCGGCCACGCGATGGCGGGCCGACCGCCGAAGGTCATGCGGTCAGGCGACGGGTCAGCGGCCGGCGCCCTCGAGGGTGCCGGTCACCGGGCCGGCCGGGTCGTAGATGGTGCAGACCAGCTCGCGGTCGCCCTGCGCCCACGACTCCTCGGTCGGCTCCAGCCACTGGATGTCCAGGACCGAGTCGGCGTACGGCATCCCGACGAACGTCTCGAACTCGGCGACGCAGTCGGACTCGACCTGCGTCTGGAACGCCTCCGAGCCGGGGAAGTCGCCGTCGGCGACCTCGTAGACCGCGAAGACCTCCTGGTCGTGCTCATCCTCGCAGGGGATCACATTCAGCTCGCTGATCTGCTCCTCGGCGTTGAAGTTGCTGATGCAGTCGCCGAGGCCGACGTCGAACACGTCCTGCGTCTCGCCTCCGGGCGTCTGTTCATCCTCGGTGGGCTCCTCGGTGGGCTCCTCGGTGGGCTCCTCGGTGGGCTCGTCGGTCCCGCCGCCGGTCTCCTCGCTGCCGGACGTCTCCGTTGCGGTGGCGTCGTCGCCGGCGGTGTCGTCGGAGTCGTCCCCACATGCGCTCAGGCTGAGCGCGGCCACGGCGGCCAGGGCCGCGACGGTCGTGCGAATCGTGACCTTCACGATCATTGTCTCCTTAGAAATGAACCACACCGCGGACGACCGGCATGGTGCCGGCCGCGTGGATCACGGTGTCTTTACCGACCGCGCATCCAGCACCGGCAGGTGCGAACGGATGGCGGAACTCTGGATGGGACACGGGGATCAGCGCCCGGCTCCTTCGAGGGAACCGGTGACCGGCCCGGCGGGGTCGTACACCAGGCACACGAGCTCGCGGTCGCCCTGCTCCCAGGACTCCTCGGTCGGCTGCAGCCAGGTGTAGTCCAGCTCGGACTCCGCGTAGGGGACGCCGACGAACGTCTCGAACTCGGCCACGCAGACCTCGTCGGCCTCGGCCCGAAAGGCCTCGTCGCCGGGGAAGTCGCCGTCGGACAGCTCGGACACGGCGTAGGCCTGCTGGGCGTGCTCGTCGTCGCACGGGGCCAGCGCGACCTCGCTGACCTCGGCGGAGTCGCCGAAGTCGCCGAGGCAGTCGCCGACGCGGACCTCGAAGACGTCGGCGTCGTCAGCGGACTCGGTGATGTTGCCGGCCTCGTCGCGCTGCGGGCCGTCCTCGGAGCAGGCGCCCATCAGCACGACCGCGGCGCCGGCGAAAGACGTCGCCACCGCGGTGCGGATGGTGCGTGCCACGAGAACCGCTCCCTTACCTCACGTGTCTGTGCGGGTCAGCCCTGATGTACCCAACCACGGCACCCTAGTTGGTCACCCGCCTGTCCACGATGCGAACCGCCGATGCGGGCCTCCGGCGCGTCGGCCCGGCGTCGTCGGCGACAATGGGTGGATGCCCGGTCTAGACCCCACCGTAGCCGCGCGGCTCACCCTCACCGCGGACGGCCTGCTGCCCGCCGTCGTCCAGCAGCATGACACCGGCGAGGTGCTCATGCTGGCCTGGATGGACGCCGAGGCGCTGCACCGCACCCTCACCACCGGCCGTGCCACGTACTGGAGCCGCAGCCGGCAGCGGCACTGGGTCAAGGGCGAGACGTCGGGCAACCGGCAGTGGGTACGCGAGGTGCGCCTGGACTGCGACGGCGACACCCTGCTGGTCCGGGTCGACCAGGAGGGCCCGGCCTGCCACACCGGCACCCGCACCTGCTTCGACGCGGGGCGCCTCGACGCCGTCGTGGGGTCGCCGGCATGACTCGAATGCCTGCGGAGCCAGGTATCGACGCGTTCCGGGTGCTGGCCAAGGAGTGCCGGGTCATCCCGGTGGTGCGCCGGCTGCTGGCCGACGGCGAGACCCCGGTCGGGGTGTACCGCAAGCTCGCCGCTGACCGCCCCGGCACCTTCCTGCTGGAGTCGGCTGAGCACGGCGGGGTGTGGTCGCGGTACTCGTTCGTCGGCGCGCACTCGGCCGCGGTGCTGTCCGAGCGCGACGGCGAGGCCGTCTGGCACGGTGCCCCGCCGGTTGGCCTGCCCGCGGGCGGCGACCCGTGGGAGGCCCTGCGCGGCACGCTCGCCGCGCTGCGCAGCCCGCGGCTGCCGGGCCTGCCGCCGCTGACCGGCGGGCTGGTCGGCTTCGTCGCCTACGACGCGGTCCGCCGGCTGGAGCGGCTACCCGAGAGCACCGTCGACGACCTTCGGCTCCCGGACCTCGCGTTCCTGCTCGCCACCGATGTGGCGGTCCTCGACCACGACGACGGCACCATCCTGCTGGTCGCCAACGCCGTCAACTGGGACGACAGCGACGAGCGGGTCGACGAGGCCTGGGCCGACGCCGTCCGGCGACTGGACCGCATGACCGCGGAGCTGGCCCAGCCGACGCCGTCGTCGGTGGCGTCCTACGACCCGGCGACCCCGCCGCGGCACGAGAGCCGCACCGCGAAGCCGGACTTCCTGGCCGCCGTCGAGCGGGCCAAGGAGGAGATCCGGGCCGGCGAGGCGTTCCAGATCGTGCTCTCGCAGCGCTTCCAGACGCCCACCCACGCCGACCCGCTCGACGTCTATCGCGTGCTGCGCCGCGACAACCCGAGCCCGTACATGTACCTCGTCCGGCTGCCCGGGCCCGACGGCGGCGAGGACGGCGCGTACTCCGTCGTGGGCTCCAGCCCGGAGGCGCTGGTCAAGGTCACCGGCGACCGCGCCATGACGCATCCCATCGCCGGCACCCGCTGGCGCGGCGACACTCCGGAGGCCGACGCCGCGCTGGCCGAGGAGCTGCTGGCCGACCCCAAGGAGCGCGCCGAGCACCTGATGCTCGTCGACCTGTCCCGCAACGACCTCGGCCGGGTGTGCGCACCCGGCACCGTCGAGGTGGTCGACTTCATGACCGTGCGCCGCTACAGCCACGTCATGCACATCGAGTCGACCGTGGTCGGCCGGCTGCGACCGGACCGCGAGGCGCTGGACGTGCTGGCCGCCTGCTTCCCGGCCGGGACACTGTCCGGTGCGCCGAAGGTCCGGGCCATGGAGATCATCGACGATCTCGAGCCCACCCGCCGCGGTGTCTACGGCGGCGTCGTCGGCTACCTCGACTTCGCCGGCGACCTCGACGTCGCCATCGCCATCCGCACCGCCCTGATCCACGACGGGGCCGCGTACGTGCAGGCAGGCGCCGGTATCGTCGCGGACTCCGACCCCGAGGCGGAGTGGACCGAGTCGCGCAACAAGGCCGCGGCGGCGCTGCGGGCCATCGCCGTCGCCGAGTCAATGCGGCCAGTGCGGCCCGAGCCGTGAACGCCGTCCGACGCGAGTACCTGCTGGCGCTGGCGCTGCTGGTGGCCGGCGGCGCCCTCGGGCTCCTCGCGTCGTCCCGGCCGTGGGGGTCCGCGCAGCAGCCGTCGTCGCTGTCGGTGACGGCGACGACGGTGTCGGGCAGCGACCTGCTGCCCTTCGCTCCGGCGGTGTCGCTGGTGGCCATCGCCGCCGTCGTCGCGGTGCCGGCGGTGCGGCGGGTCGGACGGCGGATCGTCGGCGCGGTGGTGGCGCTGCTGGGCGCGACGCTCGTGGTGTCGGCGTTGCTGGCGGTGCTGGACCTCGACGGCCGGATCGAGTCGTGGATCGTCGACGCCCCTGGGTCGTCCGGGCCGGTCAGCGAGGTGTCGACGACGCCGGGCTGGGGGCTCGCGGTGACCGCGGCCGGCGTGCTGGTCCTCGCCGCGGGCCTGCTGATCGCGGTGCGCGGCCCGCGCTGGCCGTCCATGGGCGCCAAATACGAGCGAACGCCGCGCGGCCGCACCACGTCCGGCGAGGTGAAAGGCGGGCGTGAGGCCTGGGAGGCTCTCGACCGCGGCGACGACCCAACCTGACTTCATGGCGCCGACGTGGATGCGGCGCCGATCCGGCACAATGAGCCGTAGCAGCAACCGGACGCAAGGAGACGACGCAGCATGGCGCACAACGAACACGGCCACACGCCAGCCGCCTGGACGACGGTCATCCTCATCCTCGCCGGCTTCGTGGTCGGCGCCATCGCGGTCATCCTGCTGAACTGGCCGCTGTTCTGGATCGGTGGGGTGGGGTTGATCGTCGTCGCCGGCATCGTCGGCAAGATCATGCAGATGATGGGCCTGGGCCAGATCGACCCGCAGGCCGGCCGCGACCGGCGCTCCGCCGATGCCGCGACCGCGACCGCGGGCGAGGAGACCAGCGGGTAGGCCATGGCCGGTCACCCGGGCAGGACTCGGACGGACCGGGCCGTAGCCGGCCCGGCCTCGGTGTCCGTGGCCGGGGTGACGCTCGACCCGACCAACCGCCGTGCGGTCACCCCCGCCGGCGTCGAGGTCGCGTTCACGCCGCTCGAGGCGGCGGTGTTGGCGTACCTGATGAACCGGCCGGGCCGGGTGTGCAGCCGTGACGAGCTGATGTGCGAGGCGCTGGGCTACTCCGTGCCGGTGGGGTCGCGCACGGTGGACGTGCACATCGCTGCCCTGCGCAGCAAGCTCGGCGACGCGGTCCGCATCCGGTCGGTCCGCGGCGTGGGTTACCGGCTGGAACCGGCCGCGAAGACGTGACGGGAAGCGTGTCCAGGTGACAACACCGGGGGCACGTCGATGCGCGCGAAGGCGCGTGGCTACTCTGGAGCGGCTGGGTCGACCGATCCGGCCGCAGGGCGTCGGCGAGGGGCGGAGATGAGCGTTCTCGAAGAGATCATCGAGGGTGTGCGCGCTGACCTCGCCGAGAGGGAAGAACGCGTCCCGCTCGACGAGCTGAAGGCGATGGCGGCCAAACAGCCGCCGGCTCGTGACCCTCTGCCGTTGCTCCGTTCTCCCGGTGTCTCGGTCATCGCAGAGGTGAAACGGTCGAGCCCGTCGCGGGGTTCCCTGGCCGAGATCGCCGACCCGGCCGCGCTGGCCGGCGACTTCGAGTCCGGCGGTGCGGCGGCCATCAGCGTCCTCACCGAGCAGCGTCGTTTCGGCGGCACGCTCGACGACCTGCGGGCCGTGCGGGCCGCCGTCGACGCCCCCGTCCTGCGCAAGGATTTCATCGTCACCAGCTACCAGCTGTGGGAGGCGCGGGCGTACGGGGCGGACCTGGCGCTGCTCATCGTCGCCGCGCTGGAGCAGATCGCGCTGGTCAGCCTGGTCGAGCGGGCCGAGTCCATCGGCCTGACCCCTCTGGTCGAGGCGCATACCGCCGACGAGGTCCGGCGCGCGGCCGACGCCGGCGCCAAGCTCATCGGCATCAACGCCCGCAACCTCAAGACCCTCGACGTCGACACCTCGACGTTCGAGCGGCTGGCCCCGGTGGTGCCCGACGGCGTCGTCAAGATCGCCGAGTCCGGCGTCAAGGCGCCCCGCGACGTCATCGACCTCGCCCGGGCCGGCGCCGAGGCCGTCCTCGTCGGCGAGACGCTGGTGACGGGCAAGGACCCGCGCGCCGCGGTCGCCGACCTCGTCGCCGCCGGCGCCCACCCCGCCCTCAACCGCGGCAGCCGCC
Organism: Jiangella asiatica; assembly: GCF_004349065.1. Lineage (GTDB taxonomy): Bacteria > Actinomycetota > Actinomycetes > Jiangellales > Jiangellaceae > Jiangella > Jiangella asiatica. Next base: position 33,201 of record NZ_SMKZ01000027.1, read on the forward strand.
AGAACTGACCCCGCTGTAACCATGATCATCAACGATCGTGGGTGTGATAGCGCCCACGATCGTTGATGATCAAGGGTGTCGGCGGCCGCGATCTCGCACGACCTCGACACCGAGAGGGGTGAGGGTAACTTCGGGACGCGGGGGAACTTGACGACGGTGCTGACGGACCGTCAACCCATACGGCAAAACCGGGAGCGATTCCTGTGCCGGCGACCGGCTGCGATACCGTCGCGGTGACGGCGCATCGGCGCATCCGTCACGTCAGCCATCTCTGCAAGACATCGAGGAGCTTCTCGGGTGGACACCACACCCGGCGGCGGGCACGTCCTGGCCGCCGATCGTCCCGGCCGATTCGGACCGTACGGGGGCCGGTACGTCCCCGAGGCCCTGGTCGCGGCGCTGGACGAGCTGGACCGCGAGTACGCCGCGGCCGCGCAGGACCCGAGCTTCACCGCTGAGCTCGACCACCTGCTCACCACCTACAGCGGCCGCCCGACGCCGCTGACCGAGGCGGCCCGGTTCGGTGCCGAGGCCGCGCACGGCGCGCGCATCCTGCTCAAGCGCGAGGACCTCAACCACACCGGGTCCCACAAGATCAACAACGTGCTGGGCCAGGCACTGCTGACCAAGCGCATCGGCAAGCAGCGGGTCATCGCCGAGACCGGGGCCGGCCAACACGGCGTGGCCACCGCGACCGCCGCGGCGCTGATGGGCCTGGAGTGCGTGATCTACATGGGCGAGGAGGACACCCGCCGGCAGGCGCTCAACGTCGCCCGGATGCGGCTGCTCGGCGCCACCGTGATCCCGGTGAGCACCGGCTCGCGCACCCTCAAGGACGCCATCAACGAGGCGCTGCGCGACTGGGTCACCAACGTCGAGACCACCAACTACGTGTTCGGCACGGTCGCCGGGCCGCACCCGTTCCCGACGCTCGTGCGCGACCTGCAGCGCATCATCGGCGTCGAGGCCCGCCAGCAGGTCCTCGACCTGACCGGCCGGCTGCCCGACGCGGTCGCCGCCTGCGTCGGCGGCGGCTCCAACGCCATCGGCATCTTCCACGCGTTCCTGGACGACGCCGACGTCGCCCTGTACGGCTTCGAGGCCGGCGGCGACGGCGTCGCGACCGGCCGGCACGCGGCCACCATCACCGCCGGCAGCCCGGGTGTCCTGCACGGCGCCCGGTCGTACCTGCTGCAGGACGAGATGGGTCAGACCATCGAGTCGCACTCCATCTCCGCCGGGCTGGACTACCCGGGTGTCGGGCCGGAGCACTCGTGGCTCAAGGACACCGGCCGGGCCGCCTACGAGCCGGTCGACGACGCCGAGGCCATGGAGGCGTTCCGGGTGCTGTGCCGGACCGAGGGGATCATCCCCGCCATCGAGAGCTCGCACGCCCTGGCCGGTGCCCGGCGCCTCGGCGAGCGGCTGGGAAAGCAGCACGGACCTGGCGCCGTCATCCTGGTGAATCTCTCCGGCCGCGGCGACAAGGACGTCGACACCGCCGCCAAGTGGTTCGGCATCATGGATGAGTCCGGGGAGGTCCGCGCATGACGACGTCGGTCGCCTTCGAGAAGGCGCGCGCCGAGGGCCGGGCCGCCCTGGTCGGGTACCTGCCGGCCGGCTACCCAAGCGTCGACGGGTCCATCACGGCGCTGCGGGCCATGGTGCAAGCCGGCGTCGACGTCGTCGAGGTCGGGCTGCCCTACAGCGACCCGCTGATCGACGGGCCGGTCATCCAGCGCGCCGTCGACGGCGCGCTGCGTGCGGGAACGACGACGACGGACGTGCTGCGGGTGGTCGAGGCGGTCGCCGCCACCGGCGCGCCGGCCGTGGTCATGTCGTACTGGAACCCGCTGGGCCGCTACGGCGCGGCGGCGTTCGCCCGCGACCTCGCTGCGGCCGGCGGCTCCGGCGTGATCACCCCCGACCTCACCCCGGACGCCGACGACGCGTGGCTCCCGGCCGCCCGCGAGCACGGCCTCGACACCGTCTTCCTGGTGGCGCCGTCCTCCACCGACGAGCGCATCGCCATGACGACGGCGTCCTGCCGCGGCTTCGTCTACGCCACCTCCGTCATGGGCGTCACCGGCACCCGCGACCAGGTCAGTGACGCCGCCTCGGTGCTCGTGTCGCGGACCCGGGCCACCACCGAGCTGCCGGTCGCCGTCGGGCTGGGGGTGTCCGACGCCGGCCAGGCCGCCGAGATCGCCGCGTTCGCCGACGGCGTCGTCGTCGGGTCCGCGTTCGTGCGGCGCATGCTCGAGGCACCGGACGAGCCGGCCGGGGCCGCGTCGGTGGCCGAGCTGGCCGGCGAGCTGGCCGGGGGAGTGCGCCGCCGGTGAGCACGCGGTGAGCAGTCGTTGAGTACGTGGTGACGGGCGGGCACTGATGGCGAGCAAGAAGGAGCAGGCGCGACAGCGTGCCGCGCGGCTGCGGGCCGAGGCGGAGGAGCGGGCCCGGCTCGAACGCCGCCGCGAACGCCTCCTGCGGTTCGGCGTCTCCGCCGCGGTGCTGGTGGCCGCCGTCGTGCTGGTGCTGTTCCTGGTGCGCGACGACGGGCCGGAGGGCACCGGGGCGATCCCGACCGGTGCCACCGCGTCCGGCATCGTCGTGGGTGAGGAGTCCGCGCCGATCACCATCGACTACTGGTTCGACTTCCAGTGCCCGTTCTGCGGGCAGTTCGAGGCGGAGAGCGGGCCGGTCCTGGAGGACGTGGTGGCCGACGGCACCGCGCGGGTGGCCTACCACCCGGCGGCGTTCCTCGGCGAGGAGTCCGACCGCGCCTCCAACGCCTTCGGCTGCGCCATCGACGCCGGCCGGCCGGTCGAGTACCTTACGGAGCTGTTCGAGAACCAGCCGCCGGAGCGGTCCGGCGGCTACACCGACGACGACCTCGTCGAGGCCGGAGCCGCCATCGGCCTGGACGACCCCGAGTTCGAGTCGTGCGTGCGCGACGGCACGTACGCCGACTGGGGCTCTCGGGTCCGCGAAGCCTTCCGCGACGCCGGCCACGAGGCCACGCCCACCGTCCTGATCAACGGCGAGGAGCTGGAGGGCAACCCGGTCGACCTGAGCGCCGAGGAGTTCCGTGCCGCCGTTGATGCCGCCGCGGCGGGCTCGCCGCAGTAAACTCCGGAACTCATGCCGGGGGCAATGAAGTTCTACTGTCGTCCCATTCCGTGATCCGACCCGTCCCGAAGGAAGCCCACCGATGAGCAGCAAGAAGGCCGAGGCGCGCGAACGCATCAAGGCGATGCGCGAGGAGCAGGCCCGCCAGGAACGCCGTCGTGAGCGGATGATGCGCTACGGCGTCGCGGTGGCCATCGTGGCCGCTGTCGCCATCATCGCGGTCGCGGTCGCGGCCAGCCGCGGCGGGGACGACGGTCCGGTCGCCGTGCCGGCCGCCAGCGGAACCGGCAACGGTCTGGCCGTCGAGGGCGACGGCGCCGGCATCCTCGTCGGCCAGCCGGACGCGCCCGTCACGATCGACTACTGGATGGACTTCCTCTGCCCCCACTGTGCGGAGTTCGAGGCCGCCAACGGCACCCTGATCGACGAGCTGGTCTCCTCCGGCCAGGCCAACATCGTGTACCACCCGCTCACGTTCACCGGTGGCGTCTACTCCAGCCGGGCCAACAACGCCTTCGCCTGCGCGGCCGACGAGGACATGGCCTCGGAGTTCGTGAACGCGGCGTTCGCCTCCCAGGGCACCCAGTGGTCCACCGGTTCACTGGTCGATCTCGGCGAGCAGACCAGCATCGGCGGCGACTACGAGTCGTGCGTGAACGACGACACCTACGAGGACTGGGCCAGCGCGGCGGAGTCCGAGGCCCGCGAGTTCGAGGTGACCGCCACCCCGACGGTGTTCGTCAACGGCGAGCTGCTGGACTCCACCGCATGGACGCCCGAGGGCATCCAGGCGGCGGTCGACACCGCGGCGGCCGGCGGCAGCATCGCCACGCCGGCGCCGACCGGGACGACGACGCCGACCCCCACGCCCACACCCGGTGCGACGGAGTAGGGCAGGGGCTGACCCATGGCCCGCCGGTTCGCCCCATCCGGTACGGTTCGCCTGTGATCACGACTCCGGCCGTGTTGCCCGCGTCCATTCCGAGCCCCGCTGACGGCTCCTGGAGCATCGGCGGCTTCGAGCTGCGGGCGTATGCCCTGTGCATCATGGCCGGCATCGTGCTCGCGATCTGGCTGGGTAACCGGCGCTGGCTGGCCCGCGGCGGCGAGCCCGGCGTCGTCGCCGACGTCGCCGTCTGGGCGGTGCCGTTCGGCATCGTCGGTGGCCGGCTGTACCACGTCATCACCGACAACCAGCTGTACTTCCGCGAGGGCCAGGACCCGTGGCAGGCGCTGCGCATCTGGGAGGGCGGCCTGGGCATCTGGGGCGCCATCGCGATGGGCGGGCTGGGTGTCTGGATCGCCTGCCGCCGCCGCGGCGTCCCGTTCGCGGCGATGGCGGACGCTCTCGCGCCGGGCATCGCGATCGCCCAGGCCGTGGGCCGGTGGGGCAACTGGTTCAACCAGGAGCTCTTCGGCCGGCCGACCGACCTGCCCTGGGGCCTGGAGATCGACTCGGGCTTCCGGCCCGACGGCTACGCGGACGCCGAGACCTTCCACCCGACGTTCCTCTACGAGTCGCTGTGGGCGCTGGGGGTCGCGCTCGTGCTGCTGTGGATCGACAGGCGTTACCGGATCGGCCACGGGCGGCTGTTCGCGCTGTATGTCGCCGGCTACACCCTGGGTCGCGGCTTCTGGGAGTACCTGCGCATCGACCTCGCCAACGAGTTCCTCGGGGTCCGCATCAACCTGTGGGTCTCCGGCGTGATCTTCCTGGCTGCCGTCGCCTACTTCTTCTGGTCGCTGCGCATGCACCCGGGCCGTGAGGACCCGGAGGCATTGCGCGGCTTCTACGACCAGGAGGATCCGTTCGCCGACTCCTCCGACGCCGACAAGGCCAAATCCAAGGCCGGCGACTCCGACGACGACGCGGCGCCCTTCAGCCTCCCCGACGACGATGACGACGGCGACGGTGGTGGCGAGCCGGCCGGTGCGCCGAAGCCGAAGCCCGACGGTGACGCCGAGGCGACGGCGGACGGCGACGCGGAGGCGACGGCGGACGGCGGCGCGAAGCCCGAGGCGAACGCCGAGGTGAAGACCGAGTCGGACGACGGCGCGAAGCCGGCGACCGACGGGGCGAGCGGCGAGGCCGGACCGCGGGCGACGAGCACGGCGAAGAAGACCGCCGCGACCAAGAAGACCGCCGCGACCAAGAAGACGGCAGCGGCGAAGAAGACAGCAGCGGCGAAGAAGACAGCACCGGCTGACACGCCCGCGCCGGCGGAGCAACCGACCCTCATGGAGTCGGCCGGCGCCATCGACACCGCCGCCGATTCGGCCGCACCGGCGAAGAAGTCCGCCGCGAAGAAGGTCGTCCCGGCTTCGGCCTCCGCGACCACCGTCGCTGCCACCGCGTCCGCCGCGAGCTCGGACCCGAAGAGTCCGGCGAAAAGGTCGGCGGCGAAGAAGACCACCGCGAAGAAGGCGACGGCGACGAAGAAGGCGACGGCGACGAAGAAGGCGACTGCGACGAAGAAGACGAGCGCCACGACGAAGGCGACGGCGACGGAGACCACCGCGGCGAAGAAGACGGCGGCGAAGAAGGCTCCCGCGAACGAGACCGCCCCGACCGACGTCGCGGACTGAGTGAGCCCCGCCGGGCCGCCTACAAGGCTCCACGCCTTGATCATCAACCGGTGGCGACGCTATGACGTCGGCAACCGTTGATGATCAAGGCCGCAACGTTGCCAACAAGTTACAAGCGTCGCATGATGCGTGGATGTCAACGTATGTGTGACGGCCCGACAGTCCGCAAGCCTCACGATCTACGGCCAGCGCCCGCCGGCGGCGAAGAAACCGGTGATCAACGACGTTTCCGCGCGCTACACCGTCGGCCCGGCCGCACTTATCATGGAGAGACGCGACAACACACAGCGCTCGAAGTGTTGTAATCTCCACGAAACTCGAAGCACGGGCCATCGCCGTCCCTGCCCCGCCGCCAGTCTCGACGACGGGAGTGCCATGCGCCTCATGCCTGACCCCGAGGGCCTGTACGACCCGCGGTTCGAACACGACGCCTGTGGTGTCGCCTTCGTGGCGACGCTCGACGGCGTGCCGAGCCGCGCGATCGTCGACCACGGGTTGACCGCTCTGAGCAATCTCGATCACCGCGGCGCCTCGGGCGCCGAGCCGGACTCCGGCGATGGCGCCGGCATCCTGCTGCAAGTGCCCGACGCGTTCTATCGCGCGGTCGCCGGCTTCGAGCTGCCCGAGCCCGGTCACTACGCCACCGGCCTGGTCCTCGTCCCCGACGACGACGATCAGGCCGCCGAGATCGCCGCGGCGACTGAGCGCATCGCGGCCGAGGAGGGCCTGACGGTCCTGGGCTGGCGCGAGGTGCCCACCACTCCCGGGCTGCTGGGCGCGACGGCACGCTCCACCCTGCCGCGCATCCGCCAGCTCTTCGTCGCCGACGCCGCGGAGCACCGCGACGCGGCCGGCATCGCTCTGGACCGCATGGCGTTCGCGCTGCGCAAGCGCCTGGAGCGGACCACGGAGGCGTACTTCCCGAGCCTGTCCTCGCGCACCATCGTCTACAAGGGCATGCTGACGACCGGCCAGCTGGAGCCGTTCTTCCCCGACCTGTCCGACCAGCGGCTGGCCACCGCCATCGCCGTCGTCCACTCGCGGTTCTCGACGAACACGTTCCCGAGCTGGCCGCTGGCCCATCCGTACCGCTTCGTCGCACACAACGGCGAGATCAACACCGTGATGGGCAACCGCAACTGGATGCGGGCCCGCGAGTCGCAACTGGCCAGCGACGTCATCGACGCCGACCTTGCCCGGCTGTACCCGATCGTGGCGCCCGACGGCAGCGACTCCGCCAGCTTCGACGAGGTGCTCGAACTGCTGCACCTGGGCGGGCGGAGCCTGCCGCACGCGGTGCGCATGATGATCCCCGAGGCGTGGGAGAACCATCAGGGCATCTCGGCGGCCCGGCGCGACTTCTTCGAGTTCCACAGCACGATCATGGAGCCCTGGGACGGCCCGGCCGCGGTCGTCTTCACCGACGGCAGCCTGGTCGGCGCGGTGCTGGACCGCAACGGCCTGCGCCCGGGCCGGTACTGGATCACCGACGACGGCCTGGTCGTGCTCGCGTCGGAGGCCGGCGTCCTCGACATCGAGCCCGAGCGCATCGTGCGCAAGGGCCGCCTCGAGCCCGGCCGGATGTTCCTGGTCGACGTCGCCGGGCATCGGGTCATGGACGACGACGAGGTCATGGACAGCCTCGCCGCGGAGCAACCCTACGGCGAGTGGCTGCACGCCGGGCTGATCCGGCTCGACGAGCTGCCCGAGCGCGAGCACGTCGTGCACACCCACGCCAGCGTCACGAGGCGGCAGCAGACGTTCGGCTACACCGAGGAGGAGCTACGGCTGCTGCTCGCGCCGATGGCCAAGATGGGCGCGGAACCGATCGGGTCCATGGGCACCGACACGCCCATCGCGGCACTCTCGTCGCGGCCACGGCTGCTGTTCGACTACTTCTCGCAGCTGTTCGCGCAGGTGACGAACCCGCCGCTGGACGCCATCCGCGAGGAGTTGGTGACGTCGCTGGCCGGCACCATCGGCCCGGAGGGCAACCTGCTCGACCCCGGTCCGGCGTCGTGCCGGCAGCTGGTGCTGCCGTTCCCGGTCATCGACAACGACCAGCTCGCCAAGATCATCCACATCAACCGCGACGGCGACCTGCCCGGCTACGCGACCCATGTGGTGCGCGGGCTGTTCGACGTCGCGGCCGGAGCGGCCGGGCTGTCCCGGCGCCTGGACGAGATCTGCGTCGAGGTGTCCAAGGCCATCGAGTCCGGGGCACGCATCGTCGTGCTGTCGGACCGGCACTCCGACACCACGCTCGCGCCGATCCCGTCACTCCTGCTCACCTCCGCGGTGCACCACCACCTGATCCGCGAGAAGAGCCGCACCAAGGTCGGCCTGGTGGTCGAGGCCGGCGACGTGCGCGAGGTGCACCACGTGGCGCTGCTCATCGGCTACGGCGCCGGAGCGGTCAACCCGTACCTGGCCATGGAGAGCGTCGAGGACCTGGTCCGGCAGGACACGCTGCTGCCGGGCGTGACGCCGGAGAACGCCGTCGCCAACCTCATCAAGGCCCTGGGCAAGGGCGTGCTCAAGGTCATGAGCAAGATGGGTGTGTCGACGGTGGCCTCGTACACGGGCGCGCAGATCTTCGAGGCGCTGGGACTGTCGTCCGAGGTCGTCGACCGGTACTTCACCGGCACCACCTCCCGCCTTGGCGGCGTCGGCCTCGACGTCGTCGCCGAGGAGGTGCGCCGGCGGCACGCGCAGGCCTACCCGCGCGGTGGCACCGCCACCCGGCACCGGCGGCTGGAGATCGGCGGTGAGTACCAGTGGCGGCGTGAGGGCGAGCCGCACCTGTTCGACCCCGAGACCGTCTTCCGGCTGCAGCACTCCACCCGGGCCGGCCGCTACGACGTGTTCAAGCAGTACACGCAGGGCGTCGACGAGCAGTCCCGGCGGCTGATGACTCTGCGCGGACTGTTCACGTTCAAGGCGGGAAAGCGCCCAGCGGTGCCGATCGACGAGGTCGAGCCGGTCGAGAGCATCGTGCGCAGGTTCTCCACCGGCGCCATGTCGTACGGGTCCATCAGCAAGGAGGCGCACGAGACCCTCGCCATCGCCATGAACCGGCTCGGCGCGAAGTCGAACACCGGTGAGGGCGGCGAGGACACCGACCGGCTGCACGACCCGGAGCGGCGCAGCGCCATCAAGCAGGTGGCCAGCGGCCGGTTCGGCGTCACGTCGGACTACCTGACCAACGCCGACGACATCCAGATCAAGATGGCGCAGGGCGCGAAGCCGGGCGAGGGCGGCCAGCTGCCGGGACACAAGGTGTACCCGTGGGTGGCGCGCACCCGGCACTCCACCCCAGGCGTCGGGCTCATCTCGCCGCCGCCGCACCACGACATCTACTCCATCGAGGACCTCAAGCAGCTCATCCACGACCTCAAGAACGCCAACCCGGCCGCGCGCATCCACGTGAAGCTGGTGGCCGAGGTCGGCGTCGGCACGGTCGCCGCGGGCGTGTCGAAGGCGCACGCGGACGTCGTGCTGATCTCCGGGCACGACGGCGGCACCGGCGCGGCGCCGCTGACCAGCCTCAAGCACGCCGGCGGCCCGTGGGAGCTGGGGCTGGCCGAGACTCAGCAGACGCTGCTGCTCAACGGGTTGCGCGACCGCATCGTCGTGCAGACCGACGGCCAGCTGAAGACCGGCCGCGACGTCGTGGTCGCCGCGCTGCTGGGTGCCGAGGAGTACGGGTTCGCGACGGCGCCGCTGGTGGTGTCCGGCTGCATCATGATGCGGGTCTGCCACCTCGACACCTGCCCGGTCGGCGTCGCCACCCAGAACCCGGAGCTGCGCAAGAAGTTCACCGGGCGGCCGGAGTTCGTGGTCAACTTCTTCGAGTACATCGCCGAGGAGGTGCGCGAGTACCTGGCGCAGCTGGGCTTCCGGAGTCTCGACGAGGCCATCGGCCACGCGGAGATGCTCGACACCACCGCGGCGGTCGACCACTGGAAGGCCGCCGGGCTCGACCTGTCGCCGATCCTGCACGTGCCGCGGCTACCCGACGACGCCGCCCGCCGGCAGGTGGTCAGCCAGGACCACGGCCTGGAGAAGGCGCTGGACAACCAGCTCATCGCGCTGGCCACCGACGCGCTGGAGAGCGGCGACCCGGTCCGGGTGCAGCTGGAGGTTCGCAACGTCAACCGCACCGTGGGCACCATGCTCGGCCACGAGGTCACCAAGCGCACCGGTGGCACCGGCCTGCCCGACGGCACCATCGACGTGACGCTGGTCGGCTCGGCCGGGCAGTCGTTCGGCGCGTTCCTGCCGGCCGGGGTGACGCTGCGCCTGGAGGGCGACGTCAACGACTACCTGGCCAAGGGGCTGTCCGGCGGCCGGGTCGTCATCCGGCCCGACCGCGCGGCCCGGTTCACCGCCGAGGAGAACATCATCGCCGGCAACGTCGCAGCCTACGGCGCCACCGGCGGCGAGCTGTTCATCCGCGGCGTCGTCGGGGAACGTTTCTGCGTGCGCAACTCCGGCGTCACGGCCGTCGTCGAGGGGGTGGGCGACCACGCCTGTGAGTACATGACCGGCGGTGTCGCGGTCATCCTCGGCCGCACCGGCCGCAACATCGCGGCGGGCATGTCCGGCGGCAACGCCTACGTGCTCGACCTCGACACCAGCCTGGTGAACCCGGAGATGGTCGACCTAGAGACGCCCGACGCCGACCAGCTGCGGCGGCTGCGCGAGATCGTGGAGAAGCATCGCGACGAGACCGGCTCGGCCGTCGCCGAGGCACTGCTGGCCGACTGGGCCGTCGCCCAGGCCCGGTTCACCCTCGTCATGCCCAAGGACTACAAGCGAGTGCTCGCCGCCAAGGCCGCCGCCGAGCGCGATGGACGCGATGTCGACGTCGCGATCATGGAGGCGGCGAATGGCTGACCCACGAGGTTTCCTGAAGACCCCGCGTCAGGTCGCGAAGGCGCGGCCGGTCGACGTGCGGCTCAAGGACTGGAACGAGGTCTACCCCGAGCCCGGCATCGGGCGTACCTTGCTGCCGATCATCACCGAGCAGGCCGGTCGCTGCATGGACTGCGGCATCCCGTTCTGCCACCAGGGCTGCCCGTTGGGCAATCTCATCCCGGAGTGGAACGACCTGGTGTGGCGGGACGACTGGAAGGTGGCGGCGGAGCGGCTGCACGCGACGAACAACTTCCCGGAGTTCACCGGGCGGCTGTGCCCGGCGCCGTGCGAGGCCGCGTGCGTCGTCGCGATCGCCGACGACGCCGTCACCATCAAGAACGTCGAGGTCGCCATCATCGACAAGGCGGTCGACGAGGGCTGGGTGGTGCCGTCGCCGCCGGAGCGCCTGACCGACCGGACCGTGGCCGTGATCGGTTCCGGGCCCGCCGGACTCGCGGTCGCCCAGCAGCTCACCCGCGCCGGGCACACCGTCGCCGTCTATGAGCGGGCCGACCGCGCCGGCGGGCTGCTGCGCTACGGCATCCCCGAGTTCAAGATGGAGAAGCGGCACCTGGACCGCCGGCTGGACCAGATGCGTGCGGAGGGCACCATCATCCGCACCGGGGTCGACGTGGGCGGCGCCGTCACCGGCCAGGAGCTGCGGTCGCGCTACGACGCGGTCGTGCTGGCGGTAGGTGCGACGGCGTGGCGCGACCTGCCGATCCCCGGTCGCGAGCTCGACGGCGTCCACCAGGCCATGGAATACCTGCCGCAGGCCAACCGCAGCGCACTCGGTGAGACGGTGCCCGGCCAGATCACCGCCGCCGGCAAGCACGTCGTCATCATCGGCGGGGGCGACACCGGGGCCGACTGCCTGGGCACCGCGCACCGGCAGGGTGCCGCGTCGGTCACCCAACTGGAGATCATGCCCGAGCCGCCCGGCACCCGGCACCCGTCGACGCCGTGGCCGACCTGGCCGCTGATGTTGCGCACGTCCAGCGCCCACGAGGAGGGCGGCGACCGGGTCTACGCGGTCTCCACGCAGGAGTTCGCCGGTGTCGACGGGCACGTGACGGCGCTGCGGCTGGTCGAGGTGCGGCGCGGGGAGAAGGGCTTCGAGCCGGTGCCCGGCACCGAGCGCGAGCTGCCCGCCGACCTGGTGCTGCTGGCCATGGGCTTCGTCGGCCCCGAGCGTTCGCCGCTGATCGAGCAGCTGGGTGTCGAACTGGACGAGCGTGGGAACATCGTGCGTGACGATTCCTACGAGACCACGGTGCCGGGGGTGTTCGTCGCCGGCGACGCCGGACGCGGTCAGTCGCTGATCGTGTGGGCGATCGCGGAGGGCCGGTCCGCCGCAGCCGCGGTGGACCGCAAGCTCACCGGCGTCGATCGCCTGCCGGCTCCGGTCTCGCCCACCGACCGTCCGCTCGCGGTGTGACGGTCCAGAGAGATAGTGTTGGCGGACGTGCGTAGAGCGAAGATAGTTTGCACCCTTGGTCCAGCGACCGACTCCCCGGAGCGGCTGCGGGAGCTGATAGACGTCGGCATGGACGTCGCTCGGTTCAACCTCAGTCATGGCACCCACGCCGAGCACGAGGAGCGATATCTCCGCGTGCGCAAGGCCGCCACCGAGGCCGAGCGCAACGTCGGTGTGCTTGTCGACCTCCAGGGTCCCAAGATCCGCCTGGGCACGTTCGCCGAGGGTTCGGTCGAGCTCGAGGACGGCCAGACGTTCGTCATCACCGTCGATGACGTCGATGGCACCGCCGAGCGTGCCTCCACCACCTACAAGGGCTTGACGCACGACGTGAAGGCCGGCGACACCGTGCTGGTCGACGACGGCAGGCTGTCGTTGGACGTCACCGAGGTCACCGAGACCGACGTCGTGACCACGGTCGCCATCGGCGGGCGGGTCTCCAACCACAAGGGCCTCAACCTGCCTGGCACCGCGGTCAGCGTTCCGGCGATGTCGGAGAAGGACGTCGACGACCTGCGCTGGGGTCTGCGCGTCGGCGCGGACATGATCGCGCTGTCGTTCGTCCGCTCGGCCTCCGACGTCGAGGACGTGCACCGCATCATGGCCGAGGAGGGCGTGCGGCTGCCGGTCATCGCGAAGGTCGAGAAGCCGCAGGCGGTGGAGAACCTCGCCGAGATCGTCGACGCGTTCGACGGTGTCATGGTCGCCCGCGGCGACCTCGGGGTCGAGCTGCCGCTGTGGGACGTCCCGCTGGTGCAGAAGCGCGCCGTCGAGCTGTGCCGGCGCCGGGCCAAGCCGGTCATCGTCGCCACCCAGATGCTCGACTCGATGATCACCAATCCGCGGCCCACCCGTGCGGAGACCTCCGACGTCGCCAACGCGGTGCTCGACGGCGCCGACGCGGTCATGCTGTCCGGCGAGACCAGCGTCGGGGCGTACCCGATCGAGACGGTCACGACGATGGCCCGCATCGTCGAGGCGGTCGAGGACCACGGCCTGGAGCGCATCCCGCCGCTGGGCACCCAGCCGCGCACCAAGGGCGGCGCCATCACCAAGGCCGCGGTCGAGACCGGCAACCTGCTCGGCGCGAAGTACCTGGTCGCGTTCACCCAGAGCGGCGACTCCGCGCGCCGGATGGCCCGGCTGCGTCCCGGCATCCCGCTGCTGGCGTTCAGCCCGCTGACCGCCACCCGGCACCAGCTGGCGCTGTCGTGGGGCATCGAGGCGTTCACCGCCGAGCACGTCGACCACACCGACGAGATGGTCAAGCAGGTCGATCGGATGCTGCTGGAGCAGGAGCGGTGCCGGCGCGGCGACCTCGTGATCATCGTGGCCGGCTCGCCGCCGGGGATCCCCGGCTCCACCAACGCCATGCGGGTGCACCGCATCGGCGACGCCGTCGGCAAGGTCGCGCCCGCCTACCACTGATGCCGACGGCCACATGAGGCTCTTTTGCTGCTTCCGTGGGTGCGCGTCGCCTCGAAATGATCACGTTCAGCACGAGATCTCGTGTCGCACCATGCTCGCAATCATGGTGAGGCTCGGGTAATCCTGCTGAACGTGATCATTTCGATCACGTCGAGCGTGCCCGAGCCCCGCAGGGCAGCACGACGGTGAGGACGTGTGCTCCCGCTTCACCGGGGACGCATGCCTGCTGAGCGCGGAGGTCCCGCCCACCTGCCATCTGGTGACGGCGGGACCTGGGGTTGGTCAGGCGTTCGCCGGTTGCAGCACGTCGTCGAGGGTGCCGTCCTTGGCCGACTCGACGATCACCCGCAGCTGGGCCAGGCTCATCTGGATGCGCTGGCCGAAGTCGTCGGTGATGACGACGCGACGTTCGGGTGGCGCGTTGTGGTTGAGGAACAGCTCCGGGCAACCGCAGTCGCAGTTGCCGCAGAACGTCACGATGTGCTGGAGAGATCCCGTGCGCTCCATGGGCGGCCTCATTCTCCCGATCGAACTGTGCAGCACCACCGGCTCTCGGAATGTAACCGAATCCGTGGATCATGAACAGTCTTGATCGATGCCGTGACGGGCAGTAAAATCCCGCAGGTCAGGCAGCGGAACGCCGCGGGAGAGGCGACGCGGCCTCAGCGCGGGTGGAGGGCGGCGCCTCGTTGTCGGTGGGCGGGGCTACGGTAGGTGCGGTGAGGGTCGCCACGTGGAACGTCAACTCGATCAAACAACGCATGCCGCGGCTGCTGCCGTGGCTGGACCAGCGCCGCCCCGACGTCGTCTGTCTGCAGGAGACCAAGCTCGCCGACGAGCTGCTCGCCGAGCTGCTCGGTGTCGAGCTGGAGCAGCGTGGCTACGAGATCGCCGCACACGGTGAGGCGCGCTGGAACGGCGTGGCCATACTGTCCCGGGTGGGTCTCGACGACGTCGTTCGCGGGCTGCCCGGCGGTCCGGGCTTTCCCGAGCCGGAGGCGCGGGCGGTCTCCGCGACGTGCGGGGGAGTGCGGGTGCACTCGGTCTACGTGCCCAACGGCCGCGTGCCCGGCTCCGAGCACTACAACTACAAGCTGGCCTGGCTGGCGGCGCTGCGCGCGCAGGTGCGGGCCGGGCCGCAGTCCGTCATGGTCTGCGGCGACATGAACATCGCGCCCGCCGATGCCGACGTCTTCGACCCTGACGCCTACATCGGCCAGACCCACGTCACCGAGCCGGAGCGGGCCGCCCTGGCCGAGCTGCAGTCCGCCGGCCTCCACGACGTCGTGCGCGACCGCTGGCCCAGCGACCGCGTCTTCACCTACTGGGACTACCGGGCCGGCATGTTTCACAAGGATCTCGGCATGCGCATCGACCTCGTGCTCGCCGACGGCCCGGTGGCCGAGCGGGTCCAGGCCGCCTGGGTCGACCGGCACGCCCGCAAGGGCACCGGTCCGAGTGACCACGCGCCCGTCATCGTCGACCTCGACGAGGCCCCTGACGGCGACATCGGCCCGGTGGTGCCCCCGCCGTCCGCCGCCGCGCCCCGGCGCGGGACGGTGAAGCTGCCCCAGGCCCCCTGACCGCGGGTGGATCGCGGGCATGGCCGGTGCCCTGACGGGTACCTGCCGGACATGACCGACAAGGCAGTGATCCGCGCCTACGACGACGGGCCGTTGCTGGTCCGCGGCGCGTTCGAGATCCAGACCCAGGACGGCGACGTCATCGACGCCCGCCGGGCGACGGTGGCGCTGTGCCGGTGCGGCAGGTCGGCCATCAAGCCGTTCTGCGACGGGAGCCACGTCGCGGCGGGCTTCCGGGCGTCCACGTCGGCGCGCCGGGCCAACCGGACCGCCGGGTGAGCGCGGCCACGTCCAGCGCCGCTCGGTCTTGTGCGGCCCGGTCCCGCACAGCTCGGTCGAGCATGGCCTGGCTGTGCGCCGCCACCGCCAGCCGCGTGCCGGCGTAGGAGACGCCGCCGGCCAGCACCCGCATGGCCACCGCCACCCACGAGCACACCCCGCGCTCCAGCACCCACGCCGGCGCCCACAAGGCGGCGCTCGCCGGGTACGCGCGGGTGCCGCCGTCCCGGCGCCGGCCGGCCTCGGCGATCGCGATCGCCGCGACGACCGCCGCCGCGCTCATCTGCCATTGTCGGCGCCGCGCCAGGGCGACGCCCGCCGGCAGGATCGCCAGCTCGGCGGCGAGCCGGCCCGGCTGGGCGAGGCTGTCGAAGGCTTGGCGGACCCGCTGCGACCAGAAGGTTCGCACCGTCGGCGGCCGGCGTCGGACGAACACACCACGCGCGAACCGGACCGTGGCGCCGGCGGCCCGCATCGTCCGGATCAGCTCGAGATTCTCGAACAGCACGTCGCCGTCGTAGCCGCCGGCCGCGTCGTACCGGTGGCGGCGCACCCCGAGGGTCCCCGGGTAGTCGGTGCCGAATGCCCGGTTGACCAGCGACCGGGCGCTGTCCCAGCGGGCGTGCCAGGGCAGCGGCTCGAAGACGTTCTGCGGCACCACCACGTCCGCGCGATCCAGCTCCCGGAGCACCGACGCGAGCGAGGCCTCGTCGTAGCGGACGTCGTCGTCGGCGATGACGACGACGTCACCGGTGGCGCGCCGCAGCCCGGTCCGCACCCCGTGGACCTTCCCGTTGCGGCAGCGCAGCTCGTCGTCCGGCCGGAGATGTGTCACCAGCCCGGCCCAGGCGGCACGGTGCCGCGCGAAGAGCTCCGGCGGCGAGCCGTCGACGACCACCACCCGGCAACGGGTGCGCAGCCAGGCCAGGTAGCCGGTCAGCTCCGCCAGCCGATCGACGTCGGCCGTCCAACGCAGCGGCAGGACATAGGCCGGCGGCTCGATGGTCATCGAGCCGCGGCGATCGGTGCGCGCCGGCTGCTCTCCTGCCAGCTCACCAGCAGGGTCTTCGCGAACAGACCGTCGACGACGAGGCACGCGGTGGCGCCGAAGGCGAGGTCGATGGCCGCGTCCGGATGCGCGCGCAGGTAGCTGCCGCACAGGTCGTGAGCGGCGATCTGCTCGTGGACGGCGTCGGCCTCGACGTGCTCGTCGAAGTACCGGGCCGCGTCGTCGTCCCCGCCGAGGCGGCGAACGCCCGCCGCATAGCGCCGGTTGGGCTCGGTGGACGTCATTTCGAACACCGCGAGATGCCCCAGCAGCGCGGCGAGCCAGCGGCGGTGCAACCCGAACAAAGACATCAGGTTCGACACCGCCAGCGTGACCGCCGGCACCTGGGGCACGTAGTACCCGTACTCGTCCGACAGGCCCAGCCAGCGCATGGTCCGCCGGAACAGCTCGGCGTGCATGCGTTCCGGCCGGCCGCCGCCGTACTCGTCGGCCTGGATCTCCAGCATGGCCGCTTTGGCGGCACCGTCCAGCCGCGGAATGCCGAACGTGTGCGGATCGGCCTCCTTGAGCTGGTAAATCGACCGGTTGCGCGCGAACTCGCGGAACTGCTCGCGGGTCGCGTGCCGCTGCAGGTAGCGGGACAGCGACGGCGCATCGTCGGCGTCGACGATCTGCCGCAGCAGCCGGGGCGCCGGGAGCGCGGGGTCGACCTCGCGGCCGGCACACAGCTGGCGCAGGCACGCCGTCCAATGCCGTTCCAGGTCGGCGCGGAACCGGAGCACGTCGACGTCCCATTCCATCTCGGCCGGCACGTCCGCGAAGCCGCGGTAGTGCAGCTCGTAGCAACACCACAGCGCGAGCTGCAGGTCGTCGTCGCACCACGCCGTGGAGAGCGGGCCCGAAGGTCGCGGTGCCGGCGTCGGCGGCGCGGCGTGGATGAGATGCCGGACCAGCCACCGGCTCAACTCGCCCCTCGGCGGCGGCAGCTCCATGGACGATCCCCCTTTTCGGCTCGTAGACAGCGCCATACCCAGCACCGGTGGGACGCATGCCGTCCAGCCGGGGCGGCGTCCGTCAGGCGCCGGCCGGTCAGGCGGCGCCGAGGTGGGCGCTGAACCAGTCGCCGGCCAGCCGGGCCACCTCGGCCAGCGCGCCGGGCTCCTCGAACAGGTGCGTCGCGCCCGGCACGACCGCCAGGTCGCGGACGCATCGCATCCGGGCCAGCGCCGCGCGGTTGAGCCCCAGCACCTGCTCGTCGCGGCCGCCGACGATGAGCAGGGTCGGCGCCTGGACTCCGGGCAGCGCGTCGCCGGCGAGGTCAGGGCGGCCGCCGCGGGAGACGACGGCGCCGACGCGCTCGTCGTCGGGGGCGGCGACGGCGAGCGCGGCCGCGGCACCGGTGCTGGCGCCGAACAGGCCGAGCGGCAGGTGCGCCGTCGCCGGGTCGGTCGCGAGCCACCGGCCGGCCAGCCTCAGGCGGTCGGCCAGCAGCGCGATGTCGAAGCGGTGCCGGCCGGTGACGGCATCGTCGCGCTCCTCGACGTCGGTGAGCAGGTCGGTCAGCAGGGTCGCGAACCCCTGCCGCTGCAGCGCCGCGGCGACCGAGCGGTTGCGCGGGCTGTGCCGGCTACTGCCGCTGCCGTGCGCGAACAGGACCACCCCGCGTGCGTCCGGGGGAACCGCGAGGTCCGCGTGGATCGCCTCACGCGCCTCGACGCCGGCGACGGCGCCGCTGTGCACCGGCACGGTGACCGGACGCTCGGTCAGCCGGTCGTCGTGGTCGGTCGGGCCGTCGCGGCCCAGGTACGTCATCGGAGACCACTCCTTCGAACCGCGGCGTACCCAGCCGGGCACGGAACACACCGGGTCGCCCGACCCGGCTCAGGACGGCCGGACGCGCTGATCCAGGAGGTGTGACTCGACCGCCGGCAGCACGACGGTGAACGCCGAGCCGACCCCGACGGCGCTGGAGACCTCGAGGCGTCCCTGGTGGGCCTCGACCAGGTGCTGGGCGATGGCCAGCCCCAGGCCCGAGCCGGGGTGCGGCCGGCCGGTTGGCGGGTCGGAGCGGTAGGCCCGGTCGAAGACGTGCGGCAGGTCCTCGGCGGCGATACCGCAGCCGGTGTCGCTCACGGTGAGCACGGCCGAGCCGGCCGAGCGACGCACCGTGATCGTCACGGTGCCGCCGGCCGGCGTGTGCCGGACCGCGTTCGACACCAGGTTGCCCAGGACCTGCCGCAGCCGCGCCGGGTCGGCCCTGACGGTCACCCGCTCGGCGTCCTGGACGCGCAGGTGGACGCCGAGAGCCGACGCCTCGGCCCGGTGCCCGGCGACCACCTGCTCGGCCAGGTCGGCGGCATCGCGCTCCTCCGGGTGCAGCCGCAGCAGACCGGCGTCGGCCAGCGCGAGGTCGTGGAGGTCGGTGACCAGCCGTTCCAGCTGCGCCGACTCCGTGATCAGGGACGTGACCAGGCCAGGCGCGAGTGGGACGACGCCGTCGCGGGCCGCCTCCAGGTGCGTGCGGACGTTCGACAGCGGCGTTCGCAGCTCGTGCGTCACTTCGCTGATCATCGCGGTGCGGCGCCGCTCGTGGCTCTCGACCGCGGCGACGGTCAGCGCGCGCAGGCGCCGGGTGAGGCGGCGGCCGACCGGGAGCGTCAGCGCGACGGCGGCGGCCAGCCCGGTCGCGGCCGCCGTGGCCACCCGCGGCGAACCGGCTTCCGACAGCGGGTCGAACCCGTCGCCGCTGCCGACGTAGAGATGCGCCGGCGGGGCGACGAAGGCCCGCTTGGCCTCGGTGGCCGCGGCCTCGGCGCAGGCCGCCCAGGTGGGTCCGGTGCCCGCGACCGGAAGCAACCTGGGCAGGCCATCGCCGTCGGTGGTGGCCTCGTACGGCAGCGCGTTCGCGTCGAGGCAGGCCGCGGTCTCGGCGACGGTGCGCTCCCGCAGTGCCCGGCTCGCCGCGGTCGGCGCGAACAGGGCCTCGGCCCCGCATGACCGCACCGTCTCCGGCGGAGTTCCGGAGGTGGTGGTCGTAGGGGTGCCGCTGGCGTCGGTACGCAGCCGCCGGTACCAGGGCTCGGCCGGCGGTTCGGCCGGACGGGCGTTCTCCGCGCACGCGGCCGCCGCGTCCGCACGCGCCTGCAGCTGCTGCCGCTCTTGTTCGGTCGGCTGCCAGGTGTAGAAGGACAGGTTGGCGCCGCCGTCCGAGCCGCCGCCGACGACGACGTTGGGTTCGGGCTCCGCGTCGGCGAGCGGCTCGGCGGCCGCGTCGATCAGCGTGGTCGGCGTCGACGGCAGGTCGCCGGCCTCCGTACCGAGCAACTCGGCGGAGTCGGCGATCACCGCGCCGTCGGGCGTGGTGACGGCGATGCGCTCACCGGTCCGCTCGGCGAGCTCGAGCACCAGCGATGCGACGCCGTCCCAGCTCGCATGCTCGTTGGCGAAGAAGTAGAGGTCGGTGTAGGCGTCGAGGTCGGTCTCGAGCAGCGGCTGGCCACCTGCGTCGTCGTCACCGTCGTAGGCGAGCAGCAGGATCGTCGCGCTCACGGCGAACGAAGCCACCGACAGCGAGAGCCCGAGCAGGCGCGGCTGGAGACTACGGTGCACCACCGGCCTCCTCGTCGGCCGGATCGGCGAGCTTGTAGCCCACGCCGGTGACCGTCAGCAGGTAACGCGGCCGGGTGGGGTCCGGCTCGATCTTGCGGCGCAGGTTCATGACGTGCATGTCGACCGCGCGGGCGGTCACCGAGCGGTCGAACCGGCCGGTGCGCTCCAGCAGCATCTGCCGGGTGAACGCCCGTCCCGGCGCCGCGCCGAGGCTGGACAGGAGCGCGAACTCCGCCGGCGTGGTCGCTACGGCCGTCCCGTCGACGCGTACCTCGTGCCGTGCGGCGTCGATGAGCAGCCGGCCGATGCGGACCTGTTCGGGCTGGTGTCCGGTGGATCGGGCCGAACGCCGCAGCACGGCCTGTACCCGCGCGAGCAGCTCCGGCGGGCTGAACGGCTTGGTCACGTAGTCGTCCGCGCCCAGCGAGAACCCCAGCAGGAGGTCGTCCTCGCCGGCCCGGGCGGTGAGCATGACGACCGCGACGTCGTGCTCGGCGCGGACCACCCGGCACACCTCCAGACCGGACACGGCTGGCAGCACCAGGTCGAGCACCAGTAGGTCGGGTCGGTGCCGCCGGACCGACTCGATGGCCGCCCGGCCGTCGTGCACCACCGCCACCCGGTGCCCTTCGCGAGCCAGGTACCGGCGGATCACCTCGGCCTGCCCGCGATCGTCCTCGGCGACGAGGATGCGCGCCGTCATGCCCGGAAGTGTCGCGCACGGAGCTGAGAGTTCCCCAAGAAGTCCCGGGGCTGACCGCGTCTTGACACGAACTTGACCGCCCCCACGCAGGCTGTGGGTGTCGACCCCTAGAAGGAGATGCTGTGAACGCTCATCACGACACCACTGCGCCGGCACTGTCCCGGCGGTCCGTCCTGGGCATGCTGGGTGCGGTCCCGGTGGCGAACGGCTCGGGCATCGCGCTGGCCGGGGCCGCCCGCGCGGACGAGACCGCGGGGAAGTCCGCGACGACCGCCGCCGGCGGGCGCATCCCGGAGGAGCTGCGGCCGGGCGGGAAGTTCGACCAGTACCTGGCCGACCTGGCCGAGAAGGACGCGTTCGCCGGCACCGTGCTGGTGCGGTTGAAGGGTCGCGACGTGTTGTCGCGCTCGTACGGGATGGCGAACAAGGAGAAGGAGATCCCACACGGCCCGGACACCATCTTCACGCTGGGCTCGGTGCCGAAGGCGATGACCGCGGTCGCGATCACCCAGCTGGCCGCGGCCGGCAAGGTGGACTTCCACGAGAAGCTGGGCGCCTACGTCGACGGGTTCTCCGACGAGGTGGCGAACACGGTCACCGTCCACCAGATGCTCACCCACACCTCCGGGCTCACCGACTACCACCGGATCGAGGGGTTCTGGAAGGAGGCCCCGACCTGGGACACCGTCGAGGCCACCTGGAACGGCTGCCTGGAGTACGTCCAGCTGGACGAGCTGAAGTTCCCGGCCGGATACAGCAACTCCGCCTTCTTCGCCCTCGGCGCGATCGTCGCGGCGGTCTGCGACGAGGACTCGTACTACGACTACATCCGCCGGCACGTGTTCGAGGTGGCCGGCATGACGAGCTCGGACTGGTTCACCCTGCCCGAGGCCCGGGAGGACCCGCGCATCGCCCACCCGTACTTCAAGAACGAGGCCGGCGAGTGGCTCGACGCCGTCCTCGAGGACGACCAGTTGTTCGTCGGCACGCCGGCCGGCGGCGCGTTCGCGACGGCCGGCGACCTGGCCCGCTTCGCCGAGGCGGTCATGGACGACACCCTCCTCGGGGAGGCCGGCTGGACTCACCTGGCCACGAGCCCGAAGACACCCATGCCGCAGCCCGGCGGTACACCGTTCGAGGCGTACGGCACCGTCTGGCGGCTGATGAACGGCCAGCGGACGGTGTCGAAGACCGGCGGCAGCAAGGGCGTGTCGGCGAGCGTCGAGTGGTTCCCGGACTCCGGCTGGGTGGCGGTGGCGCTGGCCAACTATGCCCGGGCGGCAGAGACCGTCGGTGAGCGGCTGCGCGAGCTCATCACCGCGGCGTGACGCGGCCGCGCCCGCGCCGCCGCCCGGATTCCCAACCCGAGAAGGAGCAGGACCACGTGAACACCACCAACGACACCACTGCGGCGGCACTGTCCCGGCGGTCCGTCCTGGGCATGCTGGGCGCGGTCCCGGTGGCGACCGGCTCGGGCATCGCGCTGGCCGGGGCCGCCCGCGCGGACGAGACCGCGGCGACCGCGGCGTCAGCGTCGGCCACGATCCCGCGGTCGCTGCGGCCGGGCGGCGAGTTCGACCAGTACCTCGCCGACCTCGCCGAGAAGGACGAGTTCGCGGGCACCGTCCTGGTGCGATGGCGCGGACACGACGTGCTGTCCCGGTCGCACGGCATGGCGAACAAGGAGAAGGAGATCCCGCACGGCCCGGACATCGTCTACACCCTCGGCTCGGTGACGAAGGCGTTGACCGCGATCGCGATCACCCAGCTGGTCGCCCA
Organism: Jiangella asiatica; assembly: GCF_004349065.1. Taxonomy (GTDB): domain Bacteria; phylum Actinomycetota; class Actinomycetes; order Jiangellales; family Jiangellaceae; genus Jiangella; species Jiangella asiatica. The sequence continues at coordinate 55,703 of NZ_SMKZ01000027.1, forward strand.
GGGCAAGGTCGCCTACCACGAGAAGCTGTCCACCTACGTCGACGGCTTCGTCGACCCACTCGCCAAGGACGTCACCGTCCACCACCTGCTCACGCACAGCTCGGGCTTCGTCAACGTCCACCAGAACACGGGCTACTGGCAGGAGTCGAGAACCTGGGACAGCGTCGAGGAGGTCTGGGAGGGAACCCTGAAGTACGTCCGGCAGGACGACGTGACCTTCCCGCCCGGCAGCAGCACCGAGTACAGCAACACCGGCTTCTTCGCCCTCGGCGCGATCGTGGCGGCGACTTCCGGCGCGGACTCGTACTACGACTACGTCCGCGAGCACGTGTTCGAGCCGGCCGGCATGAAGGACTCCGACTTCTACACCCTGCCCGAGGCGCGTGATGACCCGCGGATCGCGCACCCGTACCACAAGGACGGCAACGGCGACTGGGTCGACGTCATATACAGCGACCAGCAGTTGTTCGTCGGCACGCCGTCCGGCGGGTCGTTCTCCACCCCGGGTGACCTGGCGGCCTTCGCCGAGGCGGTCATGGACGACACGCTCCTCGGAGAGCCGGCGTGGACCCACGTCGCGACGACGCCGAAGCTGCCGCTGTACTCCGACCCGGAGATCACCTTCGCTGGGTACGGCCTCACCTGCCGCCTGCCCGGTGACGAATGGTCGCTGGCGAAGAACGGCGGCACCCAGGGCGTCTCGGCAAACGTGGAGTGGTTCCCCGAGTCCGGCTGGGTGGCGGTCGTGCTGTCCAACTACACCAAGGCCGCCGAACCCGTCGCCGACGAGATCCGCCGGCTCATCGCCGCGGGCTAGCAACGAGAGAGTGAGGTACCGCGTGAACCCCGGGAAGCACCAGCCCTCGGCGCACCCTCGCGCCGGAACGTGCTCGGCGGCCTGCTCGGAGCCGTGCCGGTGGCCGCCGGGGCGGCGGGCCTGGTATCCGCCGCGTCCGCCGTCCCCGCGGACCTGCGACCGGGCCGGTTCTCCGTCGCGTCCATCACCAAGCAGTTCACCAGGGTTGCGATCGCCCAGCTGGTCGAGCGGGACGTGATCGGATACCCACGAGGCCGCCGAGTCGGTGCGTGACCTGGCGCGCGAGTTGATCGCCGGGGTGTCGAACCACCTAGACTTGGCGGATGCTTCCTGATCTCGACGACGACGCGCGCGCCCGCGCGGAGGAGCGGCTGCGCGAGCAGACGGTTGTCTGGCTGACCACGGTCTCCGCCGACGGCCAGCCCCAGACGTCGCCGGTCGGCTTCGTGTGGGACGGCGAGTCCTTCCTCATCCTCAGCCAGCCGGGCCAGGCCAAGGTGCGCAACCTGGGCGGCAACCCCAGGGTCTCGCTGCACCTGGACCTCGACGGCGAGGCCGAGCGGAACAGCGTGCTCACAGTCGAGGGCGTCGCCACGGTGGACCCCGCACCGCCCGGCGGCTCCGCCCGGCTGAGCGAGGACGAGGCCGCCGTCTACGTCGAGCGCTACCTGGAGAGCATGGAGTGGGCGGGCACCACTCCGGAGGCGACGTTCGCCGACTTCTCCACGGTCATCCGCGTCACCCCGACCCGCGCCCGGTCCTGGTGAACCCACGCCTGGCCCTTGGGTCCAGCGCGCCACCGTGCTGCGCCTCGGCACGCGAAGTCTTTCGATGCACCGGGACAGATCGGACGGGCGGGCGGTGAGTTCGCGTGCCAAGGATGGCGACTGACGAGGACTGCCTCCTTGACTCTCCGCCCGTGCGGGGTCACTCCCAGTCGACGCTGAAGTACTGCGTCTCCTGGAACTCCCGCAGCCCGTGCCGGCCGCCCTCCCGGCCCAGCCCGCTCTGCTTGAGTCCACCGAACGGCGCCGCCGGGTCGGAGACGATGCCTCGGTTGATGCCGACCATCCCGGCCTCGATCGACTCGGCCAGGCGCATCGCGGCGCGCAGGTCCGCGCTGTACACGTAGGCCGCCAGCCCGGACTCGCCAGCGTTGACATGCTCCAGCAGCCGGGCCTCGTCCGTCCAGGTGACGACGGGCGCCACCGGGCCGAAGATCTCGGTGGTCAGGATGCTGGCCGTGGCCGGCACGCCGGCCAGCACCGTCGGCGGATAGTAGGAGCCGCCGGTGTGCTCCGGAACCGCGGCCCGGTGGGTGACGGTGGCGCCCTCGGCCACCGCGCCCTCGACCAGGGCCCGCACGTCGTCGACCGCGCGAGGGTTGATCAGCGGTCCTATCGCGGTGGTCTGGTCCACGGCCGGACCCACCACCAGCCGCTCGACGGTGGCGCCGAATCGCTCCAGGAACGCGTCCGCGACGTCGGCGTGGACGTAGAAGCGGTTCGCCGCCGTGCAGGCCTGTCCGCCGTTGCGGAACTTCGCCACCGTCGCGCCGCGCACGGCGGCGGCGACGTCGGCATCGGCGGTGACGACGAACGGGGCGTTTCCGCCCAGCTCCATCGAGGTGTTGACCACCCGTCCCGCGGCCCGGCTCAGCAGGGCGCTGCCGACCTCGGTCGACCCGGTGAACGACAGCTTGCGCACCCGCGGGTCGGCCAGCCAGGCGGCCACCACGTCCCGCGCCGAGGTCGTCGGCACGACGTTGACCACCCCGGCCGGAACCCCTGCCGTCCGCAGGATGCGCGCGATCGCCAGGGCGGTGAGCGGGGTCTCCGACGCGGGTTTCAGCACGACGGTGCAGCCGGCGGCCAGCGCCGGCGCGATCTTCCGGGTCGCCATGGCGGCGGGGAAGTTCCACGGCGTGACGAGCGCGGCGACGCCCACCGGGCGATGGGTGACGATGGTCCGGGTGGCGCCGGCCGGCGCGGGGCCGTACTCGCCCTCGGTGCGCACCGCCTCCTCGGCGTACCACCGGAAGAACTCCGCGGCGTAGGCCGCCTCCGCTCGGCTGTCGGCCAGTGCCTTGCCGTTCTCCCAGGACATCAGCGCGGCCAGCTCGGCGGCGTGCTCCCGCATGAGCTCGAAGCCGCGGCGCAGCGTCTCGCCGCGCTCGCGTGGTGCCGTGGCGGACCATCCGGGCAGAGCGGCCGCGGCGGCGTCGACGGCGGCGGCCGCGTCCGCGACGGTTCCGTCCGAGACGCCGGCGATGACGGCGCCGGTGGAGGGGTCGCGGACGTCGAAGCGGGCACCGCCGGCGGCCGCTCGGCCGGCCCCGTCGACCCAGACGGCGTGGCCGGGCTCCAGGGCACGGACGTAGTCGCCGACGATGCCGGCGAGCGTCGGGACCGGGGCGGGCGCGGTCGTGGGCATGGTGGTCTCCTCGCTCTCGGGTCGCGGATCTCGGATCGCGGTCACCGGGTGGCGGCGACGGCGTCGCCGAGGACGTCCAGGCCCTCGGCCAGCAGGATGTCGGGCATGCTCAACGGCGGCAGGAGGCGCACTACGTTGCCGAAGGTGCCGCAGGTCAGCACGATGAGACCGCGGGCCCGGGCGGCCGCCGCGATGCGGCCGGCGACCGCGGCGTCCGGTGTCGTCGTGCCGGGCTCGACCAGCTCGACCGCCACCATCGCGCCGCGTCCGCGCACGTCGCCGATCCTGGGGTCGTCGTCGCGCAGCCGGCCGAGCCGGTCGAGCATGGTCGTGCCGATCGCCCGGGCGCGGTCGAGCAGGTTGTCCGCCGCGATCGCGTCGATCGTGGCCAGTGCGGCGGCGCAGCCGAGCGGGTTGCCGCCGTAGGTGCCGCCGAGGCTGCCCGGCCCGGGCGCGTCCATGATCGCCGCGCGCCCGGTCACCGCCGAAAGCGGCAGGCCGCCGGCGATGCCCTTCGCGCTCACCACGAGGTCGGGGACCACGCCCTCGTGCTCGCAGGCGAACATCCGGCCGGTCCGGGCGAAGCCGCTCTGCACCTCGTCGGCGACGAACACGACGCCAGCCGACGCGGCCCACTCGGCCAGCCGCGGGAGGAACCCCGGCGCCGGCACGATGAAGCCGCCCTCGCCCTGGATGGGCTCGATGACGACGGCGGCCAGGTTCTCGGCGCCGACCTGGGACTCGATGACCTCGATGGCACGGGCCGCGGCCGCCGGCCCGTCGAGTCCGCCGTCGCGGAACGGGTACGACAGCGGGGCTCGGTACACCTCAGGGGCGAACGGCCCGAAGCCGCTCTTGTACGGCACGTTCTTCGCGGTCAGCGCCATCGTGAGGTTGGTGCGGCCGTGGTAGGCGTGGTCGAAGGCCACCACCGCGGTCCGGCCGGTGAACGCCCGGGCGATCTTGACCGCGTTCTCCACCGCCTCCGCGCCTGAGTTGAACAGGACCGTGCGCTTCGGGTGGCGGCCGGGTGTGAGCTCGTTGAGGGCCTCGGCGACCCGGACGTAGCCGTCGTACGGGGTCACCATGAAGCACGTGTGCGTGAACCGCTCGGCCTGCTCGCGCACCGCGTCGACGACGCCCGGCGCGCTGGCACCGACGGTGGTGACGGCGATGCCCGAGCCGAAGTCGATCAGCGAGTTCCCGTCGACGTCGACGACGACACCGCCGCCCGCGGCCACGGCGTAGACCGGCATCGTGGTCGCGACCCCGGGCGCCACCGCGGCCGCCCGGCGCGCGTCCCACTCGCGCGAGCGCGGTCCTGGGATCTCGGTCACCAGCCGGTGCTCCTGGCGCAGGCCGGGACCGCCCCGCACCTCGACGACGTCAGCCATCTCGTTCCTCCCGATCGCGATGGGGTTCGCGGTGACGCTAGCCCCGGCGACCGGCCGATGGCGCTGTAGATCGTGCACAACCTGGCCGCATCTACTGTGCGACACTGACAACCGTGGTGAGCGTCGCGCAGATCGTGGCGACGCCCGGGCTCGCGCTCCGGGCGGTCGCCCTGCCCCACGCGGACGTGCCCGTCACCTGGGTGGCAACCAGCGAGCTGACCGACCCGACCCCGTTCCTCGAAGGTGGCGAGGTCCTGCTGACGACGGGGATGGCGACCGCCGCGTGGACGGGAGAGTGGGACGGTTACGTGTGCCGGCTGGCCGCGGCCGGCGTCGTGGCCGTCGGCTTCGGCGTCGGCCTGACCCACGACGCCGTCCCCGAGCCGCTCGCGCGGGCCTGCGCCGACCACGCGCTCAACCTCGTCGAGGTGCCGCGCGCCACGCGCTTCGTGGACATCAGCCGGCTGATCGCGCGGAAGGTCGGCGAGCCGGAGCAGGCCGCGGTGCGCGAGGCGCTGGTCATGCAGCGCGAGCTCACCATGGCCGCCGTGCACGCCGACGGCCTCGGCACCCTGGTCCGCCGGCTCGCCGACGTCGTGGGCGGTGCGGCCTGCGTCGTCGACCCCGACGGCCGGTTTGTCGTCGGGCCGGGTGATCCGGTGCCGCCGGCACTGGCCGGGCCGGCGCTGGCGGCGCAGATCCAGCGGCAGCGCCCGCACGGCCTGCGTGCGTCGTCGACGATCGTCGACGACGAGGGCGTGACGGTGATCCAGCCGATCGGCCTGCGCGGCCGGCCGCACCGCTACCTCGCGCTCAGGGCGCCGAGCCTGACCGACGACCAGCGCGCCGCCGTCACCACCGCGGTCGCGCTGCTCAGCCTGACCGCCGAAGGCGGCGTGCCGCTCCGAGCGGTCCGGTGGCGGCTGCGCCGGCGGGCCGTGGAACTGGTGGCCGACGGCGACCCCGGCACCGCGACCGCGCTGCTCGCCGCCGTGTCCGACGTGCCGGCGGCGACGATCCGCCTCCCGGACCCGCTGCGGGTCCTGCGCGCGTCGGGGACCGCAGAGGCGCTCGACGACGCCGTCTGGGTCCTCGACGAGACCGGCGGGCGCGCCGCTGGGCACGCCGACGTCGCCGCCCGCCTCGACGACGAGCTGTGGCTGCTCGTCGATCCCGCCCGGGCCGCCGCGACCGCATCCTGGCTCCGTGACCACGGCCTTCGCGTGGGCGTCGGCGCCACGACGAGCCTGGCCGATGCCGGCCGCGGCGCCGCGACCGCCGGTCACGCCCTGTCCCGGGCCGGCGCCGCGGACGTCGTCGACTGGGACGCCGTCGTCGACGACGGCGCCGTCGGCCTCATCGACCCCGCGGCCGGCGCCGCGTTCGCCTCCGCCTTCGCCGGCCGCGTGGCCGCGGCCGCCACCGACCCGTCCGCGTCGCTGGCCACGCTGGAGTCGTTCCTGCGCCACCACGGCCGGCACGGCGCCGTCGCCGCGGAGCTCGGTATCCACCGCAACACGGTCCGTAACCGGCTGCGCGACATCGAGGCCGCGCTCGGGCGGTCACTCGACGACCCTCAGGTTCGCATGGACGCCTGGGTGGCCCTCAGACTGCGCGGTCGGGTCAAAGCGACACGCCGAGCTGGTGGGTGATGGCCGCGGCGGCGGCGCCGAGCACGCCGGATCGGGTGGCGTTCTCGTCCATGGTGATGGTGGGCAACGCGTTCAGGGCCGACATCGTCCGCGCGGCGACGTGCTCGCGGAGCCGGTCGAGGAAGCGCGGGCCGGCCTCGACGATCGGGCCGTGCAGGATGAACAGCGGGATCGACAGCACGTGGAAGAGGTTGACGATGCCCAGCGCGACGTGGCCGGCGTAGTCGTCGAGCACCTCGGCGGCGGCCGGGTCGCCGGTGTCGGCGAGCTCGGTCAGCCGGCGGGGCGTCATCGTCTCCGGCTCCGGCAGACCGGCCTGCTCGGACCGCCGGTGCAGCCACCGGGACGAGGCCAGGGTCTCCCAGCAGCCGCGCTGGCCGCACCGGCACAGCTCGCCGTCGTGGTCGACGGTCATGTGGCCGACCTCGGAGGCGACGAGCGGACCGCGCAGCAGCCGCCCGTCCAGCATGATCCCGGCACCGATCCCGGCGCCGATCTGGAGGGCGGCGAAGTCGCGCACGCCCCGCGCCTGCCCGAACCAGCGCTGACCGAGTGCCAGCGCACGGGCGTCGTCCTCGAGTACCACCGTCGTGCCGGTCGCCGCCGCGAGTAGTGCCGGCAGCCGGGACCCCGGCAGCGTGTCGATCGTCGTGGAGACGAGTATCTCGCCGTCGGGGCCGAAGAACCCGGGCAGCGCGAGACCGACCGCGATCAGCGGCTGCCGGGTCGGCCCCAGCACGGTGCGGACGGCGTCGACGGCGGCCGCGTCGAGCTCCGCGGCGCTGCGCACGGGCGGCAGCGCGACGCTCTCCCGCACCGACACCCGCCCGTCGGAGGCGACCACTCCGACCTCGACGACGCCGGGCTGGAGCACCACCGCGCCGAGCGGTCCGCGGTCGGCGAACCACAGCGGCCGGGACGGCTTGCCGATGCGGCGCGACCCGCCGGTGCCGGACTCCAGCTCGTGCAGCACGCCCTCGGTCAGCAGCCCGGCTGCCACGCCGCCGATGCTGGCTCGGGTGACGCCGCTGTGCCGGGCCAGGTCCGCACGCGACAGCGGCCCGTGGTCGGCGAGTGCCTGCAGCACCCGCGCCCGGTTGGTGCTGCCGACGGCGGTCGTCGAGAGCAGGCCGGTCTCGGGCCGGGGGCCCAGCGCGACGACGCGCGGCCCCGGTCGCGGCGCGGTCGCGGTCATCGTCGCTCCCTCCTCATCGCGCGTCGTCCCCGCGGGCCAGGGTGAGCGCGGCCGCCGTCAGCCGCTCGACGGTGCCCGGCGCGTAGCGGGTGCTGCCCACCTCGTAGCCGCTGCGCGCGAACTCCCCCAGCTCTGGGAGGTAGCTCGCTGCGCCGTTCGCGTACCCGACCAGGAGCAGCTGCTCGCCGAGCTCCCGGCGCAGCAGGTCGGCGGAGGCGGTCAGCGGCTCCCCGGGCAGTGCCACGATGTGGAAGCGGCCGCCGAGGGTGAAGACCTGCACCGGCAGGGTGGCACCCTCTGGCGGCGGGAAGTCGACGCACAGGTAGCTCGGCCGGCCCGCGAGCAGGTCCTCGATCCACCACGCCTGCGCGGTCGCGGCGACCCGGTCGCGCGCCGCGTCGGTGGGCGCCTCGTCGACGGCGGCCCGCGCCGCGGCCAGCTCCTGGCGAATGCGCTCCGGCGCGACCGAGGGCTTGGCCTCGACGGCGACCTCGTCGAGCCCGGCACCGACGGCATCGACGTCCACGGTGGTGTGCCGCCGGTCCAGCCGCACCGGCAGCTCGCGGTCGAGGCTGAGGTTGATGGTCCGGTTCGGCAGGCAGGCACGGGCCGCGGTGAGGATCGCGTCCGCCGCGCGCACCCCGAGCTGCCGGCCGAACAGACGCATGTCCGCGGCACCCTGGTCGTGGATGAGCGGGTTGACGTCGCCGGCGAAGCCCTGGAGGAACACCGCCCGGCCACCGCAGGCCGCCTCGACGGTGTCGCACAGCGCGCCGGGGAAGTCGCGGGAGTAGGAGGTCATGCCCGGCCCCAGCACGGTGGGGTGACACGCCAGGTTGACCAGCGACACCACCGTCTCCCCGGCGGCGTCCACCGCGACCAGCGCGGTGCCGGTGTCGTCGAGCGGGCCGGCTGGGTCGCGCCGGTTGTGCACCAGGCCGGCGACGTCGAAGCGGACGTGGCGCAGCTCGGCCTCGCGCGCGCTCCGCCCCGCCGCGGCCGCGGCGGACACGGCGGTCCTGGTCAGCTCGGCGCGCAGGGCGTCGTGCCCGAGGCCGACCACCGGACCGCAGTGGGTGTGCGTGGCGGCCACCATGACGCCCGCCGCCGGCACGGCCAGCTCCCGGGCGACGCCCGCCCGGACCGAGGCGGCTAGCGCCGCCGGCACGTAGAGCAGGTCGAGCACCACGAGCACGAGCGTCGCGTCACCGTGGCCGAACACCACGACCCGGCAGGTCAGCTCGTCGTGCGCGCCGTCGGCTCCAGAGGTCCGGGCGGCGTACCCGGCCAGCTCGTGTCCGGGTGCCGGCGTGATCGGCGCGGTCCACGCGCCGACGCGAGCTCGCGAGGCACTCATCGCACACCCTCCTCGTTGCGCGCCAGCGCCGTCATGGTGCGCGGCTCGCGCTCGCACATCCGGGCCGCGCCGTGGATCGCACTGTGGAGCCCGTGCACCGGACGCTCCACCGCGAGGCCGGGGCCGGCCAGGACGTGCATGCGGTCACGCAGGGACGCGAAGAGCCCGCCGTGCGTCATGGCCCCGCCACCGAGGACGAGGACCGTGGCCCGTGCGCGCCTCACCGCCGTCGAGAGCGCACCAGCAAGATAGTCCAGCGCCTGGTCGAGGACCAGCCGCGCCGGGTGCTCGCCCCGCTCCGCCGCTCCGACGACGTCGGCGACGCTCGCCGGGGCGTCGCCGGCGAGGGCCCGGGCCGGACGGTCGGACCCGTCCAGGATCTCCCGGTACCGGCGCAGGATGGCCGGCCCGGAGCTGTAGGCCTCCAGGCAGCCGCGCCGGCCGCACCCGCACGGCGCGGCGTCGTCGCCGGTCACCACGCGGACATGGCCCAGCTCGTGCTCGCCGGTGCCGGCCTCCCAGTCCAGCAGCCCGTCCCGGACCGCTCCCATGCCGATGCCGGTGGACACCGTCACGTACAGCCCGTGCCTGTGCCGCGACCGGGACGGGTGGGTCAGCTCGGCGACGGCCGCCGCCGAAGCGTCGCCGATCAGCTCGACGTCGCAGCCGGTGGCAGCCGCGACGGTGTCGGTCAGCGGGTGGTCGCGCCAGGGGAGGTTCGACGCGGCCAGTACGCGGCCCGCGGCCAGGTCCAGGTGCCCGGCGCTGGCCACCACGATTCGCTCTCCCGGGCGCGGCTCCCACCGCTGGATGGAGCCCAGGACCTGCCGCCCGAGCGCAATGGCGCCGTCGCCGGCGCCGGAGGGGACCCGATGCACGACGTCCGGGGCGCGCGACTCGGCCGACTCGATCTTGGTACCGCCGATGTCGACGACGATCCCGGCGCGGCCGGCGCCGCGGTGCGGTGCGAGGGCTCGGCTCATGCCGGATCGGCGTGGTCGACGTTGGCGCTGCGGATGACGCCCGGGTCCAGGCCGCGCCCGCCGAGGCTGCGGGCCACCGCGACGCTCAGGAGCTGGGCGATCAGCGCGCCGCTGATCGTGGAGACCGCGCCGGAGCGGTCGCCGTTCGGGAGCACGACGGCCGCGTCGCCCACCGGGCCGTGGTTGTCGATGACGTCGTCGGCGAGGTCGCCCAGGCGCAAACCGGACGGGTGGCGCGACGGCACGGCCCGGCTGTGCTGCCGCGAGAGGACGGCCGCGACGTAGACGCCCAGCTCGCGCGCGCGGCTGGCCATCTCGACGATGGCGCCGTTGCGGCCGCTCTGCGACGCGATGAGCAGTGCGTCACCGGCACCGACCTCGAACAGCGCCAGCAGCTCTGGGCCGTTGCGCGGATCGCGTTCCGGCGCGGAGTCGGAGAGCTGGAGGTGCGCCGGCCGCGGCTCGGTGCGCAGGTCGTCGAGGTTCATGGAGACGAAGCCCGGCAGCCCGCCGGCGCGGTGGCACAGCTCGTCGGCGACGGCCTTGGAGTGCCCGGCACCGAAGGCGTAGACGCGGTGGCCGGAGGCGAGGGCGTCGGCGAAGCGCTCGGCCACCCGGCGGATCGTCGCCAGCTCGTGGGTGCCGACCAGGACGGCCGGTGCGAGCAGGGTGTCGGCGGTGGACGCGAGCTCGTCGCCGCCGGGTCCGGTCGTGCCGTTCATCGGGCCGCTCCGTTCGTCGTGAGGTCGGCGCGGGGGAGTACGGCGACGCTGGTGCCTGCCGTGATCGACTCGTGCAGGGCGACCAGCAGCAGCGTGTTGTCGACGGCGTCGGCGAGCGGGTCCGGCGGACGCTCGGCGCCGTCGACGCGGTCGAGGAACTGCGTCAGGCGCGCCTCGGTCCAGTCGTTCACCGCGGGATGGACGTAGGCGTCGCGGCCGGCCAGGTGGATCATCTGGTCGGAGGTGTCCACGTACAGCGCGCCCTCGCTGCCGAGCAGCTCGAAGGTGAAGTCGACGGGGGAGGGCAGGCTGTCGGGCAGGCTCCACGACGACTCGTAGATGCCGCTGAGCTCGCGGTCGTAGCGCACCAGCGCATGGATCAGGTCGTAGGTGTCCACCCCGCGGCCGCGCAGCACGGTCCGGATGCCCGTCGCGGTGACCTCGGTGGCGGTGGCGCCGGTCAGCCACGATGTGAGATCGAAGACGTGGCTGAGCAGGAACCAGCCCGATGTCGTGTTCTCGGCCCACCGCAGCAGCGACGTCGGGTACCGCACGGCGTTGCTGAGCCGGGCGTTCACGCCGATGACGTCGCCGACGTCGCCGCGGTCGACCGCCTCCTTGACGCGGGTGAACACGGGGTTGGAGCGGTTGGTGAAGTTGCACTCCGCGTAGACCCCGGCACCGGCAGCGGCCGCACGCATCCGGGCGGCGGTCTCCGGGTCGGTCGCCAGCGGCTTCTCCACCAGCACCGGCACGCCGCGGTCGACGCAGGCGAGGAACGGCTCGGCGTGCAGGTGGTCGGGGACGGCGATGTAGGCCGCGTCGGGTTGTGTCGCGTCGAGCATCGTGGCGATGTCGTCGAAGGCGCGTGCCCCGCTGCGGTCCCCGAGCCGCCGGGCGGCGGCGAGGTCGGTGTCGCAGACGCCGGCGACGGAGGCACGCCACCGCAGGTTGGTGCCGGCGACGGCGTCGGCGTAGGCGGCACCCATGACGCCGCACCCGATGATGACGAGCTTCGACATGCTTGACGGACCTCTCGGGACGGGGACTCGGGTCACTTGACGGCTCCGGCCGTCAGGCCGACGACCAGGTGACGCTGGAGGAACGCCACGACCAGCACGGCCGGGACCAGCACGACCACGACGGCGGCGCACAGCGGGCCCCACTCGATGCTCTGCTGCCCGATGAACGTCGAGACGTGGACGGTGAGCGGCCGGGTGTTCCGGCCGCTCAGGACCATCGGGATCAGGAACTCGTTCCACGCGAACAGACCGGTGAACACCATGGCGCTGGCGACGCCGGCCCGGGAGACCGGCAGCACCACCAGGAGCAGCAGCCGGACCCGGCCGCAGCCGTCGGCCATTGCCGCCTCCTCGATCTCGACCGGGACGCCGCGCACGAACGACGCCAGGACCAGCGTCGCGAACGGCGTCAGGAACGCCGCGTAGGCCACGACGAGGATCAGCGTGGTGTCGTACAGGCCGATCGACGAGACGACCGAGTACAGCGGCACCAGGAAGACGATGCCGGGAACGGCCTGCGCGAGGACGATGAGCAGGACGAACGCGAACCGCCCGCGCGGTCGCAGCCGGACCAGCGCGTACGCGGACGGGAACGCGACGGCGATGGTGACCAGTGTGGACAACACGGTGACCGTGGCCGACGTGGCGACCGAGTCGGCGAAGGTGCGGGTGCCGAACAGGTCGGTGTAGTTCGACCAGACCGGCGACTCCGGCAGCAGCGACGGCGGGTAGGACTGGGCGTCGCGCGTCGTCTTCAGCGATGTCAGGACCGTCCAGACGACCGGCGAGACGGCGATCGCCGCCGCCAGGGTCAGGACGAGCAGCCGCGCGGCGCGCGGTACGAGTCGTCGGGGCGCACTCATGCTCGCGTCATCCTGCTGAAGAACCAGTAGAACGGCAGCGCCAGCACGGCCATCGCGACGGCCACCGAGCAGGCCCGCCCGATCTGGAAGTTCACCATCGACTCCTGGTAGGCGAGCATCGAGAGGTTGACGGTGCTGTTGCCCGGGCCGCCCCGGGTGACGATGAAGACCAGGTCGAACATCCGGTAGTCCGCCGCGACCCGCAGCGCGGCCGCCACCGCGACGACCGGGACGATCGACGGCAGCGTGATGCTCGTCAGGGTCCGCCACCAGCCGGCGCCGTCCAGCGCGGCCGCCTCGTACAGGTCACCGGGCACGCCGACCAGCGCGGCCAGCAGCAGGAGCGTGACGAAGGGGATGTTGATCCACGAGTTGACGACGACGATGAGCCCGAGGGCGCCCCACGGGTCGCCCAGCACGTTGGGCTGCCACGTGTCGTCGACGAGCGAGGCGAACCACCGGATCGCCCCGAGGTCCGGGTCGGCCAGGAACCGGAAGACCAGCCCGACGGCGACCGGCGTCAGCATCATCGGCAGGCTGATGACCGCGCGCAGCACACCCCGGCCGCGGACCGGCTTGACCAGCAGCAGCGCCAGCCCGAGCCCGATCGGCAGCTGCACGACGACGCTCAGGACGATGACGAGCACGGTGACGCGCAGCGCCGACGCGAAGTCGGAGGTGAACACCTCGGTCGCGTAGTTCCGCCAGCCGACGAAGGCCCGGGGCTCCAGCGAGACCAGGCTCTCGTCGGTGAGCGAGGTGACGGCGGCGACCACCAGCGGCACGCCGACGGCGAAGAGCATCAGCGCCCATGCCGGCGCGCTCAGCGCCAACCCGGTCCACCGGTCCCGGCGGGCCCGTCGCCCGCCCCCGGGCGGCGCGCCGGAGCGCGCCGCCGTCGCCTCGCCGGGGGTCTGGTCGAGCAGGGTCCCGCCGGGCTTGGTCAGCCGCATGTCTCCGCGCCGGACATGATGGACTCGACCTCGCTCTGCGCTGCGGCCAGCAGAGCCTCGGCGTCGGTACCGTCCGATGCGGCGGCGTTGAGCTGGACCGACAGGGCGGTGATGATCTCCGGCATCTGCGTGATGTACGGGAGGTGGTCGCCGCGCGCGGCCGCCTCGACGAGCGTGGGCAGGTACGGGATGCTCTCCAGCGCCGCCTCGTTCTCCAGCAGCGACTGTCGTGCCGGCGGGGGAGCGCCTTCCTCGATGAGGCGGTCCATGGCGTCCTGTCCGAGGGCGAACTCGAGGAACTCCCACGCGGTGTCCTTGGCCGCGGACTGCTCGCCCACGCCGATGAGCCAGCCGAACAGCAGGGTGCTGCCGTCGTCGGTCATCGGGGGCAGCGTCATGTCGAAGGCGTCCAGGACCTGCGACTGGTCCGGGTCGCTGATGGTCGACCAGTACCCGGTGGCGTTGATCTGCTGGCCGACCTGGCCCTGCGCGAACGCCGTCGTCATCTCGTTGCCGCCGCCGTTGACCACCGTCGCGGGCGTGGTGTCGCGGAGGTCCAGGTAGGTCTCGGTCGCGGCGAGCGCCTGCGGCGTGTCCAGCGCGGGCGTGCAGGTCCCGGGCTCGAGCAGGGTACCGCCGTGCAGGTAGATCGCCTCGAGCCAGTAGTAGCCGCCGATCTGCGCGCCGAATCCCGAGCCGTTGCCGGCGACGCCGGAGGCCTCGAGCGCCCGCGCGTTCGCGACGTAGGTGTCCCAGGTCGGCTCCAGAGACAGGCCGAGGTCGGCGAACAGGTCGGTGCGGTACCAGAGCACGTACGGCTCGGTGGACAGCGGGATGCCGTACGCGGTGTCGTCGTAGCGGGCGTACTCGTCGACCTGCTCGGAGAAGTCGCCGGCGTTGTACGCTTCCGACGACTCGACCCGATCGGTCAGGTCGGCCAGCGCACCTGCCTCGACCAGCGCCGCGAGCATCGGGCTGTCGAACTGGATGACGTCGAATCCCTGGTCCGGCTGGCGCGCCCCGAGCAGGATCTGCGAGGTCAGCTGGTCGTAGGGGATGTCGACGAACTCGACCGTCACCCCGGTCTCAGCCTCGAAGTCCGCGGCGATGGCCTGGAGCGCGTCGGCGCTGGGGCTGGACGAGATGGCGACGGTGATGCTGTCGGCCGACCCCGTCGACTCCTCGCCACCGCAGGCGGTGAGCACCAGCGGCACGGCCACCAAGCTGGCGACGATGCCCGCCCTTCCGTACTGTCCGCGCGTTCGCTGCATGAGAGCACCTCTCTGACGTGAGGCGAAAATGTATGAGACGGCTACAAATCAAGGGAAGCACATCCCGTCGGCGGTGCGCAACGCACCTGCCGGGATCGGCCGGAGCGGCGAGGAGAGCGGCGACGGCGGCGTCAGCCGGCCGTGGACTGCCGGACGACCAGCTCAGGCTGGAAGACGATCTGCTGGTGCTCGTGGTCCGCGCGCCCCGAGGAGTGGTCCAGCAGGAGGCGTGCCGCCTCATAGCCCAGCTGGCGCGTCGGCTGCCGCACGGAGCTGAGCGGCACGATCCAGTCCGCCGCGAAGTCGACGTCGTCGTAGCCGATGAGTGCCAGGTCGTCGGGCACCCGGACCCCGTGCCGGGCCAGGGCACGGTAGGCGCCGAAGGCGAGCACGTCGTTCGCGCAGAAGACGGCGGTGGGGCGCCGCCGCCGCAGGAGCCCGTCGATCGCGGCCGAGCCGGACCGGATGTCCATGCCGTCGTTGTGGCTGACCACGATCGCCTCGGCGGGGTCGAGTCCGAACCGGGTGACGGCCTGGCGCGCGCCGGCCAGCCGGTCGGAGTGCTGGCGGACCGAGGTCGGCCCGGCGACGTAGGCGATGTGGCGGTGGCCGAGTTCGAGCAGGTGTGTCATCGCCAGGTCGCCGCCCCGGACGTCGTCGACTGCGACCGAGCACTCGCGGCTCGATCCCTGCCGGTCGAGGTAGACGAACGGGATGTCGTGCTCGGCGAGGATGCGATGCGCCGACCGGGTGCCGCGTGACGGCGTGATGAGCACGCCGCGGACCCGTTCGGCGGCGAGGGTGCGCAGGTGCCGTTCCTCGCGGTCGACGGAGTCGTCGGAGTTGCACAGGATCACCGCGTGGTCGGCCTCGGTGGCCGCGTCCTCGACGCCGCGTGAGGCCTCGGTGAAGAACGGGTTGGACACGTCGATGACGACGAGCCCGATGACGCGGCTCATCGCACCGCCGAGCTGCCGGGCGTGCTGGTTGGCGACGTAGCCGAGCGCGGCGATGGCGGCGAGCACGCGTTCGCGGGTCTTGTGCGACACGATCTCGGGGCGGTTCAGCGTGTTCGACACCGTGCCCAGAGACACGCCGGCGTGCGCGGCGACGTCGGCGATGCTCACCATGTTCGGTTCCTTGCCACGCACCACAGCGGATCGCCCTTCGGTCTGCGCCCCGTCTCGGCGGCACGCCCGGTGAGAAGGCCGGTGGTGCTGGTTCCGGTGGCGGTCCGCGCGGAGAGGAACGCCGCCGAGAAGCCGTCGGCTGGGACATCGGCTCTCACAGTAGCCCCGTCGATCACCGCGACGGTGCTTCGCCACCGCCGCGTCGTCCATGGTCCGGTGTCGCGGGTGTGATGGAGGGCGGCGTGGAGCACCGGTGTCGCGGACTCGACCTCGGCCCGCAGGTGCCCGCCGACGACGCGGGCCGCTCGCAGGGCGGGCAGCGCGGGGCCGCCACCCAGGGCCGCCGCCGCGAAGGCGTACGGCTCGGTGAGCCGCCACGCGGCCTCGTGATCGTGTTCGAGGCCGGGGACGATGCGCCTGGTGACCGGGCCGCGGGCCAGACCGGCGGTGGCGTCGAACGCGTCGAGGGGGAAGCACGGGTCGCCGGTTCCGGTCAGCCATAGCGTCGGCGCCGTGACGCGGTGCACATGGCGCGCGAGGTCGAACGCGGCGGTCCACCGCCGGGCCGTCGCCGCCGGCAGGTCGCGCAGAAGCGCGCTCCAGGCGCTGTCCCGGGCGAGGAAGCCCGCGGCGTACACGTCCACCGCGTAGCGCAGCCGGGGATCGGCCGAGGCCAGCAGCAGCGCGACGTACCCGCCCCACGAGACGCCGCACACGCCGACGGCCCGCGGGTCCACGCCGGGCAGGGACCGCACGAAGGTGACCGCGTCGACACAGGCCTCGACCGCCTGGTGGAGCCAGCTGTGCCCGGTGCCCTGCGCGACGGCGTCGAAGATGCCGGCGTGGTCCAGCCGGGCCGGCCGTGCCTCGCCGGCGACCGCACGTGGCGCGCCGAGGTCAAGGGCCAGTGCGGTGTGTCCGCGCGCGGCCCACGACCGTGCCCACCGCGGCTCGGCGCGACCGCCGCCACCGTGCAGGAGCACGACGGCGGACGAGCCGGGCCCGTCGCTCACCGCGGGCCGTGCCAGCACCGCGGCCACGTCACGCGCCGGCGTGAGGTCGGCAGGACAGCGCAGGACGACGCGCGTGACACGCCCGCGCGTCGCGCCTGCGCCGGATGCCTCGACCATCCTCGCCCCGACGGCCGGCGGCTCCTGGCGCCGGGCCCGCGCCCGTACGCGCGCAGTCCACGGCGTGGTCATGACGCCGGCGCGAGCAGGGCCTCGAACCGCCGGCGCGCCGTCTCGACCGCGGGGCTCCCGCGCGGCTCGTACCGCGCCGTCCGCGACGACGCCGCGCTCATGGCGCGCACGGCCACGAGCTCGTCGGCGGTGCCTGCTCCGAGTGCTTGGACCAGCAGGTTGCCCAGGGCGGTCGCCTCGACGGGCCCGGCGACCACGGGCAGCCCGGTGGCGTCGGCGGTGAGCTGGCACAGCAGGGTGTTGTTGGCGCCGCCGCCGACGAGATGGACGACGTCGACCCGGGACCCGGACAGGTGAGCGGCCTGGCCGACGTAGTGGGCGAAGGCCAGGGCGAGGCTGTCGATGACGCACCTGGTCGTCTCCGCCTCCGTCGCGGGGACCGGCTGGCCGGTGCGTTCGCAGAAGCGGGCGATCTTCCCCGGCATGTCGCCAGGACGGGCCAGCTCCGGGGCATCCGGATCGACGATGCCGGTGAACCCCGGCACGTCGGCCGCCGCCCGGACCAGCGCGGGCAGGTCCCGCGCGCGCCCGTCGCGCGACCACGTGCGCAGGCACTCGGAGAGGATCCACAGCGCGGTCAGGTTCTTCTGGTAGCGCACCGAGCCGGCGGCACCGAGCTCGTTGGTGAAGCCCGCGGCGCGGCTGGCCTCGGACCTGATCGGCCGGTCGAGCTCGACGCCGGCCAGCGCCCAGGTGCCGCACGAGATGTACGCGACGTCGTCGCCTGCCGCCGGGACGGCGGCGACGGCGGACGCGGTGTCGTGGGCGGCGACCGCGCGCACGGGCAGCGCGGCCCTCAGACCGAGATCGTCGACGAGGCCGGCACGCAGCTCGCCGATGACGTCTCCGGCGCGACGGGTCTCGGGGAACAGCCGCCGCGGGAGGCCGTGTGCGTCGATGGTCTCCTCCGACCAATGCCCGGCCGGGTCGAAGAGCTGCGACGTGCTGGCCAGCGTCCGCTCGGCGCCCAGCTGGCCGGTCAGTAGGTAGGCGAGCAGGTCGGCGATGAAGACCAGGCGGGCGGATGGGTCGAGCGCGCCGGCGCGCCGTTCGGCGACCAGCTGTGTGAGCGTGTTGATCTCCTGGTTGGGGACGCCGGTGCGGCGGTACAGTGCGGCCTCGTCGAGCTCGTCGGCCAGACCGCGGGTGCGTGCGTCGCGGTAGTGGTACGGCAGTCCGATGAGGCGGCCGTCCGCGCCGACCAGTCCGTAGTCGACGCCCCACGAGTCGATGCCGACACCGCGCACGTCCCCGGCGTCGCGCACCGCGCGCCGCACACCGTCCAGCACGTTCTGGTAGATGGCCGGGAGGTTCCAGTGCAGCCCGTCGGGCCACGACAGCGGCTCGTTCGGGAACCGTGCCACGGTGTCCGTCGTGACCGATCGCCCGCTGACCCGGCCCACGATCACCCGCCCGCTGGTGGCGCCGAGGTCGACCGCCACGTACGTGTCCGTGCTCAAGTCTCCTCGCTCAAGGTTCCTCACCGGTCGGGTGGAACGCGGGTCCGGTCGACGCTCCGGCGGGACACCGCTGGTGCCGCGAGTCTTCGACAGGCCCTGGCGCGTGAGCAAGCCGATGGCCGAACCTGGACAGGGCGACGGCGGGCCGAGTCCGACAACGGTCAGAACGATGTACACCAGGCCCGTGGGCGAGCAGGCTCGTGTCCACGTCCACTCGTGAGGAGAGAGCAACGTGACCGTCGTGAACCGTCTCCGCGTCGAACACCGCGACGCGCCGCTGGCCGTCGAGGCCGAACGGCCGCGGCTGAGCTGGCAGCTGAGCAGCACCGACCGCGGTGTGCGCCAGGCCGCGTATTGCGTGGTCGTGTCGCGCGACGCCGAGGGCTCGCCGCTCTGGAACTCCGGCACGGTGACCTCGGCCGAGACGGTCGGCATCGAGTACGAGGGCCCCACTCTCGAGCCCTTGACCACCTACGTGTGGAGCGTCGTCGTGACGCTCGAGGGCGGCGACGAGGTTCGGTCGGAGCCGGCCCGGTTCGAGACCGGCCCGGACACCCGCGCCTGGGACTCCGCCGAGTGGATCACGCTGCCGAGGTCGAAGTACTACCACGACGAGCACCGCCCGGCACCGTGCCTGCGGCGGCGGCTCGACGTGGACCGGCCGGTGCGGCGCGCCCGCGTCTACGCGACGGCCGGCGGGGTGTTCCAGCTCTGGCTCAATGGGGCACCGGTCACCGCCGCCACACTGGCGCCGGGGTGGACGGACTACCGCTTCCGGGTGCCGTACCACGCCTATGACGTCACCGAGCTGCTGGGCGAGTCCAACGTGCTGGGCGCGGTGCTGTCCGACGGCTGGTACAGCGGCAACGTCGGGCCGTTCCACAAGCGGGAGTTCTGGGGCGAGGTGCCGGTCTTCCGCGCGGTCATCGTCCTCGACCACGCCGACGGCTCCCGCACGGTGACCGGCACCGACGGTTCGTGGGAGGGCACGTTCGGCCCGATCCAGGCCTCGGACCTGCTGCAGGGCGAGACCTACGATGCACGGCTGGAACTCGGCGACTGGTGTGCGTCCGGTGCGACCGATCGGGGCACCTGGCGGCCGGTCGCCGTCGAGAAGGGCCCGGAGGGACGGCTGGTGCCGGCGCTGATCGACGCTGCCGGCCCGTACACCGAGATCGCCCCGGTCGCAATCACCGAGCCGGTGCCGGGGTCGTTCGTCGTCGACCTCGGGCAGAACCTGGCCGGCCGAGTCCGGCTGCGCGCCAGCGGTCCGGCCGGCACCATCGTGCGGGTGCGCCACGCCGAGGTGCTCAACCCCGACGGCACGATCTACACCGACAACCTGCGCGGCGCTCGCGCGACGGACACGTTCATCCTGTCCGGCGGCGACGACGTGTTCGAGCCCACCTTCACCTTCCACGGCTTCCGCTACGCCGAAGTCACCGGCTACCCAGGCACACTCGACGCCGACGCCGTCACCGGTGTCGCCATCTCGTCGCTGACCGGGTTCGCCGGCGGCATCGAGACCGGGAACCAGCTGGTCGACCAACTGCAGCACAACATCCAGTGGGGGATGCTCAGCAACTTCATCGAGGTGCCGACCGACTGCCCGCAGCGCGACGAGCGCCTGGGATGGACCGGCGACGCGCAGATCTTCACCCCGACCGCGATGTTCAACGCCGATATCGCCAGCTTCATGACCAAGTGGATGGACGACATCGGCGACACTCGCATGGACAACGGGGCGCTGCCCGACATCGCGCCGTGCGTGGTGCTGGAGTGGGCCCGCGAGGGCTCGCCCGGCTACGCCGACGCCGGCGTCGTCGTCCTGTGGGCGATGTACCACGAGTACGGCGACCGGCGGATCGTCGAACGGCACCTCGACGCTGGCCTGGGCTGGCTGGAGTACATCCGCTCGCGCAACCCCGACCTGATCTGGCGCGAGGGGCGCAACAACGACTACGGCGACTGGCTGGCGCCCGAGGAGACGCCGAAGGACCTGGTCGCGACCGCGTACTTCGCCCGGTCCGCGGCCCTGGTCGCCGAGCAGGCACGGGTGGCCGGCCGTGCGGGTGACGCCGCGGCGGCGCGGTCGCTGGCCGACGCGGTCGCGGCCGCCTTCCGCGACGCGTTCGTCGAGCCCGACGGCACCGTCACGGCCGGCACCCAGACCGCGTACGTGCTGGCGCTGGCGTTCGACCTGCTGCTGCCCGCACAGCGGGACACCGCGGCGAAGGCGCTCGCCTTGGAGGTGGAGCAGCGCGGGCACGTGACGACGGGGTTCCTCGCCGTCAGCCACCTGCTGCCAACCCTGACCGGCATCGGCCGGACCGACCTCGCCTACCGGCTGCTGCTCAACGACGAGTACCCGTCGTGGGGGCACCACATCAAGCACGGTGCCACCACGATCTGGGAGCGCTGGGACGGCTGGCGGCCCGGCGTCGGCTTCCAGGACCCGTGGATGAACTCGTTCAACCACTTCGCGCTGGGATCGGTCGGGGAGTGGGTCTACCGGCACGTCGGCGGGATCGCGCCCGCCGCGCCCGGGTACGCCCGCGTCACCGTCGCGCCGCGGCCAGGCGCCGGCATCGACCGGGCGCATGCCTGGCACGACACCGTGCGCGGCCGCGTCGACGTGCGGTGGTCGGTCGCCGACGGTGCCGTCACGCTGGACGTCGACGTGCCCGCCAACGTGACGGCCGAGGTGGTCATCCCGGGCCTGGCCGCGACCGAGGGCGGCGTCCCGGTCGCCGACGCGCCGGGCGTCTCCGAGGTGGCCGAGGACGGGTCGGGCACGCACCTGGTGGCCGGCTCCGGCCGCTACGAGTTCCGGGCGACCATGCCGCACTGACGAGGTCGCCGGGGTCCTGACCACGTTCGGACAGGACCCCGGTCCACCCCTTGACCGGTCCGAAACACGCCCGTAACGTGCTCGGAACACGAATTGAAGCGCTTCAAAACCCGGAGGTGGTTCGCATGCCCGAGGTCGCCGTCATCGACCGACGGCCATCCTGGCCGCGCTCGCCCGCGCCGGCCCAGGTCGCGGCCGGTGCGCGGCCCGGCTGGGCGGACGCGCACGCCACCCCGGCCGGCCCGGACGGCCACGACCGCCGAGGTGCGATGTGGCTGGTGCGGTCGTCGCAGACCCCGGCGGTCTCGCGTGCCGATCTCGAGCTCCTCGCGCTGCTCGCCACCGGCATGCCGGCGCCGCGGGTGGCACGCACCCTCGCGGTGAGCGACCGGACCATCCGTCGCCGGGTCAGGTCGATCTGCGACGCGATCGGGGTCGGCACCACGATCGAGGCCGTCGCCTGGGCCGCCCGACGGCGACTCATCTGACGCCGTCTTCCCACGAGACACAGGAGGCACGATGACCGACGCCGAGCACATCGTCGATCGGCTGAGCCGTCAGCACATCGAGACCCAGTCATGGGGCTACGTGAGCACCGGGACGCGGTTCAAGGTCTACAACACTCCGGGCACGCCGCGCGATGTCCACGAGAAGATCGACGACGCTGCTCTCGTCCATCGCCTCACCGGCGTGGCGCCAACGGTGGCCCTGCACATCCCGTGGGACCGGGTCGACGACTACGCCGCCCTGGCCGGCTACGCGCAGGAGCAGGGTGTCCGCATCGGCTCGATCAGCCCGAACCTGTTCCAGGACGACGCCTACCGGCTCGGCTCGCTGACCAGCGAGGACGCGGCAGTACGCAAGCAGGCCACCGCGCACGTCCGCGAGTGTGTCGACATCATGACGGCGGTCGGCTCGGACCGGCTGTCGATGTGGATCGCCGACGGCACCAACTACCCTGGACAGGGCAGCTTCCGGCGTCGTAGGCGCCACCTCGAGGACGGCCTGCGCGACGCGTACGAGGCGCTGCCCGGACACGCGGAGATGATCCTCGAGTACAAGTTCTTCGAGCCGGCGTTCTACCACACCGACATCGCGGACTGGGGCCAGTCGCTCACCCTGTGCGAGGCCCTGGGGGAGCGCGCCAGGGTCCTGGTCGACATCGGTCACCACGCGCTGGGCGTCAACATCGAGCACATCGTCGCCACGCTCCTCGACCGTGGGCGCCTCGGCGGGTTCGACCTCAACAGCAAGAAGTACGGCGACGACGACCTGTTCGTCGGCGCGATCAACCCGCAGGAGACGTTCCTGATCGCGCTGGAGCTGGTCAGCGCCGAAGACGACGCGGACGCCGCCGTCTCCGCGGCCGCCCGGTCGATCCTCTACAAGATCGACCAGTGCGCGATGATCGAGGACAAGATCCCGGCGATGATCCGCAGCGTGACCGCCATGCAGACCGCGTTCGCCAAGGCGCTGCTGGTCGACCGCGACGCGCTGGACCGGCGGCGGGTCGAGGGCGACGTCGTCGGCGCCAACGAGATCGTCAACGACGCCTTCGAGACCGACGTCCGGCCGCTGCTGGCACGGGTGCGCGACCGGCTCGGCGTGCCGGCCGACCCGCTGGCCGCGTACCGCGAGTCCGGCGAGCAGGAACGGCGCAACGCCGAGCGCGTCGGGACACCGGCCGGATGGTGAGCACCGCCGCTGGGCAGGCCAGCGGGCCGGCCGCCGAGCTGGCCCGGCTCTGCCGCGAGCTGGGCGACCCCGCCGCGGGGTTCGTGGTCGCCGGCGAGGGCAACGCCTCGGGTCCCGGGCCGGACGGCACCGTCTACGTCACCGCGAGCGGCAGCCGTCTGGCCGAGGCCGACGAAGGATCGCTGGTCCGCATCCGCCCGGACGGTCTGGTCGCGGCCCTGGAGCGCGACGGCACCGACGACGAGTGGCTCGAGGCCCTGCTGGCGAGCCGGGTCGACGACACGGCGGCGCGGCCGACCGTCGAGGCCGGCCTGCACGCCGTGGTCGCCGCGGCGATGGGGCCGGTCTACGTCGCGCACACGCACCCGGTCCACGCGCTGGCCGTGCTCTGCGGCGAGCACGGACCGAGCCTTGCCACCCAGCGGCTGTACCCGGACCACGTCGTCATGCTCGGCGAGACGGCGTGCTGGCTCCCGTACGTCGATCCAGGGCAGGAGCTTGCCCGCGCGACGGGCCATGAGCTGCACCGGTTCCGCGCGAGCACCGGCCGCTGGCCGCGGCTGCTGCTCGCGGGCAACCACGGGGTCTTCGCCTTCGGCAGCACGCCGAGGCAAGCCCTGGACACGACGATCATGACCGAGAAGATCGCGCGGATCACCATCGCCGCCGCGTCGATCGGTGGCGTCACGCCGTTGGCGCCGTCCGAGGTGGAGCGGATCGGGTCTCGCGAGGACGAGACCTACCGCCGCCGACTGCTGAGCACGTCCTGACGCCGGCACGTTCCGGCGCATCCGACGAAGGAGCAGCGAACATGGGCAGAGCGAGGACATCCGGTGGCGGGCTGGCGGCGGTGGTGCTGGCCGCGCTGACCCTGGTGGCGCTGGTCGCTGCCGGCGTGCCGGCGGGAGCGACCAGCACGCCGGCGGGAACGGCCGGGGTGCCGTCGACGGGCGACTACGGCGGGCCGCGGGCGTGCCAGGAACCGGCAGCGGGCATCACCGAGGTGAGCGTCGGGAACGACACCGTCACCATCACCGGAGCGGTCTCCGAGCGGTGTCCGCAGTCGGTGGAGATCCACGAGGTGGCTCCGTCGGCCGACGGCGCCACCGTCACCGAGGCGCCGGCCTCCACGCCGCTGGAGGTCGTGCGGCCGGATCGCGACGGCACCTTCCGCGCGACCGTCGACCGCACGGCCGCCGGGGCGGACCGGCTCTACAGCGGGTTCGTGGCCGTCGGCGTGCGTGGCGACACTCGCACGCTGCTCGGGAGCACCCGCTTCGCCGACGACTGGACCCTCGACGCGCCGAACTCCGCGCCGCGGCCGGAGCCGACCACCCAGAAGGGCGTCGCGGTGACCATGACCAGCGACGCCGAGGCGGTCGGCGCCGGACATGCCGCCGTGACCGTCGGCGTCAACTATTTGATGACCGCGGGACCGGGCGAACCGGGCCAGAGCATCGAGTTCGAGTACGGGGGAGAGACCTACTACTTCGACCGGTCCTACGTCGACTGGCTCGACCACATGATCAAACCGCTGTCGGACAACGACATGCTGGTCTACCTCGTGCTGGTGCTCGTCTACGACCAGGAGCCGAACTCGTCGTTCCCGATCCTGGTCCATCCCGAGGCGCCGACCGGGGCGCCCACCTCCTTCATGACGTACGCGTTCAACACCGTCACGCCGGAGGGGATCGCGCACTACACCGCGGTCATGGAGTTCCTGGCCTCCCGGTACACCCGCGACGACGAGCGGTACGGGCGCGCGATGGACTACATCGTCGGCAACGAGATCGACTCGGCCGGCATCTGGCAGCAGATGGGCGGCAAGACCCTGCCGGAGTTCCTGCGGCACTACGAGCCGGCGCTGCGGATCGGGTTCAACGCCGCACGCAAGTACCACGCCGACGCTCGCGTCTACACCTCGCTCGATCACTTCTGGACCACCAACGCCAACCCGAACGACCCGCTGAAGTTCTACGACGGCCGCGACGTGCTCGACGGCCTGGCGGCGCTGACGAAGGACCGCGGCGACTTCCCGTGGCAGCTGGCGTACCACCCCTACCCGGCGAACATGCTGGACCCGAGGGTGTGGGACGACCCGGTGACCGACGACCCGGACACGCCGAAGATCACATTCAAGAACATCGCCACGCTGCCTGAGTACCTGGACCGTCCGGAACTCCACTACGACGGGGAGCCGCGGCGGGTCATCCTGTCCGAGCAGGGCTGCCAGAGCCCCACCAACAGCGCCGCGGACCAGGAGCTGCAGGCGGCATGCTTCGCCTACGCGTACTACAAGATCCTCGCCGCGGACGGCATCGACGCGTTCATCTGGGACCCGCAGGTCGACAACCGCCAGGCCGGCGGACTGCGCATCGGGTTGTGGACCTGGGACGAGAGCCGCACCGACTTCCCGGCCTCGCCCGGTGAGAAGAAGCAGATCTACGACCTCTTCGCGAACATCGACACCCCCGGCTCGCTCGAGCTGACCGAGTTCGCCAAGGACGTCATCGGCATCGACGAGTGGACCGAGGTGATACCGGGCTTCGACCCGTCCATGATCGACCAGCGGCGACCCACCCAGCAGGTCGGTGCGAGCGGCTACGCCTCCGTCGCCGGCGCGACCACGGTGTCCGGCTTCGAGGACGGCGTCGACGGCTGGCAGGCGTCGGACCACGTCGGCCGGATCGAGTCGGTCCCGGACGAGCAGGCCGCCGAGGGCGACCACGTGCTGCGGGCGCACTTCGACGACGCCGACGTCGTCCAGTCCAACGGGACCAATTCCAAGACGTGGCGCGGCGTCGACCTCCCACTCGCCGAGCCGCTGGACGCCTCCGTGACACCCCACCTCGCGCTCCAGGTGCGCGTACCCGAGCCGGAGCCCGGCGCCTTCTCGCCGGTCAACCGGTTCTCGGTCCAGGTGCGCGCCTACGGTGCCGACGGCACCGTGGCGACCGGCGTCGCCGCGGTCGAGGCGGACTCGACGTGGCAGCCGGTGCAGCTGGACCTGTCGTCGTGGTCGGGGCGCGACGAGATCACCAGGATCAAGGTCTGGGCGAAGGGCAGCAGCGGCGACGACTGGCTCGGCACGTTCGACGTCGACGGCGTCGTGCTCGCCGAGGACGCCGACCTCACCGGGGTGCGGCCCAACCTCGACCTGCGGGCGCGCGCGGCCGTCCGGGGCGCACCCGGCTCGCAGTTCAGCGTCGACGTGGTCAACAACGGCACGGCACCGCTGACCGGCGACCTCGAGGTCGGCACCTGCGACGCCATCACGATCACCGAGCCGAGCCTCCCGGTCGCCGGGCTGGCCCCGGCCGGCGGCGCGACGACTGTCACCGCGACGCTGGAGACCTTCGCGCCGGTGGACCCGGACTTCCCGCTGCTGTGCCTGATCCTCGGCGAGCACCGCTACGCCGTCACGATCGAAATGCCTGCGCCACCGCCGACCCTCATCTACGACTTCGAGGACGGCACCCAGGGGTGGACCGCCGGTGAGAACGTCGTCTCGGTGGCGACGGCCTCGTCGTTCCCGAACGGCCCGCAGCGCCCGCACGGCGGCACCTACGCCCTCGACGCGATCATGGCCGACGGTGACGTCTCGCAGGCCAAGACGGTGTCGGTGCGGCCGGAGACGCCGCTCGACCTGGGCACGGCCGAGGAGGTGTACGCCTGGGTCGACGCCTACGGCGGCGTGCCCGGCGCGACCGGCTACGAGGCGACCCTGACGCTGCACAGCGGCGACGAGTCGATCTCACAGGCCATGCCGGACTTCGTGCCGGACTCCTGGAACCGGGTCGCCGTCGACGTGTCGGACTGGCCGCACCGCGACGCCGTCACCGGCATCGACGTGTCCTACCGCGTCCTCGGGACCGACTTCGACTGGGTGGGCGGACCGCACCTGCAGGTCGACGACGTCGGAGTCACCGAGAGCGCCGGCTCGCTGCCCGCCTGGCGGGCGGCATGGGGCGCGTCGATCGGCGGCCACTACGGCGGCGACAGCAGGCCGGACGCCACCTACCGGCAGGCGCTCGACCTGTCCACCGGCGGCAGCGCGGTGCGGGTCCGGTTCGTCAACCCGTTCTCCGACCAGGACCTCGTGTTCGACGCCGCCTCGGTGGGCGTGCGTGCCGGCACCGGCGCGGACGTCGAGGGCGAACCGCGGCCGCTGACCGTCATGGGATCGGCGGAGATCCGGGTGCGGCCCGGCGAGACCGTGTACACCGACCCCGTGGCCCTACCCGTATCCGCCGGCGACGACCTCCTCGTCAGCACCCACGCCGCGGCCTCGCTGCCCCTGCTGTCGCACGACTGGGCGCTGAAGACCCAGTACGCGACCGTCGAAGGAGCCGGCGACCACACCGGCGACGCGGGGGGCGCGGCGTTCGCACCGGTGAGCACGAGCACGTACTGGCTGGACGCGGTCGACGTTCTCGGCGCCCAGGTGCGGGGGACCGTCGTGGCCCTCGGCGACTCGATCACCGACGGGGCGGGCGCCGACCTCGACGCCGACAACCGGTGGCCCGACGTGCTGGCCGACCGGCTCGACGCGCTGGCGCCGGACGACCCGCGGCGGCGCGCGGTGGTCAACGCGGGGATCGGCGGCAACACGCTCAACTCCGTCGAGAACCCCCTGGTCGGTGTCAACGGCCTGGCCCGGCTGGACCGCGACGTGCTGACCCAGACCGGCGTGACCGACGTCGTGGTGTTCCACGGGACCAACGACATCTATGTCGGCGAGACCGCGGCGCACGTGATCGCTTCCCTGGAGACCGCGGCACAGCGCATCCACGACGCCGGGGCGCGGGCCGTCGTCGCCACGCTCATCCCGCGTGGCAACGGCGTGGGCTGGACCGCCGAACACGAGGAACGACGGCTCGAGGTGAACGAGTGGATCCGCTCGAACACCGTGTACGACGCCGTGATCGACTTCGACGCCGTCGTCGACGACCCCGCCGATCCGGGCCACATCCGAGCCGACTACGACGCCGACGGCACGCATCCCAACGCGGCCGGTTACGCGGCGATGGCAGGCGCCATCGACCTCGACCTCTTCGCCGCGACGAGCACGCAGCAGACAGGAGCCCTTCGATGACACCCCTGACGAGCAGGAGAACCGCCGTACGAGCCGGCGCGCTCGTCGTCGCAGCGACACTGATGGTGAGCGCGTGCGGCGGCGGCGACGACGGCGAGAGCGACGGCCAGGTGACGATCACCATCGCCGGACCCAACCAGTGGACCACCGACCCGGACACCTTCGGCCCGGCCTGGGAGGACCTCGTCGCCCGGTTCGAGGAGGAGGAGCCGGGAATCAACGTCGAGACGAACGTGCTGCCGGCGGACTTCGGCGACACCCTCTCCACGCAGCTGGCCGCCGGGACGGCGCCGGAGCTGATCTTCCGCAGCGTCTCGCACACGGCCGACCAGGTCGTGCCGCTCGACGATTACCTCCAGGAGCCCAACCCGTACGTAGAGGGCAACGAGCGCTGGATCGACCTGTTCAACCAGGACTACTTCGGCCCCGACGCGGTCAGCGCGCGCAACGCGGCCGGCAACTACGAGTTCATCCCCTTCAACCTGGTGATCCTCGGACTGTTCTACAACGCCGAAGCGCTGGCCGAGGCCGGCCTCGACGGCCCGCCGGAGACCTTCGGCGAGCTGATCTCCGCCTGCAGCGACCTGCGAGACGCCGGCTACGACCCGTTCGCCATCACCGCCGGGTTTCTCAACCAGGGCTGGACCGTTCAGAACATCAGCTCGATGCTGATGGCGAAGTACGCCGACGAGTGGAACCAGTACGGCCCGGACAACGAACCCGGCAGGTCCGCCACCGTCTCGATCAAGAGCATGGCCAGGGCCGTCCTGACCGGCGAGCTCGACGCGACCACCATCCCCGAGGTCGGCGAGACGCTGCGGCTGACCAAGGAGTTCTACGACGAGTGCGCGACGCCCAACTGGTCCGGCATCACCACCGGGGGCGGCTTCGAGGACCTGCTGTCGGGCAAGGCGGCGATGGCCTACGCGTCGAACTTCTACGCCCCGCTGCTCGAGGACGCCGGCTTCGAGTGGGCGACCATGCCGTTCCCGCAGGTGACGGAGGACGACTCGGCCCTCTCCACGGGCGAGCCTGCCCGGCACGGCGCCAACACCGAGGGCACCAGCTACATGATCCCCTCGACCACGACCGGCGAGGAACTCGACGCCGCCATCAAGTTCCTCCAGTTCATCACCAGCCCCGAGGGCGGCCAACCCTGGCTGGACGGGTCGGGTGGCATCCCGTCGCTGGAGGGCGCTACCCCCGCGCCCGGGCTCGAACCGCTGATGACCGGCGTCTGGGCCGAGCCGCTGCCGGTGCAGTCGCTGTCGGCGCTTGTGCCCAAGGCGAAGTTCTGGACGCCGATCTACGACGGCTACCTGCTGGGCTCGACGTCGCTGGAGGACACGCTGGCCGGCCTGCGCGAGGACTGGATTCAGTGGGCGACGGAGCAGGTCGAGGACGGTGGCTGGACGGATGACTGGGCGCAGAGCTGACCGGTCCGGCGCGAGGGAGTGACGCGCGGATCGCGGCTGCGGCAACCGGGACCGGCCGCGCCCACGGCCCACGATGTACTGCGCCCCGACGCTCGACGGAGGACACGATGACAGGAACGGTTGGAGCGCCGCTCACACCACCGCCGCTCACACCACCGCCGGTCCGGGAGTCCCGGCCGGAGCTGGCGCAGCGGCGGCGCGGGATCCCCTGGCTCGCCTATGTGGCGTTGGTGCCGTTGGTGGTGGTGTTGGTGGTGTTTCAGTACTACCCGGCGGTGAGTGGGATCGCGCGGTCGTTTTGGGATTGGAATCCGGGTCAGGTGTCGTCGTTTGTTGGGCTGGACAACTACGCGAGGATGGTTGATGACGATATTTGGTGGCGGTCGTTTCGGAATTTGGGGTTCATTTTCGTTTTTGGTGTGGTGTCGTGGGTGATTCCGTTGGTGGCGGCGGAGTTGTTGATTTCGTTGCGGGGTGAGCGGGCGCAGTTCGTGTTCCGGACGTTGTTGATCGTGCCGATGGCGTTTCCGGGGGTGGTGACGGCGTTGGTGTGGTCGTTCATGTATCACCCGAACAACGGGGTGATCAACCGGGGCTGTCTCTTATACACAACTGACGCTGCCGACGAAGCTAGA
>NZ_SMKZ01000028.1 GCF_004349065.1 Jiangella asiatica
CCCCGACGAGACCGGCCGGCGCTCCGTGCGCCGCTCCCCCGTCCCGTCCGGACCGTCGGTGACCGAGCTGGCCGTCTACGGGGCACTGGCCACGGCGATCGCGGTCGCCGTGCTGATCGCGAACGGGCGCCCGTGGTGGCACGCGGCCGCGGTCGTCGTCGGCGCGGCGGTGGTCGTCGGGGTGCTCGTCATGGTGTCGTCGCGGCCGGGCCCGGACCCGGACCACGGGCGCCCGAGCGCGCGACGTCGCAGGCGGCGCTAGGCGCGAGACCGTAGGGTTGTGGGCGTGAGCAACGACCGTATGGTGTGGATCGACTGCGAGATGACCGGGCTCGACCTGCAGCGCGACGCCTTGATCGAGGTGGCCGTGCTCGTCACCGACGCCGAGCTGAATGTGCTCGGCGACGGCGTCGACGTGGTGATCCGACCACCCGACGACGCACTGGCGGCCATGAACGATGTCGTTCGCACGATGCACACCTCCAGTGGTCTGCTCGACGAGCTCGCGCACGGCGTCACGCTCGACGAGGCCAGCGCCATGGTCATGGAGTACATCACCGCGTTCGTGCCGGAGCCGTCGAAGGCGCAGCTGGCCGGCAACACCGTCCACATGGACCGCCTCTTCCTCGCCCGCGACCTCCCCGAGGTCGAGAAATGGCTGCACTACCGCAACATCGACGTCTCCTCGATCAAGGAGCTGGTGCGGCGCTGGTATCCGCGCGTCTACTTCGCCAGCCCCGCGAAGACCGGCAATCACCGGGCGCTCGGCGACATCAAGGACTCCATCGACGAGCTGCGCTACTACCGGCAGACGGTGTTCGTGCCGATGCCGGGCCCTGACAGCACCAGCTCTCGCGCCGCCGCGGTCTCGGTCATGAACGCCGCCCGCACTGCCCAGCCGGCCGACGAGAACGCCGGCTGACGCCCGTGCACCAGCACCCGCTCGGGCACCGTATACTTGTTCAGCCGTGCCCGGTCACGGCGCCATGGTGGGTGTAGCTCAGCTGGTAGAGCACCTGGTTGTGGTCCAGGAAGTCGCGGGTTCAAGTCCCGTCACTCACCCCATTCATCGGTGCTGGTCAGAGGATCTCTGACCAGCACCGATTGTCTTCCGGTGCTTCCCACGCCGTCGCGGTCGCCACCTCGATTCCACCGTCGGACCGCGATGGCCTGTTCCGCGGACGCGATCGCGGTCCTTGGCACACGGAATCACCACGCGCGCGTCCGATTTGCTCCGGTTCATTGCGAGACCATTGCGAGCCAAGTCGCCAACCGTTGATGATCATGGGGAGGCGGCATCCGCGCGCACGCCATTGCATGTCATTGCGGCGATCGCCGCAATGACGCGACGGCGCCGCGCCCGGGAATGTCCCGGACGCGGCGTCGGTGAAGGGTCTGACGGCGGCGGCCTCAGGCCGACTTGATCGCCGAGACCTCGAACTCGAGCGTGACCTTCTCGCTGACCAGGACGCCGCCGGCCTCGAGCGGGGCGTTCCACGTAACATTGAAGTCCTTGCGGTTGATGACGACGGAGCCCTCGAAGCCCACGCGGGCGTTGCCGAACGGGTCGACGGCGGCGCCCTCGTACTCGAAGTCGATGCTGATCGGCCGGGTGACGTCCTTGATGGTCAGGTCGCCGGTGACGCGGAACGTCGTCTCGCTGACCTGCTCGACCGCGGTCGAGGTGAACGTGATCTCCGGGTAGGTGTCGATCTCGAGGAAGTCGTTGGTGCGCAGGTGACCGTCGCGCTGCTCGTTGCGGGTGTCGATGCTGGCAGCCTGGATGACGACCTTCGCGGTCGACCTGCTCGGGTCGTCACCGTCGACGTAGAAGGTGCCCTCGAACTCGTTGAAGGCGCCGCGCACCTTCGTCACCATCGCGTGGCGGGCGACGAAGCCGATCCGCGTGTGGGCGGTGTCCAGCGTGTAGTCACCGGTCAGCTGGTTGAACTCGGTCGTCGTGGTCATGGTTCCTATCTCCTTGCGGGGGGCCGTGGTCAACTTGTTTAGTTGACGCGTCACAGATTATCCAACTTGGATGACGTGTCAACTATTCCGTAGAATCGAAGACATGGCAGAGACACGGTGGCTCGACGACGCCGAGCAGCGGGCGTGGCGCGGCTACCTGCGCATGAACACGGTGCTGGGCGCGGCGCTGAGCCGGCAGCTCCAGGTTGACTCCACCCTGTCACTGCCCGACTTCGAAGTGCTGGTCCACCTCACCGACGTCGAGGACGAGCGGCTGCGCGTCTCCGAGCTCGCCAGAGTCATGCGCTGGGAGAAGAGCCGGCTCTCGCACCAGGTCACGCGCATGGAGCGGCGCGGGCTGGTGGCCCGCGAAGAGTGCCTCAGCGACGGCCGCGGCGCGTTCGTCGTGCTCACCGGCGCGGGCCGGGACGCCATCGAGGCCGCCGCGCCCGCGCATGTCGACGCCGTCCGCCGGCTCTTCTTCGATGCCATCACCGCCGACGACGTCGACGCCCTGGCCGGCATCTCGCAGCGTGTCATCGCCAGGGTCGAGGCCAACGACGTCTGCCCGTCCTGATCCGCCCACCCTGTGTGAGGCCACCGCGGCTGGGTACGTGATGGTCAGGACGAGCTCACGGAGGTGAAGCCGACATGGGTGCTGATGACAAGCTCGAGAACACCGCCGAGAACCTTTCCGGCAAGGCCAAGGAGGCCTACGGCAAGGTGACGGACGACGAGGGCAAAGAGACTGAGGGCAAGGGCGAGCAAGCCAAGTCCGACCTCAAGCAGGCGGGCGACAAGGTGAAGGATGCCTTCAAGCACTGACCTTCGTCGGGCCATCCGCTCCCGCTGCGACCACCAGCGGGGGCGGGTCCGCGTCAGGGACGCGATGCGCTACATCAGCAGGGTGACGGCGATCGCGCCGGCCGTGGCGCCGAGGATCGCGAATGCCTCCCCGTACGAGCCGCCGCCCTTCCGCGACACCTGCTCGGTCCGGCCGGGCAGGTAGACCACCTGGACGGCGTCGCCGACCTGGTACTTCCCCGGTAGCGACGACACCCGCTCGGCGCCGTCGTCGTCCTCATACCGGACCGTCGACACCCAGCGGCTGCTCTGCGAGCCCTGGGCGCCGGCCCGGTGCACCAGCTTCGAGTCGGTGACGACGGCGTCGACCTGCCGCCCGTCGCGCCTGGTCCGCAGCACCCGTAACGCCGACCAGCCGGCCCCGACCAGGCCGGCGATACCGACGACGATCCGCAGCACGTTGTCCACGTCAGGAGTCTTCCGGTGAGCGTCGACGCACACCGTGGCTGCGCTCCCACATGCTGAGCTGCTTCTCCAGACCCTTCATGATCTCGAACACCTGGCTCGGTGGCACCCGAACGCGCGTCACCACCCGGGTCGGCACCTTCACGACTCGGCTGCCGTCGTCGGCCACTGTCGGCTTCGGCGGCCGTTTGAGCACGGCGAAGTCAAGGACGAAGGAGTCGGCGGTGTGCCAGATGGAGGCGAAGTCGGCATACGTGCCGGGCTCGACGTCGGCGGGAATCTCGATGTCGTACTCGCGGCGTTCGGGCTGGTTGGCCATGCCGCCTACTCTAGGCGCCGCGATCACCGGCACCCACGCATCGAGATCGTCGGCCGGCGATCCGCAGCGACCTCCTGCGATTTCATCGCCACGGGCCGCCGATGGTACGCTCTAGCGTCGTTGCGCCATTAGCTCAATTGGCAGAGCAGCTGACTCTTAATCAGCGGGTTCGGGGTTCGAGTCCCTGATGGCGCACTTGCAAATATCTGACCAGCGGCGGAGCCCCTGCGGGCCCGCCGCTTCGTCGTCTTGGGGGCCCGAATCCCCCACCTACCCCCCGGATTGGTTATCCCGCGAGCAGTTGGCCAACGCTCGTCAGCAGCTGCGCCAGTGATCGCGCTCTACGTTTGCGATCTGCCTGGTGTACCTGTTCGACCGATCCTCTCTTCGCGAAGATCATGTAGAAGATCGGAATGCTTCGCAGCAGCTGAGGCGTGACGGCTTTGAGGTTCATTCTTGGCTGAAGCTGCTGAAAGCTGGGCCGCCCGCCGCGTCGAGCGCGAGGATTTCCCCGTCGAGGATCAACTGGTGGCCGGCGAGCGCCGTACCTAAGCGATCAAGCTCTGGATAGCTGCCCGTCACATCGCGCAACTTGCGGCTGGTCAGTCTGAATGCGCCGTCGCGCACGCGGGCCAGAGCGCGACATGTTGACCGGACTAGGCCGTGTTTGGGAATTGAGGAAGCCTCCAGTTGAATCTGTTGTGCTGCAACAGCAGCTGACCGGAGGCTTCGATTGTCGAGCGTGACGCAGGGATCTGACTGATAACCAGTGGGAACGGCTGCGCCGCTGGCTACCGGGGCCAAGTCGACGGGGCCGGCCCGCCATGCTCGCGATCAAGACATGGGCGGAGACCAATTGGACGACGTGCAGGCGGCACGGGACCGGTTCGACAATGCCCGCTGCCGCCGAAGAGCGGGGATTAGGCGGCTCGGCCGAATCGGCGCGGCTCGGCGAGGAGCGCGGGCAGCTCGGCGAGCGAGGTGATCCGCATGGGGCCGTCTGGACCCGGCTCGGTTCCGCTCCGGTCGAGCCAGATGCCGGTGAGTCCGGCGGCGTCGGCCGCCCGGGCGTCATTGTCGGCCAGGTCACCGACGTAGGCGACCGCTTCGGGCGGCAGGTCGAGAGCGGCGCAGGCGGCATGGAACGCCGCGGCCGCGGGCTTGGCGACACCGAGCTCCTCGGCGCAGGCCAGCACCTCGAAGCGGTCGCGGATACCCAGGGCGCGGAGCTTCTGATCCTGCTGGAAGGCGGCATTGTTGGAGAGCACCCCGTGCCGGTATCCGGCGGCGAGCGCGTCCAGTGCCGGGACGGCGTCGGGAAACGCCCGCCAGTGGTGCTGATAGGCGCCCAAGTAGCCGCCGAACCAGGCATCGGCCTCGTCGTCGGTGAACGCCCGGCCCGCGAGGGCGCGCGCCCGCTCCCGCCGCTGGTCCTGGAAGGTCAACGCCCCGTCGAGATAGCGCCGCACGTACGCCTCTGACACCTCATGCCAGTGCGCGGCGGCCTCCTCCTCGGAGCCGTACCGCTCCAGCAGCCCTTCGGACGCGAGGTGTTCGAGCGCCGCGAGCCGCTCCGCACCCGAATGGTCGAACAGCGTGTCGTCGACGTCCCACAACACCGCGGCGATCCCCCGGTCACCGCTGATGGCGTTCGGATAGCGACCGCTCATGGGCGACAACAAGATCGGCTGAGGAGAATCACCTGCGGAATGCTACTCGGCCCCGATCAGAGCGCCAACGTGTCGCGGCGGTTGACAATCGCGGTACCGCCGAGGCGGATCCCGGCGCGCGCGCCCGCCGGTGCGGCCGCGGTGATCGCGGCGGGGCTCCCGAGAGCATCGCCCATATCCACGGTGATGGACTTGAGGCCCTGTCCGGCGAGCAGGGCGGCAAGGCAGGCGGTGCTGTTGGCATTGGCGATGTCCTCCTCGACGCCGATCGAGGGCGCGAACATGCGCGCTGCCAGACGACCGCCGCTGTCGGGGCGGCTGTACACGTAGCAACCGAGCAGCCCCAGCCGGTCGCAGACGACACGGAGCCCGGTGAAGTCCGGTTCGAGCGCCGCCAGCGCCGATCGGGACCCGAGCGGTACCAGCATTCGCTCGCGCCCGATCGAAGCGATACGCGCTCCGGCGACGGCGTCATCCGGCGCGATGCCCAGTGCCGCCAGCACCGGTCGGCGCTCGTGAGGGCACGGTTCGCGAAACTTGACGGGCCCGGTCTCGAAGCCGGCGCGAAGCTGCGCCCCCTCATTCTGGGACCAGCCGGTGAAGACGCCGGCGGCGGTGCGCAGCACACCGCGGAAGCGCTGATTCCCGGCGAGGAAGGCGAGGGCGGCGATCGTCCCGTGCCCGCATGCCGGCAGTTCGCCCTCGGCGGTGAAGAACCGCAGTGCGGCCCGGCCTTCGCCAGCGGCAACGAAAACGGCGTGGGAAGCACCGGTCATCAGCGGGATGCGGCGACGCTCATCGTCGCTCAAGGGCGTCTCCTCGACCACCGCGGTCGGGCTGCCGCCTCGGCCATCCCGCAGACACGCGTCGATGACCACTACCTCGGGCATGGCACCGTGTCGGTCGTCAGCAGCATCGTCAGGTCCAGCGCGGGCGCGCTGTGCGTCACGCGCCGACCGAGATGAGGTCGACTCCCGTCCCGGCGATGGCGCGGACGCTGTTCAGACGGACGGTGCCCGAGGCCTCCGGCAGGATCAGGGAGGCGTCGGCACGCTCGGCCCGGATTCTCACGACCGTTTCGATGTCGGTCACCGGCATGTTGTCGAGCATGATCCAGCGGGACCCGGCATCGAGGGCCTCAACGGTCTGCACCTCGACATCGGTCTCCACCTCGTGCCCGGTGCGCGCCATCTCGCGCCGGACCGCGTCGATCGCGGTGGTCACGCCGCCTGCCGCGGCGATGTGGTTCTCCTTGAGCAGCACCATCGCCGCGAGGTTGAGCCGGTGGTTGCGGCCGCCGCCGACGGTCACCGCGTACTTGTCCAGGGCGCGCAGGCCCGGCGCCGTCTTGCGGGTGTCCAGAATGCGCGCCTCGGTCCCGCCCACGGCCTGGACGTAGCGGTCGGTGAGCGTCGCGATGCCGCACATGCGTTGCAGCAAGTTCAGCACCGTTCGCTCCCCGGTGATCAGGCTGCGCGCCAAGCCGGACAGGCGCACCAGGACATCGTCGCCGGTCAGCCGGGCGCCGTCGGGGACCAGCGCTTCCACTGTGACCTCGGAGTCGACCTGGCGAAGACCTCGGCGACCACGCGGAGACCGCCGGCGATGCCGCACTGCCGGGCGCGGATCTCGGCCACGGCCGCCAGGCCATCGGGAACGCTCCACGCGGTGGTGACGTCCTGGCCCGACTCATCCTCGGCCAGGGCACCGGCGACGGCGGTTCGCGCCGCCTGTGAGGCGAACTCTGTCATGGTCTGTGGTCTCCAGTCCTGTGGTTACGAGCCGAAATCTGAGGTGTCCCGCGCGCGGACCGCTGTCATAACCGGTGGCACTGGCCGTCGCCGGCATCTTCGGCGGCAGTGGGCGGGGCGTCGGCAAGCTCGGCAGCCCACCGCCGCGACCACTCGATGACCGGACCGAGGGCCTCGCGGGCGTCGTGGCCGAGCGGGGTGAGGGTGTAGTTGCCGTCGCGCAGCACCTCGGCGAGCCGAGCCTCTTGGAGCTCTGTGAGCCGTTGCCGCAGGACGCTTGACGACATGCCGTCGCAGCGCCGCTGCAACAGCCGGAAGCCGAGCGGCTCGTTCCCCAGCTCCCAAATGATGCGCAGAGTCCAGCGGCGCCCGAACAGGTCCAGTGCCGCCATCAACGATCGGCCCGTGGTGGAACCGCGGACCGGCCGGCCCGGCATGGGCGTCGGCAACGGGTTCATGACTCTCCGTCAACTCTTGTGCTTCGGATTCCGAAGCAGTAGTGTCGCACATCGCGACTGTGCTTCGGAATTCGAAGCACTCATCTCAACTGGAGGTTCCATGCCCAAGGGCTACTGGGTCAGCGTCTACCCCACCATCGATGACCCCAAGAGGCTTGATGTCTACAACGAGCTGGCAGGCCGAGCCGTCGCGGCCGCGGATGGGCGGGTGCTCGCCAGCATCGGCAGCCGGGTCGACGCACACGAGGCCGGAATCGCCGAGCGCGTCGTCCTGATCGAGTTCGACAGCTTCGAACAGGCGGTCGCCGCACGCGCGAGCGCGCCCTACCAGGAGGCGCTGACCGAACTCCCCGACGGCTTGGAGCGCGACTTCCGCATCGTCGAAGGCCTCGACTGACGATCGAGGCTGCGTCGGCGACGAACGCGGAGGTGGGCGGCGGTGCGCAGGACGCAGACCGTGGTACGCGCCGCCCAAACACCGCCGTCCACGACACCAGACGAGTCAAAGCTCACACGGCAGCACGCCGCCAGCGCGGCGAGACGCACGCGAGCGGCCTCGGCGAGCAGGGCGCGCCGACGTTCGGCAGCCAATCCTCTCAATGCTGCTCAATGCCCTTGGGCCAGGGTGACAACCGGCAAGGACGCGCGAGGTCCGATCGGCGGTGGCGCGGGCGCACGTGTCTACGGCACGCAACGGTCATGGAGACCGCCTTCCACGACGAGCTGATCGCCGCGAACCCGCGCCACACCATGGGGCGTGTTACGTTGATTTTCCTTTTGGGCCAACCGGCCACGAGCTGGAGCCGAGTGAGTGTCCTCCGTCGGGTGATGCGCGACAGTCGTCCGCCAGCTGATGCGCGACAGTGGTCGCGCCTGACCGGCGACCCGGGGCCCAGTCGATCCGCTCGACGCACGCACATCGGCGTGGATGTGCTGGTTGAAGCGCTCGGCTAGCGGGCGGAAGAGAGTGCTGGTCACTGACACACCAGGGCGTGTTGAGGCTACCTTCGGGGACATGACTGGACCTGGTTCCCAGCGGCCACGTGTCGTGCTCACCACGACCGTCAGTGTGGACGGCCGCGTGACCACCAGCCGGCGCGAACGGCTGCTCGACCCGGACGTATGGGAGAGGTGGCGGGCGGTGTGGCCTCCGGACGTGGAAGGGCTCATTGAGGAGCGCCGGAGTTGGATCGAGGAGCACCACGCGCCCACGGTCACTCTGGAGGGCAGCGGCACGTTCGTAGCTGACGAGGCCGTCTCCCCGCGGGTCGACGCTCACCGCCCGGACGACACACTGTTGGTCGACTACCTGCCGCGGCGGGCGTCGCGATGGTTCGTCGTGGTGGACAGTCGTGGTCGCGTGGACTGGCAGTTCACAGGGGACGATGAGACAGCCCTGCTCGTGCTGACCCCAGATCACTGAGCCTGAAGCGTTCGGCAACACGCCAGACCGGGGTGAACGCGGTGCGCTTCGAACCTACGACCACTGGTTCGTAAGGCTGCACGACAGCACCTCATACAGCCACTACCAGCAACAACAGTCCCTAGACAGCCGCACCACACGCCTGGAGCCACCCCTGTTCACTGCCTTTCGCACCACGAACGGCACCACGGAGACGCCAGCAGTGGGTACGGGGATCTCGCGCATGATGTTCTGTCAATGGTCGAAGTGATCTTGGTGCTCAGGTGAGCCATGCCGAGTCTGCTAGCACGGCGTCGGGAGTCACATTGGTCTCCTCGAGAGGCAGCTCGGGCCACGAGTCCGCGTCGGGGTGTCGCTCGAGATCGTCCAGTCCGAGTTCGGCATCTGCCGCGACCAGCGCATCCTGGAGTTGAGCGACGGGGACGGAGCGAAGGTCGCGTCGCGACAGGGCCGCGAGGGCGGCGGCCGTGCCCGCCGCTTGTCCTTCGGCGATACAGATCGGAATGACACGCGTCGAGGCGATGGCCTCGTGCGTGGCCGAGATGCACTTGCCCGCCATCATGAGGCCGTCAACGTCGCGAGCGATGAGCGCCCTCAGGGGGATGCCGTATGCCCGGACGTTCGTGGAGCTGACCCAACTTCCGCTGGGCCGGTGGATGTCGATGTGGTAGCCGCCCATGGCGACGTCGTCGTCGTGGCGCGCGCCGGTGACGAGGTCGTCCGCCGTCAGCACGTGGTCGCCCATGATCCGGCGCGATTCACGGATCCCCAGCATCGGCGCGATCTCGACGAGGTAGGCCCGCTCGCAGCCGGGCACGTAGCCCCGGAAGAAGCCTATGAGCTCGGGGACCTGCTCGTAGACCCGCGCGTACGCTTCGCTGAGTGAGTCGACGTCGGTGGGGTCGAGGCCGAGGACCCGGGTCATGACCACGCTCAGCTCGTGCGGCGTCTCCCGCGTGTGCAGCTTCACCCCGACGATCCGGGTTTGCGGCACGTTCAGATCGCCGGCGCGACGTGCCCGCTCGATGACGCTGGCGAAGCCGCCGAGGACGTATGTGTCGACCGTTTCGAGCTTCTCGGCCATCTGGGCGAACAGCCGCGGGTAGGGCGCGAGCCACTCGCGGTACTTGAACGCGGGGTCCTGACAGGCCTTGCGGAAGGCGTCGTTTTCGATGCCGCCGAGGCGGAACACCAGGGTCGGCGACTGCACCAGCCCGTCACTCGTGCGGCCCTTCTCCCAGGCCACTCCCCCGCGCGCCGCGACGTCGCCGTCGCCCGAGCAGTCGATCACGACGCGCCCGGTGATGGTCTCGCGGCCGGACTTGGACTCGATGACGACGCCGGTGATTCGGTCGTTGGACCTGACAGTGTCGACGAACACGGCGTGCATGAGGACTGTTACCCCGGCCTCGCGCAGCAGCCGCAGGGCCAGGATCTTCCAATAGTGCGAGTGGACGGCGGCGAGCGAGCCGCACTTCGGGTCGAGCGTGATCGGGGAGGCGTGCCCGGCGCCGGCCAGCGTCTCGACGAACTCGCCGGCCAGGCCGCGGACGACCCGCCGGTAGCTCTGATCGTGGAATCCGAGCCACGGCAGCGTCGCCGACACCCCGCCGACGAAGCCGGCTCGTTCGATCAGGAGCGTCCGTGCTCCTGTTCGGCCGGCCGAGAGTGCGGCGGCGATCCCCGCCGCGCCGCCGCCGACCACGACGACGTCCCATTCATTGCTGTGCATCGACCAACCTCGCCTCAGTATGCGGCCACGCGAGGCCAGGCAAGTTCGACTCCGCGTGCGATGAGCGTGTTCTGGAACTCCGTGAGACGTGCCGGCGATTCTCGAACCCCGACGGGGTCCGCACCCGTCGCGACGCAGAAGGCCGCGAGTGCGCCGGCCGCCTCGCCGACGTTCCATTCCACCGGGTGGACGCGGTAACAGCCGTTCGTGATGTGCGTCGTCCCGATGTTCTTGGCAGCGGCGACGAGGTTGTCCGCGTCCGGCGACAGCAGCGCGCCCAGCGGGATCTGGAACGGCCAGGCGGCGTCATACTTGCGCTCGCCGCCATGCGTCGACGGATGCAGGTCGATCTTGTAGCTTCCGACGCCGACGCTGTCCTCGTACTCCCGCGCGCCGGCCGTCCCTCGCACCGACGCCGCGATGTCGTTCTGCGTGATGGTCTCGAGCGCGCGGAGTCGCCGGCCCTCGCGGATGTAGGGCGCCATGGCCAGGCCGTCCGAGGTGCCGGTCACGTCACCGCGCAGGCGCAGCCCCGGAAACCCGGTGCCGCCGTCGGCGCGCGGCGCCTCGGTCTGCAGCCAGTAGAGGAAGCTGAGGCTGAGCTGCCGCGCTCCCTCCAAGTGTTCGGCCGCGGCCTCGGGCTCCACGTCGACGATCGAGCCGGCGATGTAGTCGTTCGCGGAGCAGTTGATCAGGGTGATGTCGCTGGGCGGCGCCGGGTCGAAGTTCCCGCGCGCCACGAGTCTGCGGAAGCGCCAGATGTCCTCGATCGGGCTGTAGTCGCCGTTGTCGCCGAACCGGCCCTGATGACTGGCCGAGACGATGACCGCCGGGTCCGTGGCCGGGTCGGGGTTGGGCCGGAGTACGCGGCGCGCGCGTTCGGCCGGGTCAGCCGACGGCGCCGGCCAGCCGATCTGGGGCGCGGGACGTACGCGGGCGTCCGCCGCCGTCCACCGATCGTACTGGGCGGGCCGGTCGATCACGTGGTTCTCACCGGCGACGTGATCCATGGCGAAGCAGACGGTGAACCCCTGCATCATCTGCGGGTCTCCCACATCGGGGGCATCGGGCTCGCCGGTTTCAGCGGCGGACTCGGTGCCGGTGACGTACGCGACCCCGGCCAGCGCGAGCAGCTCACCCGTTTCGGTCGCGTCGAGGACGTAGCTCCCGGTGAACCACTCCTCCGACCCGTCGGCGGACTGGAACCCGACGGCGCTGATCCGGCTCCTGTCGCGGCGGACCTGCTGTGGCATGAGCCCGGTGCGGACGGCCAGCCGACCCGACCGCTGGTGCGGCGCGAGCATCGCGTGCAGGACGGCGAGCGCGACTCTGGGCTCGTGGCACAACGCGCTCACCGCGCCGTTCCCCGGGTTCAGGTGCAACGCCGACCGGGCGGACTCGGACAACGGGTACCAGGTGCGGTAGTGCCGGCGGACCTCGTCGCGGAAGCGCCGGTAGCTCGCGGTCGCGCCGAACTGTTCGATCCACGGGTGCTCGTCCGGCGGCACCGCCTGCGAGGTGAACTGGCCGCCGATCCAGCGAGTCGCCTCGGTGAGGATGACCGTGGCCCCGGCGTCAGCGGCGGCGAGCGCGGCGGCGACGCCACCCACACCACCACCCACGACCAGCACGTCGGCCTCGGCCAGCGTCATGCCGGCGCCCCGAGCAGGCCGAGCGTCGTCAGGACGCGGCGGACCTCGTCCGACCCGCCGGCATCGAGCGGGGGAAGTGCTGCCCCCGCGGTGCCACCGGTGATCCCGAGCTCGGCCAGCGCCGACTTGAGCGAGGTCAGCCAGAACCCGGACCGGTAGAGCGTGCACACCTCGTCCAGCCGGGCCTGCAGGGTGCTGACCTGGGCGCCGTCACCGCTCAGGCCGGCCCGCACGAGTGCGGTGGCCAGGTCGGGGACGACGTTGGCGATGCCGGGCACCGCGCCGTCCGCCCCGGCGAGGAGGCTGCGCCCGATGAGCGCCTCGGCGCCCTGGAACACCCGCAGCCCGGCGGCGCGGGCAGTCTGCGCCAGCGCGGAGTAGATGTCCCAGTTCCCCGACGACTCCTTCAGCGCCACGACCGCATCGATCGCGGCGAGCTCACGCAGCGCCCGGGGTGTGATCGGGTGGTGCGTCAGGTGCGGGATGTTGTAGACGACGAGCGGCAGGCTCGTGGCCGCGGCGATCGCCGTGGCGTGGCGGAT
Organism: Jiangella asiatica; assembly: GCF_004349065.1. Classification (GTDB taxonomy): domain Bacteria; phylum Actinomycetota; class Actinomycetes; order Jiangellales; family Jiangellaceae; genus Jiangella; species Jiangella asiatica. Next base: position 12,785 of record NZ_SMKZ01000028.1, read on the forward strand.
CACGGCGCCGTCGGTCTCGGCGTCGAAGTACATGGGCGCCATCACGACGAGCGCGTCCACCCCGAGCTGCTCGTACTCCGCCGCCGCGCGGACGGCTCGCTCGGTGCTCGTCTCGCCGACACCTGCCAGCACCGGGACGGCCCCGGCCACCGCGTCGACGTAGGCCCGGGTGATCGCCCTGGCGACGTCCGGCTCGAGCGTCGGGCCCTCGCCGCAGGACCCGAGCACGAAGACACCGCCGGCGCCGCCGCCGATGACATGGGCCGCGAGGCGTTCCACGGCGGCGACGTCGGCCCGGTGCGCGTCGGTGAGCGGCGAGACGACCGGGGGGATCATCCCCGACAGGTGCGCGTTCATGATGCCCTTCTGAGCGTTGCCGGTCATGCCTTCACCGCGCCGGCGGTGAGGCTTCCGATGAACTGCCGCTGCATGACGAGCAGGCAGAGGATGAGCGGCACGATCGAGATGACCGTGCCTGCGGTGATCGCTCCCCATGGAGAGGTTTCGACGATCCCGAAGTTCAGCTGCGAGTGCAGGAAGGCCAGCCCGATCGGCATCGTGAACTGGTCGGAGTTCGTGAGCATGACCAGCGGCAGCAGGTAGGCGTTCCACGCGTTCAGGAACAGCAGCAGGCCGGCCGCGCCGAGCCCCGGGCGGACCAGGGGAACCGCGACGGTCCAGAACAACCGGAACTCGCCGCTGCCGTCCAGCCTGGCCGCGTCGAACAGCTCCTCGGGAAGCTGGGAGAAGTACTGCCGCAACAGGAAGAGCACCAGCGCGTTGGCGGCGAGTGGCAGGATGACCGCGGCCCAGGTGTTGAGCAGGCCGAACTGCCGCATGATGGTGAACTGTGGCAGCACCAGGGCGTACTCGGGAATCGCCAGGCTGGCCAGGACCATGCCGAACAGCACCGACCGCCCGCGGAACCGGTAGCGGGCAAAGCCGAACCCGGCGAGCGCGGCCACGCTCACACCAAGCAGTGTCGTCAGCAAGGCGATGCCGAACGTGTTGAGCAGCCAGCGCGGGATCTGGGTGTCGAAGGCGGCGATGTAGTTCTCGAACGTCACGCTCGACGGGATCAACGCGACCTCGCCGAGCCGCGTGCTCGGCTTGAGTGAGGAGATGAGCAGCCAGTACAGCGGGAAGGCAGCCACCACCACGATGAGCCCGACGACGGCGCCTCGCCCCAGCCGTTGCGCGATCGGTTTGTGTTTTCTCCCGCTGCGCGTGACCTCGCGGCCGGCTACCCGTTTACGCACGGTCATCACTCCTCAGCAGGCGGCTCGCGACGGCAGTGCTGACGATGATCGCGGCCGCCAGGAGCACGGAGGCGGCAGCGCCCTTGCCGAGGTCGAACTGCTCGAACGAGGCGCCGAAGATGTACATGACGGCGGTGAGCGTCGACCTGGCCGGTCCGCCGTCGGTGAGCACCTGGACCTCCGCGAACAGCTCCCACGCCGCGATGCTCGAGGCGACGAGGACGAACAGGGTGACCGGCTTCAGCAGCGGGAACGTCACGTGCCGGAAGCGCTGCCAGGCGCCGGCGCCGTCGAGCTGGGCCGCCTCGTAGTACTCGTCCGGGATCGACTGCAGACCGGCGTAGAGAATGACCGCGTAGTAGCCCAGCACGCGCCAGATGCGCAGCGCGATGATCGACCAGGGCGCGAGGTCGGCGTCGGTGAGGAACGGGACCGGGCCGACGCCGACCAGGTCTAGTACGTTGTTCACGAACCCGACCCGTTCGTTGTAGAGCAGGTCGAAGACGAGCGCGACGGCGATCAACGACATGGTGATCGGGGCGAAGATCACCACCTGCACGAGGTTCGCCGTGCGCCGCCGCAGCTGCTTGAGCAGCACGGCGACGAACAGGCACAACGGGAGCAGGGCCAGGAGGAACCCGACGAGCATGTAGAGCGTGTTGCCCATGGCCTTCCCGAACAGTGGGTCGTCCAGGACGGTCGCGAACTTGTCGAATCCGGCGAACTCCGGTGGCTGCCCAAGAGGCCAGTCCAGGAACGAGATGCCGAGCGCCAGCAGCACCGACCCGGCGCCGAACGGGACGAACAGCACGAAGAACGGCGCGATGAACAGGTACGGCGCCGAGGCCGGGTACTTGCGGGCCGAGCGACGGGCGGTTGCGCTCACAGCGCGCTGAGCTCCGCGACGATCTGCTCCACGGCCTCTGCGGGCGTGAGGTCGCCGGCGTAGGCCTGGTCGACGGCCGCGGTGATCGCCGCCTCGGTCTCGGGCCAGTGGAAGAAGTGGAATGCCGGGTAGGGCACGGACGCGAGGTCGTGGCGGACGTTCTGGCCGCCGAAGTACGGGTCCTCGATGTCGAGGTCGATCTCCTCCGCGGCCCGCCGGTAGGAGACGAGGCCCAGGGTGTCGGCCTGCGCCTGAAGGCCCTCGGGTGTGAGCCACCACATGATGAAGTCGCGCGCTCCCTGGGGGTTGTCGGCGCCGTCGAGGCCGGCGTAGAGGCTGCCGCCGAAGACGCCGGTGCGCTGCTCGTCGCTCTCGGCCCAGGTCGGCCAGGTCACCAGCTGCCACTGGCCGGACTGCTCGGGCACGTTCTCCTGCAGGCTGGTGCTGCCGACGCCGAAGTTCATGGTCCAGCCGACGATCTCCTGGTTGCGGATGGCGTCCCAGTAGGTCGCGTCGGTCCAGACCCCGTGGTAGACGAGGCCCTCCTGGTCGAGGCCGACCATGAACTCCAGCGTCTGCGTCGCGAGGTCCTCGTCGACGGCCAGTTCGCCGTCCTCGTCCCACCAGGTGCCGCCGCGCGAGTTGAAGAACGCGTTGAACATGTTGGCGCCGTTGGTGCCCGGCGGCTGCACGAACAGGTATTGCTTCCCGCCGGACGCCGTCTGGAGCTCGCGCGCGACGGCGACCACGTCGTCCCACGTCGGGTTGTCGGGGATGGCGAGGCCGTGCTCGGCGAGGGCTTCCTGGTTCACCCAGAGGCCCATGTTGCCCGGTCCCATGGTGAACGAGTTGATCTCGCCGTTGCCGCCGACCAGGATGCCGTCGGCGAAGTCGTCCTCCATCGGCCCAAGCTCCTCGGACAGGTCCAGGAACTGGCCGGTGGCGAACAGCCCGCCTGATTCGCGCAGCGGGACCTGGACGACGTCGGGAAGGTCGTCGCCGCCCTGCAGGGCGACGACGAGGCGCTGGGTCACGTCGGCGATCGGGACCTCCACGATCTCGACGTCGTACTGCGGGAACGCGGCGGTGAAGCCGTCCTCGATGACCGGGGGCGCGGAGCTGGAGAAGACCCAGATCTCCAGTTCGTCGGCGCTCTCCTCGTCACCGGTCGACCCGGCGTCGTCGGAACCGCACGCGGTCAGGACGACGGCGACCGCGGTGACGCCGCACACGACGGCCTTACGTTTCCAGGCGCGGTTCATCGCTCCTCCTTGAGCTGAGAATCAGAATCGAGTGGGCGCGGCGGTTCTAGAGCCGCGTGCGGATGTTCTCGAAGTGGCGGCACATCGCCTCGACCTCGCCGCTCTGCGCGGCGACCGCATCGACGATGTCCAGGTGCATCCGGGCGAGCTCCGCCGGCGTGGACGGTTGAGCGACCGTCGCGCGATGCAGCCGGTTGAACATCTCCCAGAACAGATCGATCACCTGGCTGACGAGTGGGTTGTCCAGGGGTTCGTACAGGCGGCGGTGGAACCGCCGGTCCAGGGCCGCGTGCTCGTCGGGCGTGCAGCCCTCGGCGCCCATGGCCGTCGCGATGCCCCGCAGCTCTTCGACGTCGCGACGGCGGATCCACTCTGACGCGCGGGCGATGAGCCCCTCCTCGAGGGCGGCGCGGAGCTCGAGAAGATTCAGCAGGTCGCGCCCCTCGACCTGGAAGGCGTACGGCAGGTTCTCGAGGATCGGCGCGAACGAAAAGGGTTCGACGTAGGTTCCGCCACCGTGGCGTGTGCGCACGACACCGACGGTTTCGAGGCCCTTGATCGCCTCACGCAGCGACAGCCGGCCGACGCCGAATACCTCGGCCAGTTCGGCCTCGGGAGGCAGCTGATCGCCGGCGCGCAGTCCGTGCTCGGCGATGTAGGCACGCAGCTTGAGCTGGGTTTCGCGGTACTTGGGCAGTGCGGACATGACGCGCCTTCGGTCTTGTGACGGGACCACTGAAGACTAGGGCAAGTGCTCTGATGAATCAACCCCTTCAGCTGTATTGATCAGATGACTCTTGCGTTCATATGATGTCTGCGCCCTATGAGCGCTCGATCCAACGACGAATCGGCCCCGAGACGCGGTGAACGTCGCCGGCGTACGGCGGGGCTCAGAAGGGATTCCTCATGAAGCGACGGACCTTCCTCACCGGAGCGGCGGCCGGCATCGGCGCCGCACTCCTCCCCGATGCCATGCGTCCCGTGCGTGCCCGAGCCCAGGCAGGCGGGATGTTCGAGGACATCGGCCAGATCTCCGCGGGCCACCACCAACTGCCCACGATCATCGCGACCGGGCCCGACACACTGACGATGGTGACGCAGAGCCGGTACCCGGTCGCGACGGGCGTGAACGTCGACAAGGGCGCCGCCGACATCGTCACGTTCCGGAGCCTCGACGGCGGCCGCACCTGGTCGCCGGGCGGGTCCCTCCACGAGGCCGGCGGGGCGAGCGGGGACTGCGGGTACGCGAGTGTCGTGACGATGATCGGCGGGCGTCTCACGGCCCTCTACACGGTCGGTCCGCAGAACTGGGAACCGGCCGACCTCGTCGTGCACCGCCGCATCAGCGACGACGGCGGCCTGACCTGGTCGGAGGTGTCGTACCCGTCCGTCACCAGCGATCACGCCAACGGCCTGCCCACCAACGGCGGCAAGGGCTTCACTCTGCCGACCGGCCGGATCGTCCTCCCGGGCCGGATGTGCCTGCTCTACAGCGACGACCGCGGCGAGAGCTGGACCGCGACACCCGAATTCGCCGAGACCGTCGAGACGAAGGCCCAGCCCGCCAGGCAGGGCCTGACCGCCCTCGTCCCGTGGCGGACGCGCGACAAGATCGGCCGCATGGGTCGGGTGCGGCTCGGGCACAGGTACGCCTATCGCGGGACCGTGACCCATGACTTCGGCGCGGACACAAACCTCGGCTTCCTCCGTTACGACCACCGCACCCTGCTGATGTCGGTCACCCGGTCCAACCAGCTCTACATTCGCCGCAGCGTCGACGAGGGCCGCACGTGGACCGACGAGAAGATCATCACGGCGAGCGCGCCGAGCGCCCGCTACTCCGACATCGCCGTGACCGCCGACGGCGCCATCGTCGTCGGCTACATGAGCAACCACCGTGTCGTCGCCAATGCCGCACCGCTGCATGTCGTCCGTCTCGACCTCGACTGGCTGACGAGCTGACCCGAGCCCGCCCGCTGCACCCGAGGGGTGGCCCCACGCAGCGTGGAGCCACCCCTCGACGTCAGCTCACCGGGCGACGGTGAGCTCGCTGATTTGCACGTTGCGCGCCGGGCGGATCGGGTCCCAGGTGTCTGTGATCCGCAGCCGCAGATACCGCGCGGTGACCGGTGCGAACGACGTGGTGCCACCGGCCGCGGGATGGTCGGGGACGGCGACGGTCCGCCAGGACACGCCGTCGTCCGACACGTCGATGGTGTAGTCGCGCGGGCCGAGGTGGGTCGCCCCGTCGGCTCGCCCGGCGACGGTCACCGAGCTGAACGTGACCGGCGCGCCGAAGTCCAGCCCGAATGTGGACGGGTTCGCCTCGGTCGGCCCCAGTCCGGCCGTCTTCCCCCACGACGCGTAGTACGACGCCGTCGATCCGTCCACGGCCAGGTGCTCGGGGAAGCGGTCCTGGGCGGTGGTGGTCTCGGGCAGGATCCTCGGGAATCGCGTGAGCTGGGCGTTGAGCGCGAGGTTCGCCGAATGGGTGAGGGTCAGGTTCTCCGTCGCCTCCAGGCCGTTGCCGGCGCGCGCGGTCACTGCGAGCGTGCTCGTGCCCGAGGCGAGACCGGTGTTGCGCACCGCGACGGGAACCGTCACGGAGCCGCCGGCCGGAATGGAGGTGGCCGCCGCAGCCGTCGCCGCGATGCCGTCCGCGCCGGTCGCGGTCAACGTGGCGCTGACCGGACGGTCGGAGGCGTTGGTCACCAGCAGCTCGGCCTCGTTGTAGCCGCCGTCGGCGACCGGCAGCGAACGCTGCTGCGCCTCGAGGGTGAGCACCGGCGCCGTGGCGGCGTACGGCTCGATCGTGACGGGGCCGAGCAGGCCGTAGCGCATCCGGTCCCGATCCCCGGTGTCGACGCCGGGTGCGATCCTGACGGCGTTGAGCAGGGTCGACGCGACCCGCACCGTGATGGTGTTGACGCCGGGGCGCAGCCGGTCGCCGATGTCGATGTGCCTCAGGTCCATCTGGTCGACCGGCGGCAGCTCCCGGCCGTTGACGCTCACGCGGACCGTGTCGACGACGGTGCCGAGATCGAGGCGGGCGCCGGTGACGCCGTCCCAGCCGGCGTCGAGCCGGAACTCGGCGCTGTAGGTGCCGATGCCCGAGACGTCGGCCAAATCCGGGCCGAGCTCGGACCACGCCGGCAGCGCGCCGTCAGCGGTGGCCGCGACCTCCACCGGCCCGATCGCCATGTGCGCCGTGTCGCCGGGCAGGCCGCTCGGGCCCGGTGTCCAACTGTCGACGCTGAGCGACCAGTCGGTGAGCCGCAACGGCTCCGGCGCGGGACCGGAGTACGCCGCGGACGCTTCGGGCCCCTGGTTACGCGGTGCGGCGCCGCCGAAGGTGGCGTCCTGGCGCGGCGTGACGGCGACGACCTCGGCGTCGTGGCCGGCCAGCCGCACGGGGACCGTGACGGTGCCCGGGCCCTCGCGGTAGTCCGCGATCGGGGTGATCTCGCCGGTCCACGTGTCGAGGCGGTACGGCGTGCCCTGCCCGGCCAGCGTCACGGTCTGCGACGTCGCGGTCGAGTGCTGGTTGAACAGGTAGTAATAGTCGACGCCGTCGGCGCGGCGGCGGACGTCGAGGATCGCGTCGGACGGCGTCGCGTGTGCGGCGGCCGCCGCTACGCCCGCGCGCTCCAGCGCCCCGGGCACCTCGCTCTCGTCGTCGACGCGCGTGACGCCGGGCTGGCGGACCAGCTCGGCGATGACGGCGCGCAGCCGGACGTCCTGGTCGGGCCGGTAGCCGGGAGTCGTGGTGGGCAGGTCACCCAGGATCACCACAGGGAGTCCCCGGCGGACGAAGCGCAGGATGCTGTGCGCGGTGTCCAGCGGCATCGTCGTCTGGTCGTTGAGCAGCAGGGCATGGTAGGCCGAGGCGTCGGGGAACAGCACGCCGTCGCGGACTCTGGCGTCGTCGTCGCGCAGCTGTGCCGGGCTGACGTACTCGTAGGTGTAGCCGGCGGCCGCGAGCGCGGACGAGCTGGGGATCAGCGTGTCCGCCGTCAGGCCGGTCAGGCCGAGGCCGAGGTCATGGCGGTAGACGGCCAGGTCGAACGCCGGCTTGCCCTGGCGCAGCACCAGCTGCATACGGGCCAGGTGGTCGTTCACCTGCCGGTAGTCGGCCCAGCTGGGGTCGCCCTTGGCGCCGAACGCCGCGGAGTAGGAGTCATTGCCGCCGTAGCTCATGCCCGGCCACAGCGTCTGCTCGCCATGGCCGGCCAGACCGCGGCTGAGATAGGGGAAGCCGTGCCAGACGATCTGGTTGACGCCGCCGGCGTAGCCCCGGTAGACCGCCTGCAGGTTGGACCGGTCGGTCGCCTCCCCCACGGTGGCCCCCCAGACGTGTCCCCGGAACGCGCAGCACTCGTCGGAGACGACGGGCGCACCGGACAGGTGCGCGCCGGAGGCGACGACCTTGTAGTTCTGCACGTTGCTGTGGGCGCTGTCGTTGCGGCCGAAGGCCAGCGACTCCCCCTCCGGGACGTCGACGTGGCCGGCCGCCTCGGAGCTGTCGATGGCTTCGCCGTAGGGCTGCACCCGGGTCTTCAGGTCGCGCTCGTGCGCCCAGTCGCGCAGCACGTCGAGCCGGTTGTCGATGTAGAGGTCGCTCAGGGTCTGCCGGTAGTCGTGACGCACCCGGTCGCCCATGCCGCCGGCGAAGTCGAAGAACGGCTCCCCCGGGAATCGTCCGGGCAGGCCGCCCTGCGCGCCGGCGCCGGCCAGCGCCGGCAGGACGTCGATCGGCGAATAGCCCCGGCGCGTGGTCCACTCGTCGACGAAGCCGGTCCTCCACTTCTGCCCGCCCAGCTCCAGCGAGTCCTCGAAGAGCTCGGCGGTGCCCATCTCGTCGAGCAACGACCGGACGGCCGGGGTCAGGATGGCGTCGTCGTAGAAGTCGGTGCTCGCCCTGGCGCCGGCCTCGCTCAACGTGTCGAGCGAGTAGTTGTCGACCGTGGCGGTGTAGCCGGACAACGTGTGTCCGTTCGGGGTCTGGTAGAAGGCGATCAGCGCGTAGGTGCTGTCCGCGTCGCCCGGGAGGTCGAGGCTCAGCTCGCCGCCGGCGTCCACCCGCGCCGTGACATCGACGACGGACGACCGGTCGAGCAACCGCCGCGACGGCTGACTCGCGCAGCCGGGATCCTCGCACTTCGCCACCAGCGCCGCGACGAGCGTCATCCGCGCGCCCCGCGGCGGTGCGGTGTCGTAGTTGGTAGGCAGCGGCCCGGAGCGGGTCGTGCCGCCGGGGTGGAACTCGTGCGAGAAGACCAGCTTCTGCGCCGCTCGCGGATCGTTCACGTCGGAGACCGTCGGCACGGTGGCCGGCCACCGCGGGCCGATGCTGAGGTCGAGGCTCAGGCCGTTCGCGTTCGCCGCCGAGAGCATGGTCTCGACCTTGTCCGCCCACAGCGGCGTTCCCCAGCCGTACGTGCTCAGGTGTTCGGCCTCGTAGTGGCCCGGGCCGTTCGAGCGCTGAAGGCTGACTTCGGCCCCGCCCGCGCCGACCTGCCTCAGCTGCTCCAGCTCGGCGGTCAGCTGGCGGTCGTCGGTGAACGCCAGTGGCTGCCACCAACGGTACTTCGGCCGGACCTCGTTCGGCGGATCGGCGAAGGTGTCCCGGGTGAGCGGCGGTGCGGCGGCCTGCCGTTGATCGGGCTCGGGCGTGGGTGCGGCGGCCCCGGTGTGCTCGCCCAGCACCTGACTCGCGGCGACGACGGTGCTCAGCGCCAGCAGGCAGGCGACGGCGCGCAGTCGCCGTCTCGGGTGGGGGTGGGCGTGGGTCATGGGTTCACTCCGATCACATCGCTGGGACATGAGTGCGGCATCGGACGCCTGCTCGGCGGCGGGGCGCACCGGACGAATGGTCTATGCCATTCGCCGCCGTGCCACTCACCGCCTCGTTCGTGCACCGGCGTCCTGGCAGGTATTGACCGTGGTGGTGCGAGCTCCTACCATCTCCGACATCTGATGAATCTTCAAGACTTCCGATGTCATTGGTCTAGAACTCTGATGTCTTGAATCCTGTCCGAAACGCGAAAGAGGACGGCCGCGATGGATGCCGAGGACCTGACCAGACGAGCCTTCATGAAGTCGCTCGCGGCCTCGGCCGCCGTTGCCGGCTTCCTCGGCGGCACCGGCGCCGCGGTCGCCGGGCCGCCCGGCGCGCCCGCGGCCGGCGCCGGCCGGCGGATCGCGGTCCGCGATCACCGCGGCGCACCGGCCATCATGATCGGCGACCAGGCGCTTCCGGCCATCGCGTACATGACGTATCTCCCGCACCGTGGGCAGTACGAGGACTTCGCCGGCGCCGGGTACGGCGTGTACAGCGTGGCCTGCTACTTCGGCGACCGCGGGATCAACTCCACCAGCGGGATCAAGCCGTTCCGGCCCGGCCTCTGGGTGGGGCCGGGCAACTACGACTTCTCCGCCGTAGACGAGGACCTCGCCCGCGTGGTCGCAGCCCAGCCGAACGCGCTCGTCATCCTGAGGGTCAACCTCGACGTCCCGCAATGGTGGGAGTCGCTGCACCCGGGTGAGCTGAGCGTGTCCGCCAACGGCGGCACCCTGCGGCAGTCGTTCAGCTCTGCCGTCTGGAGGGACGAGGCCGGGCAGGCACTGCTGGCACTCATCAGGCACATCGCCGCCTCGCCGTACGCGAACAACCTCATCGCCTACCACCTCGGTGCGGGCCAGACCGAGGAATGGATGTACCACGGCAACCGTGACCGGCTGCCCGACTACAGCGAACCGCACCAGCGGGCGTTCCGTTCCTGGCTGCGCCGGACGTACCGGTCCGACGCGGCGCTGCGAGCCGGCTGGCACGATCCGGCCGTGTCGCTGCGCACCGCCACCGTCCCGGACGCGGCCGCACGCACCGGTGACCCGGCCCGGCTCTTCCGCGACCCGGACTCCGAGCAGCAGGTGATCGACTACTACCGGTTCCACTCGTACGCGGCCGCCGACGCCGTGGTCCACTTCTGCCGCACGGTCAAGAAGGAGGTCGGCGATTCCGCACTGGCCGGCGCGTTCTACGGGTACATCTTCGAGACCACCCACGTGGACGTCGGGCAGCACGCGCTGCACCACATCCTCACGTCGCCGTACGTCGAGTTCCTCGCCAGCCCGAGCAGCTACCTCCGCCGTCAGCCGGGCTACGACTGGTCGTACTTCAGCCTCACCGACTCGGTCAAGCTGCACGGCAAGCTCTGGATGAGCGAGGCCGACACCCGGACGCACCTGACGGTGGGCCTGTCGGTCGCCGCGCCCGAGATCAATCCCACCGGCTCCGTCCCCGGCCCCTACGACACCGCGCTCTGGCAGGGGCCCGACGACCCGCGGATCACGATGTCGTTGTTGCGGAACAATCTCGCCCGCGCCATCACCAACGGCGCCGGGCTGTGGTGGTTCGACATGTGGGGCGGCTGGTACGACGACCCCGAGATGATGGCCTTCATGGCGAAGGCACGCGACCTGGTCGCGGAGTCGCTAACCGCCGACCGCCGCTCGACCGCCGAGGTCGCCGTGTTCGCCGACGAGGCCAGCATGGCCCACTTCGGCTACAGCCGGAACCACAACCAGCAGTTCCTCTACGGCCAGCGGCTCGAGCTCGGCTCGATGGGCACGCCGTACAACATCTTCCACTTCCAGGACCTGCTCGACGAGCGCACGCACGACTACTCGCTCTACGTGTTCCTCAACACGGTCAAGGTCGACCGCGACCTACGCCGAGCGGTACAGCGGCTGCGCGATCGGGGCAAGAGCTTCGTGTGGGGTCACGGCGCGGGCTGGTTCGGCTACGGGGACCCCGGCGCCGGCGGCGTCACCGACCTCACGGGCGTCGAGATGACGGCGACGGAGCAGGCGGCGCGGCTGCGGGTGACCACCGTCCAGAGCACGTCCGCCGCCCTTGCCGGCATCGCACCGGGTACGACGTTCGGCACGACGAGCGCCGTCGGCGCCCCGCTGATCCATCCGACCGGTGGCAACGGCGAGGTGCTTGCCACCGTCGAGGGAACGTCGATACCCGGCGTCGTGCGGGTCGAGCACCGACGCGGTGGTCATTCGACGTACTCGGTGGCGCCGCGGATGCCACCTCAGCTCCTTCGCAACGCGGCGAAGCAGGCCGGGGCGCATGTCTACGTCGACAACGACGACGTCGTCTACGCCAGCCACCGATTCGTCGCCCTGCACGCGACCTCCGACGGCCCGCGCACCATCCACCTGCCCAGGGTGGCCGCGGTCATCACCGACGCCTTCGGGCTTGATGACACGCCGATCGCACGGCACACCGACAGCGTCACGATCCAGTGCCGAGAACACGAGACCTACGTCCTGCGTCTCGTGCCGTAACCGGTTGAATGAGCTGCTTCGACGATCACGTCGACGTAGCTCGCACAGTTCAGGTCATGAGGTGTCCGCGGTAGCGAAGGGCGGCCATTAATGCGTGCCAACCGGTTGCGTCCACATCACGTGCATCGATGAGTGGGCCGTCGCGAGAGCTGCCGATCGTGCCGCGCCGGTCGGGCGCGGTGGACGAGGGCGACCACGGGGTCCACGGCCGCGGCATCTTCGACGCCGGGCTGCTCGACCGTTGCATCTCGTGCGGCTTTTGCCTGCCGGTCTGTCCCACCTATGCGCTGGAGAAGGACGAGCAGTCCTCGCCGCGCGGGCGGATCACGCTGATGCGGGCGCTGGAGGCCGGCCGGCTGGAGCCCGACGACCCGACGCTGCAGCACGAGGCGTCGTTCTGCCTGGGCTGCCGCGCCTGCGAGACGGTGTGCCCGGCCGGCGTCGAGTACGGGCCGATGCTCGAGCAGTGGCGCGACCACCAGTGGCGGGCCGGGCACGGCCCGGCGCCGGCGCGGTGGCTGCGCTGGGCGGTGGCCCGGCGGCTGCCGCTGCGGCTGGCCGGGCTGGTGCGACGCTTCGCCCGAACCCGCGCCCGCTCGGTCGACCCCGACACCCCGCACGTCATGCTCGGCTGTGCCGAGCGGGTGCTGTTCCCCAAGGTCAGCCGGGCCGCGGTGGCACTTGTCGACGGCGCCGACGCGCCGGCCGCGCAGGGCTGCTGCGGTGCCCTGCACGCCCACAACGGCGACTCCACCGGCGGTCGCGCGATGGCCGAGCGGCTGGGACGCGACCTGCCCGGCACCATCGTCACCACCTCCGGCGGCTGCGCGGCGCACCTGGCCGACGCGCTGGGCCGCGACCGCGTCGTCGAGATCAGCGAATACCTGGCCCGGTCGGGCTGGTCGCCTGGTACGAAGCTCATGACCCACGGTTCCCACGGCCACCCGCGCCCGATCCGGGTGACCTTGCAGGACTCCTGCCACCGGATTCCGGCGGCCGCGAAGGCCGCCGCTTCGTCGCTCATGGTCATGGTGTGTCACCTCCTCCGAGGTGGGGTCAGTCGGGTCTGGTCAGCCCGGTCAGCGACGCCAGGTAAGCGTTGAAGTCGGGTGCGCTATATGTTGAAACGGAAAGGAGTGGGTGCTCGCCTTCCTTCATCGTCCGCAGCGGACGGGCGCCAAGCGGCGCGACCGGCTCGGACGTCGTGAGCTAAGGCTGACGCAGCAACAGAGCCTCACCCTGGCCACCGCCGCCGCAGATCGCAGCGACTCCCCACTCGACGTCACGGCGGCGCATCTCGATGGCTAGGGTAAGGACCAGCCGGAACCCGGAAGCCCCAAGCGGATGGCCGAGTGCGATGGCGCCGCCGTTGACGTTGACGTTGTCGAGGTCGATACCCAGGTCGTCGGTCGAGGCCAGGACCACGCCGGCGAACGCCTCGTTGATTTCCCAGAGGCCCACGTCGCTGGTTGTGAGGCCACGGCGCTCCAGCAGGCGCCGGGCGGCGGCGGCGGGCATCAGGTGCAGACTCGAGTCCCGTCCGGCGACGTTCGCCCACCCTTCGATCACAGCCAGCGTCGGCAGTCCCAACGCCTTTGCCCGGTCCGCCCGCGCCAGCATGCCGGCGGCGGCGGCGTCCGACAGCTGGGAAGCGTTGCCCGCCGTGATCGTGCCGTCCGGGGTGAACGCCGGCGGCAAGGCGCGCAAGGACGCGGCGGTCGAGTGCGGGCGGATCCCGTCATCCGCCGGCGGCGCGTCCAGCCCTGACGCGTCGATCTCGTGTGCAAAACGCCCGGTCACGGTGGCGTGGTGCGCCCGGCGGTGGCTCTCGGCGGCGAAGGCGTCCTGCTCGGCCCGGCCGATACCCAGCCGCTCGTTCTCCCTGTCGCTCAGAACGCCCATCCCCACCTGGTCGAGAGAACACCACAGACCGTCGTGCTCGAGCAGGTCGACCGGCTCGCCCCGGTCCTGGTCGGCGGTTGTGCCTCGGCGCCGCCGAACCGCCGTGGCCAGCGGCGCCCGGCTCATCGACTCGAACCCGCCGGCGAGGCCGGTCGTGACCTCGCCGGCCCCGATCATCCGCGCCACGTGAACCACGGCAGTCATGCTCGCCAGGCACACGTCGTTGACGGTCACTCCGGCGACCTCACGGCTCACACCGCCTCGCACTGCCGCCACCCGCGCGGGGTTCTGCCCGTTCCCGGCCTGGACGACGTTGCCCAGGGCGACGTACTCGGGGGCGAGCCCCGGGCACCGGCGGAGGACGGCTCGGACCACTGCGGCGCCGAGATCCGTGGCGGCATGGCGGGACAGCCGGCCACCCAGCCTGCCGATCGACGTGCGCGCGCCTGCGATGAGCACGGGGGTCGCGTCGTTCACGCGAAAACCGCCTCCCGGTTTCGGTTGTCGGTCAAGGGCGCCAGCCGGCTCATGGCCACGCATCCCCAAACGGGGCCGACGGCGAGCACGGCGAGGGCGAGCCACCACCCTCCCGCCTGGACCAGCAACGGCACGGCCTGGATCGTGACGACCGTCAGGAGGAACCCGAGCGCTGTCTGGGCGGTGAGCGCTGTGCCCACGTATCGGTGATCGACGACGGTTGTCAGACACGCAGAGAACAGCCCGGAGTCCGCGATCACGGTCGCGCCCCAAACCATGGCCACGGCGATGACCATCCAGGACGGCCGACCGAACATCACCGCCGCCAGCAGACAGCAGGTCGCGCTGCCGGCCATCGCTCCCGCGGCGGTGCGCGCCCGTCCCAGACGGTCACCTGCCCATCCCGCGAACGGGCAGCCGAGCAGGCCGCCCACTCCGATGGCCAGGAACGCGACTATCGCCGGCGACAACGAGCCGCCGCCCCCGGCGGCCTGGCTGGCCGCGAGGTAGGACGGCAACCACGTCCACACCGCGTACAACTCCCACATGTGGCCGAAATAGCCGAGGTTGGCCAGCCGGGGCCCGCGCTCCCGGAACAACGCGACCACGTAGCCGGGCCGGAACGGCGCCGCTGGCAGGGCATCGGGGCCCGGTCGCACCCAGCAGCCGGCCAGGACGGCGCCGGCAACGCCGAGCCCGCCGGCGGCGTAGAGCACCGCCTCCCACGGCAGCCGGCCGAAGCTGGACAGCAAATGCGGCAGCGCGCTGCCCAAGCTGAGCGAACCGACGAGCACTCCCAAAGCCAGCCCGCGGCCGCGGTCGAACCACGAGGCCATCAGCTTCAGTCCCGGCGGATACACGCCCGCCAGGGCGAAGCCGGTCGTGAACCGCAGGACCAGCGCGGTGCCCAGGCCGCCCGCCATCGCCGCGAGCGCCACCGTCGCCGCCACGGCGAGGAGGGAGCAGCCGCAGACCAAGACCTGAACCGGCACCCGGTCGGGCAGATTCAGCACCGCCGAGGCGACGGCCCCGCAGACGAAGCCGAGCTGGACCGAGGCGGTCAGCCAGGCCGCGCCGCCCGCCGTCAGGCCCCACTCGGCCGTGAGCGACGGGACGACGGCGGAGGCCGAGAACCAGGTGACCATCACGAGGATTTGCACCGCCGCGATCAAGATGAGCTGTCGGCGGGCCGCGGCACCGCCCGCGACCGCCACGGCCGGACTCACGTTCGGCGGGCGCCGAGCCCGACCGTGTAGGTGAGCGCCGTTCCGTCGAGCACCAACTCGCCGTCGACTCGTGTCACGGTCGTCTTCAGGCGGGCGATGGGCTTGTCGTGACGCACCTCGAGGACCTCGACCCGGCCCGTGATCTCGTCTCCCGGCCGTACAGGGGCGAGAAAGCTCCATTCGACCTTCAGGAACACCGAACCCGGACCGGGCAGGTCCTCGGCGACGACGGCGTTCAGGATGCCCGACGTGACGCCGCCCTGGACGATGATCCCACCGAAACGGGAAGCGGCGGCTGCCGCTTCGTCGTAGTGCAACGGGTTGCGGTCTCCGGTGATAGCGGTGAAGTGCTGGATGTCCTCGGCACCAACCGTCCTGCTTCGGAAGGCTGTCGCGCCGATGCCGGGAGCGCCGTCCGGCCACGCGGAGGTCACGTCAGGCATAAGAGGGCACCTGGACGGGCTTTCCACCGGCCAGCGCCGACTCGTGGGCGCAGATGCCCGGCGCGGTCCACGCCGCGGCGGTCGCGGTGTCGACGGCCGGCGGCCGGTGTTCGACGATGCTCGATACGAACTCGTGCACCAGGTGCGGGTGCGATCCGCCGTGCGCCGCCGGCACGACGACGGGCCCGCCGCCGTCGTGCGGAACCAGCTGGTGCGGGCGCAAGTACGGTGTGACCTCCGCCGGCAGGCGGTCATCGCGGTCCGGCGCGTACAGCTGGGTCACGGCCAGGTCGGTCCCGTGCCGGCGGCCATCCGACCCCCCGGTGGCGGTGGACGTCTCCTCGAACAGCATCACCGGGTCGCCCTCGGCCCCGGACCACTCGAAGCTGCCCCGGTCGCCGTAGACCGAGAAGCCTTCGACCGTGGGCCGAGCGGTCTGGAAGAACGAGACCGTGACCTGCGCGACCAGGTCGGAGTCGCGGAGGCGGAAAAGCCCCACCTCGGCCGGATACGGGTTGCCCTTCTCGCCCAGCCGATCGTCGGTCAGCCTGCCCGAGCCGTACGCCGTGACCTCCGCCACGGTCCGGCCCGTCAACGCGAGGGCGGGGGAGAGGGCGTGCGTGGAGTACTTCATCGGCGGGTAGCCGCGCCAGTACTCCGGATGCCCGTCCAGGTTTTGCACGTGGTAGCCCCGGTACAGGATCAGCTCGCCGAGCCGGCCGGTCCGGCGCAGCTGGTCGGCCAGGAGATACTCGCGACCGAAAACCGCGGTCTCCATCATCATGTAGACCGTTCCGGTCCGCCGCTGGGCGGCCACGATCGCCTCGAGATCGGCCAGCTCGGTGGCCATGGGAACGGCGCAGGCGCAATGCTTGCCCGCGGCGAGGGCCGCGAGCGCATAATCAGCATGCAACGCCACGGGCGTGAGGATGTGGACCGCCTGCCAGCGTTCGTCCGCGAGCACGTCGTCGAAGCTCCGGTAGCGGTGCCGGACGCCGTGCCGGTCGCCCACCTCGCGCAGCCGGTCGGCGGAGGTGTCGACGATGGCGACCGAGCGGACGTGGGGATGGGACAGGTAGATCGGCAGGAACTGCTCGCCGAAGCGCAGCCCCACCACGGCGACGTCGACGCCGTCTGGCCCGGTCACGCGACCGACACCTGCTCTTCGACCCCGAACAGCATTGTCGCTCCTCCGGTGGCGAAGTTCGGCACATCATTTCGCGCGGCCCGGCCGGCCGGCGAGTCCAGGACGGTCGTCATCGTCTCGATGTCGGGCGCGTAGAGCTCCACGACGAGGTAGACCGGCGGCATGACGTCGCCGTCCTGCTTGCCGACCCAGCTGAGCGTCCAGCCGGACAAGCCGCGCATCAGGCGGGCGATCGGCAGATGGACGTCGCGGTAGTACGCGTCGAAGGCGGCTGGATCGTCGGGCCAGCCGTAGAGGACCGTCACCTTGTACACCCGTACCTCCTCAGCCGTTCAGCTGGATGTCGAGGAACCGCCGCATGTGATCGACCATGGCCACCTCGGTCGGAAGCCGCTCCATGCTCGAGGCGCCGAGGAAGCCGTGCACACCCGGCACCTTCCGCAGCACCAGGTCGACGTCGTCCGGCTCGGCGATCGGCCCGCCGTGGCAGATGACGATCGCGTCCGGATCTTCCCTGACGATGGCGTCGCGCATCTCGGCCAGCCGGTCGAGCACCTCGGCCATCGAGATCGCGGTCCGGGCACCCACGGTCCCGGAGGTGGTCAGTCCCATGTGCGGAACCAGGATGTCGGCGCCGGCGTCGACCATCGCCCGAGCCTCGTCCGGACTGGCAACGTACGAGAGCGTCAGCAGGTCGCGTTCGCGGGCGAGGCGCACCATGTCCACCTCACGGTCGAAGCCGAGCCCCGTCTCCTCCAAGTTGGCCCGGATGATGCCCTCGAACAAGCACACCGTCGGGTAGTTCTGCACTCCGGCGAAGCCTCTCGACCGTACGTCGTCGAGCAGCCGGGGGATGGAGCGGAACGGGTCGGTGCCGCACACCCCGGCGACGACGGGTGTGTGGCGGACGACGGGCAGGACCTCGTCGGCCATCTCCATGACGATGGCGTTGGCGTCGCCATACGGCATCAGCCCCGCCATCGAGCTGCGCCCGGCCATTCGATAGCGGCCCGAGTTGTAGATGACGATGAAGTCCAGCCCGGCAAGCTCCGCGCACTTGGCGGACAGGCCTACCCCCGCGCCACCGCCGACGACCGGCCGGCCGGTGTTGATCTTTTTCCGGAAGCCGTCGAGGATTTCGACGCGTGTCGCCTGAGTCACGATGCACCAGCCTTCAGCCAGTCGATGAGGATCCGGGCCGCCGCCGCCGCCAACCGGGGGTCGTTGATGTGGGTGTTGAACCTTCGTACGTACACGTGCGGGCCCAGCGACGCGGTCAGGGCGTCGATGAGCGCCGCGTCCGCCTGCGGGTCGTGGAAGACCTGTCCGGGCGTCGAGATCTGGGAGAACCCCCGCGTTGGGATCAGGACCGCGCTCGGCCCAGTGGCCCGGTTCAGCTTGACTGCCAGCTGACGGCCCAGCTCGGCGCATTCCTCGGCACTCGTGCGCATCAGGGTGACCATCGGATTGTGCCGGTGGAGCAGCCGGCCGCCGTGCGCGGCCGGAACCGTGCTCGGCGGACCGAAGTTGACCATGTCGAGCGCGCCCAGGCTGACGACCTGCGGCACGCCGTGCTCGGCCGCGGCCGTGAGCCGGCCCGGCCCGGCCGAGCAGACCCCGCCGAGCAAGTCGTCGGCCAACTCTGTGGTCGTCATGTCGGCAACCGCCTGCACGTGACCGCTGCGGATCAGCGCTTCCATCGAAGCTCCACCGACACCGGTGGCGTGGAACGTGAGTGCCTCCGCGCCCGCCGCCGTGATCAGCTCACGCACCGTC
Organism: Jiangella asiatica; assembly: GCF_004349065.1. Lineage (GTDB taxonomy): Bacteria > Actinomycetota > Actinomycetes > Jiangellales > Jiangellaceae > Jiangella > Jiangella asiatica. Next base: position 31,521 of record NZ_SMKZ01000028.1, read on the forward strand.
GTGCCGCACGCCGTCGTGACGCCGAACATCGAGATTGCCACCGTGTGACGATCTGCGGCGGTGGTCTCGCGCGGGCCGTGTGCCATGCCGGCGCAGGCGTCCGCTGCGTTTGCGAGGACCAGGCGCGAGACGCGGTTGAGACCGCCGAGGTCGACGACGGGGTACATGAGCGTGAGGTCGGACTGCCCTACGTAGGGGCGGGTGTCGCCGGCCGTGATCGTGGAGACGAGCAGTTTAGGCATGCCGACTGGGAGTTCGGCGCAGACCGCAGACATCAGGAAAGCCGCATTCGAGCCGCCTGCGGCCATCACGGCATCGACCCTTCCCGCCTGACGCAGCCGTGTGACGACGCGCGCCGCGCCGGCGGCCATCGACTCCATCGCCGCGCCCCGGTCGCGCAGGCCTCGCAGCTCCTGCAACTCATGGCCGGCGGCACGGGCGACCTCGTCTGCTGGGACGTCGGCACGCCACCGCGGCTCGCCGAGGACGCCAGCGTCGACGGTCAGCACGTCGCATCGTCGCGCCGTCAGCAAATCGCGCAGGTAGGCATACTCCTCACCTTTCGTGTCGAGGGTGCCCAGCAGCACCACCGTCGGCGTCCTGGCCGGCCGCTCGTCTTGTCCGCTCACGTCATCCCCGCCCTACCGCACCGCTCCGAGGGACAGGCCCGCGACGAGCCGCCGCTTGGCGATGAGGAACACCACGAGAAGGGGGAGCGAGGTCAGCAGGGACAGGCCCATGAGACGGCTCCACTCCACTGAATACATGGAGGTCTGCTGGGCCAGCAAGCCGCTCACCGGCAGCCCTTGCTGGTTGGTGATCAGGGTGGTCGCGTAGACGAACTCGCCCCACGTCATGATGAAGACGATGGTCGCCACCGTGGCGATCCCGTTGGGCAGTAGCGGGATGACGATGGACCGGAAGGTCCGCCGTCCGGAGGCGCCGTCGACCTGCGCGGCCTCGTAGATCTCGCCGGGTATGGCGAGGACGAACGGCCTCAGCAGCAGGATGGCGAAGGGCACGAGGTTCGCCGTGTCGGCGAGAATCAGTCCTGGAAGGGTGTCCACGAGACCCCAACCGGCCAAGATCTGGTAGAGCGGGATCACCGCCATCGGCTGCGGGACCATTTGCAACACCAGGAGGGCGCCCAGGAGCACGGCGACCGTCCGGCTCCACCGCGCGGACACCTTGCGTGCGAGTGCGTACGCGGCTGGGACGGCCACCGCGAGAACCAGGACGGTCACCGCCACGGCGATCTTGATCGACGTCGCCACGGACTCGCTCGCCACCTCGAGGGTGTGGCGGAAGGTCTCCAGCGTCGGCCGGAAGAAGATGGTGTTGGGTTCGGCCCGGGCCAGCTCTTCGGACTTCAGCGCGGTCAGCGCGATCCACGCGAGCGGGATGGCGTACACGACCAGGAGGCCGAGGACGAAGGCCTTGCTCGCGAGGCCGGTCCGACGGCCGATCACGCTGCCTGCTCCTTGCGGACGCCGAGCACGTACGGCACGGAAAGTACGAGGACCACGACCATCGACAGGACGGCGATGGCGCTGGCGAGGTCAAACGAGTACGTGCGAAACGCGGTTTGATATGCGAGGAAGGGCAAGATGTTCGTCGTGTCCCCAGGCCCGCCGCCAGTCAGCACGTACACGAAGTTGAAGCTCCCGAAGGCGTAGAGGATGAGCAGGATCGTCAGCACCGCCAGCGTCGGGCGGAGCAGCGGCAAAATCACCCGGGTGGCGCGCTGCCAAGCGTTCGCACCGTCGAGAGCGGCGGCCTCGAGCACATCGGGCGGGATCGACATCAGCCCGCCGCGGATAATCAGAATGGCGAAGGGCAGGCTGGCCCACGCCGCGACCAAGCTCACCGACCACAGCGCGACCGACGGGGAGCTGAGCCAGTCCACCGGTCCGAGTCCGACCATGCCGAGCGCGGCGTTCACCCCGCCGTCGCCGGAGAGCAGGAACTTCCACACGCTGCCACTCACCAGCGGCGGGAGCGTCCACACGAACACCAGCAGCGACAAGGTGGCGCCGATAAGCCTGCCACGTCCGGTCAGCGCGAGGGCAGCAACGAAACCGATGATCAGGTCGACCACGAGCAGGACAGCGGTCAGTAGCGCCGTCACCTTCGCGGCGTTCCAGAACGCCGCGTCGTTGAGGACCGCCCCGAAGTTTTCCAGGCCGACGAGTTCCCACGCGCTGATGAGCGTCGTGGTCCCGACGTCGCTCACCGACATCCGGGCCAGCTGGACGAGCGGATACACCAGGAGGGCGCCGGCGACGACCAGCGCGGGAAACAGGTACGGCGCCAGCCACGGCCGGGGTAGCCGGCCGTCCGAACGCTGGCGGCGGCCAGCGGCCGGGCGGGCGGCCAGCGGCGAGGTGTCGATCACGCGCCCGTTCATGCCTAGCAGGTGCTCCCGCCTTGCTCGCGCGCGTCCGCGACTTCCGCGATGACGTCATCGGCAGCCTGCTCGGCGCTCTTCTGGCCGGAGATGACGGCGCTGACGGCCGCGCCCATCGCCTGCTGCATGGCGGCGGTCTGCTCGTTCATCGGCCACGCCCCGGAGTCGCCGGCGGCCGCGACGAACGGCCGCACCAGCGCGTCTTCTCTCAGGTCCTGGTGTTCGGCCAGATCTGTTCGGGTCGGAATCTGCCCGGAGGTGTTGAAGTTGATGAGGCTGGCCTCGTCGGACAGCCAGGCCGTCTCGATGTACTCCCAGGCCAGGTCCTGCTGATCGCTGAAGGCGCCGATGCCGAGGCCCTCGCCGCCCAGGAAGACATGGCTGCCGTCGGGTCCGGCGGGGAATCGGGCGGTGCCGATCCACTCAGCACCGCGCGCGTCGCCGAGATTCCAGTTGCCGTTGATTCCGAACGCCACGTCACCGCCGAAGAACTGCTGCCAGGCGTCCGGCCCGATCCAGGTGGACGTGTCGCGGGGGACGAAGCCCTGTTCGGTCCACCGCTGCAGCCGCTCGAACTCCTCATGGACGATCTCGCCCTCGAGGTTGCAGTAGTCCACGCCCCGACCGAGCAGGAGCGGCATGAAATTCCACGCGCCGGCCGTGCCTGCCGCGCCGGCCATGGCCAGCGGCACGTATTTGCCGTCCGCGGCGACGGTCTGCATGGCCGCCTCGAACTCAGTGACGCTCTCCGGCGGCGCCAAATCGTACTCGTCGAGGATGTTCTGGTTGTAGTACAGGCCGAGCAGATTCGTGTACGACATGACCGTGTAGACCTTGTCGTCGGATCGCCACGCGGCGTTGTCGGGCAACTGCTCGGCGACCTCGGACTCATTCCAGTAGTCCGTCAGGTCGGCGAGAACGCCCGCTCCGGCCAGGGCGGGAAAGTCGACCGGCACGTTGTGGAGCACCACGTCCGGGCCATCTTCGGTGGACGCCGTGGCCAGCAGGCGGGACGGCAATTGTTCGAACGGGATCTGCACGTACTCGACCGGGACATCCGGATGCGCCTCCGCCCACAACTCGTGCTGCTTCTCGAGCGCCTCTGCCGGCCCACCGGAGAAGTAGTACCAGACGACCAAGCCGTCCGACGCCTCCGTAGCGTCGTCGCCGGATCCGCAGGCCGCCATCAGCATGCCGCCAACAGCGGCGAGTGCGAGGGTTCTCGACCTCCGCCGCCTGTGCATCGGATCACGCTCCTCCATTGAGGCCTGGCGACCTTTGCCGGGCCATTTATGTCGTTCGTCACTGTAAACCTGTCGATGTTTGACGTCAACAACCCAGATTTAGTGCTCGTGAGCTGCTATATAGTTCGCTTGTGGTCACATCGATAGCAAGCAGGGGGCGCATCGCCCGCTCCGGGGAAGTCCTGGACCTCGTTCGTCGTGGCCGCGCTACCACGACGTCCGAACTCGCCGAAATCATGGGAGTCGCTCGTTCCACCGTGACGGAGCGGGTCGACCTGCTAGTCAGCCATGGCCTCCTGGTCCCGGCCAGCATCATGCCCGCGCGCCGGGGCCGACCGCCGACGGTCCTGACGTTCAACGCACGGGCGGGGCTTACCCTCGCCGCCCAACTGGGGATGAGCGGCACCCGCGTCGCGGTCACCGACTTCGACGGCACAGTGCTGTGGAGTGAGACCGTGGTGCTCGACATCGGCCATGGGCCGGACGTGGTGCTCGAACGGATCACGTCGGAGTTCGGACGGGCGCTGGCCGAGCTCGGACAGCCCCGAGACCGCGTGCACGGCGTCGGCATCGGCCTACCCGGCAAGGTGGAGCTGGCCACGGCGCAGCGAACGGCCACCGGATCGGCGCGTTCCTGGATCGACTACCCCGTCGCAGAACGTCTGGAGGCCGCCGGTCTGGGTCCGGTGTTCGTCGACCAGGACGTCAACCTCCTGGCCCTGGGTGAGCATCGTGCGTCCTGGCCGTCGGTGGGCGTCTTCATGTTCCTCAAGGTCGGCAGCGTCATCGGCTGCGGCATCGTGATCGACGGAAAGGTGGTGCGCGGGGTGGCGGGCTTGGCCGGGGAGATCGGCCACACCCGGGCGCCGGGCCGCGACACCGAGTGCGCGTGCGGCGGGCGTGGCTGCCTCAACGCCGTCGCCGGGGGCACCGCCCTCGCCCGGGATCTGGCCCAGGCCGGGTTCGACGCGGCGACGGCACGCGACGTTGTCCGGCTCGCCCAGGACGGCGTCGTCGAGGCGGGCCAGGCTATCCGCGCTGCCGGGCGCGACATCGGGGACGTTCTGGCTGCGGCGATCAACCTGCTGAACCCCGGAGTCATATCGGTGTGGGGTTATCTGGCCGATGCCGGCGACCAGCTCTTCGCCGGCATCCAGGAGCAGATCTACAGTTCGGCGGTGCACGGGGCGACGCACCTGCTCCGCCTCGAGCCCTCGCGGCTGGGCGACGACGCCGGCATCCGCGGCGCAGCAATGACCGTAGTGGAGCACGCCCTCCTTCCGGAGGCTGTCGACCGGTATCTGCTGCAGGCGCACGAAGCGTGACCGAAGGGACCGTCAGCAGCGGCTTCTCCTGCCGGCCGGATACGGACGGGGAACCAGGGCAGCTGTGGGGTTACGTCAGCCTCCACCCCCGCGGCGCGGAACTGCTGTTCCAGATCATCACCGCCCGCGGGGAACGAGCATCCATCGCCTGCGCCTCCAACGCCGCGTTCTCCGAATGGGGCGCCACCTTCACCGACCTCCGCTTGGCCGCCGCCGTCGATAGGTTGACGTTCAACGCGCACATCACCCGGACCGGGACCAAGTCCTACCGACTCGGCACCAGCCGCGCCGCGAAGGCCTGGCCGTACGACATCGACTGACCGTCTACGAACCCTCCGCCCACCGCGTCCCCAACCCGGGACGCCGCGAGCCAACGGAAACCGTCGACAGGTGGGGCCACTTCAAAGCATCACAGTGGGGCCAAACTCGTTCCAACAACACGCGCCGACACACCCCGGGTGGGGCCAAAACTCATCCGAAACTGGGGCCAGAATTCACCGGGGAATCAGTGCGCCCATTGACATGGAACAGTGTGCCAGCTTGAGTCGCTCCATCGACGTCAGTGCAGCTCTCTCGACAGATTGTGCCGCACGACCGCGAATTGAAGGGAGCAGTCATGACCAGGCCTTCCCGGAACCCCCGCAGGGCCTTGCTCGGCGCCCTGATCGCCGGCTCGGCCCTCGTCGTCAGCGGCCTCGCCGGGGCGCCCGCCAGCGCTGGCCCGGACGACCCCACGCAGCCCGACGTGCTCATCGCGACCGAGGAGGGCGAACAGAAGCCGTTCTTCCCAGAGATCGCGCACCTCGACGACGGCCGGCTCTTGACCGTCTTCTACTGGAACAACGAGCACTCCGCCGGGATCCCCGGGGGCGACCACGACGGGCAAGTGCGGTGGACGGAGAGCACGGACGGCGGGGCGACCTGGTCGCAGCCGCGGGTCGTGATCGACACGTCGTTCGACGACCGCGACGCACAGATCACCCAACTGCGCGACGGAACCATCGTGATCACCTGGTTCCAGACTGACTGGACCGGATATCCCGACACGGCCGCCACGCTGCGCGGCACCTACGTGGTGCGCTCCGAAGACGGCGGGCAGACGTGGTCCGAGCCGGCCTTGGTGCAATCGTCGATGAGCTGCGGGTGCGGCCCGCGAAGCGGCGCGTACCACCTGGGCTGGTCCGCCGAGTCCGGTGAGGTCGTCGAACTCGACGACGGCGACCTGCTGATCCCCCTCTACGGCACGCGCCCGGACTCCACGCTCGGCCGCGCCAGCGTCGTGCGCAGCACCGACGGCGGGCGGACCTGGCCGCTGGAGAACGAGGTCATGCTCCCCGCCGAGCCAGGCGTCGCACTCTCCGAAACCGAACTGGCGGTCCTCCCCGACGGGCACGTCACCGCGGTAATTCGCCCTGGGTACGTCAGCGACTCCTACGACGGCGGCCGCACCTGGACCGTCGCGAGCAAGGTCCCGTGGAGCATGCAGGCCCCGGATCTGATGACCCTGCCCGGCGGAATGGTGTTGCTCACCTACGGCGGGCGAGACTACGGCTCGAACGAGCCGATCGTCGGCCGGCTCCGGCACCGCGACCAGGCCTGGACCGACACGAACCCCGTCCTGCTGTACATGTCGCAGCAGAACGTGGACCAGGGCGACCCCAGCACCGCGGTCGTGCGGGGCGGCCGGTTCCTCACGGTCAGCTACGACACCAACATCCACGCCGTCGTCGGCACCTTCAGCTCCCTCAGCGACTACGTCGACGTCCAGCCGCCGGAGCACGAGACCGCCCCAGAATCCGAGGACGTCCTCAACCTTCCCGCCATGGTCGCCGCGGGAAAGGCCACCTACGAGACCGATCTGACCAGCAGCCACCGGGACCACCCCACCGCTCAGCCCGGCGGAGCGGTCGACGGCGTGGCCGAATACTGGCACTGCTCCCTCGGACCCGTCGCCACACCCGAGGCGCCGCGCCACTTCACCCTCAGCTTCGCCGAACCACAGCGGATCTCGTGGATCGGACTGAACCTCAAACCCGGCTACGCCGAGACCGTCTCCGTCTACCTCTCGACCAACGGCGAGAACTGGGGCGATCCGGTCGACGTCCGCATCGCACACGTCTCCGTCGCCGGCCAGATCGCCTGGGCAAAGATCGACCGCACCACCGCCCAGCACGTCAAGATCGTCATCACCGAATCCGCCGGAGCCTCCATGCTCGCCGAACTGAGCATCGCCCGCTGAGCCAGCGAACAGCCACAGGGTGCGGCCGGCCGCCCGCCGTGCGAACGCACAATCGGCCCTGCCCTCGAACCCGCACCATCCAACCTGGAACATCCCGCCAGGTCTGTGCGCCAACGCTCTGCCGGATCGACGGGAGCAGCCGCGGCACGCGGGTGCCGATTTCGCGTCTCGCGACAGGTGGGACTCTACGGGCCCGCGCCGGCGGGACTACGTGAGTTCAACGCATGGACAGCATCGTCGCGCCACGGCGCTTCGAGGAGATTTGCCCGAGCCCAGCCGTCTACTCAACGACGAACTGATGGGTCGAGCCAGCCGACAAGATCCCGCACCGGCCTCGTCACGCGCGTCAGCTCAGCTGGACATCGATTCTGTTTGCTGCGCCGGCGGTAACGTCCTCCGGCTCGATGATGCGGACCGGCCCCACCGCGCCGACGCGGCCGTCGCGCCGCGCGATACTTCGTGATCCTCTACGGCTACTGGGCCGCAGCGGCAGCGATCGGTTCACTGCTCGGCGCCGGGTTCGAGTCGTACCTGCGGCAGGCCATGCTGCGGGCCGACGACGCGGCGCGAGCACGCTCCGCTCCCTGCGGCACAACCGTCGTCCGGCGCCCGCATCCGGGCAGCATCGATCCGTACATCTGATCCGTCAAGATCAACCGACTTGAGGTAGCCGCGCCCGCGATCTAGCCGAGCGCGACAGGCAGACCAAAGCCGACCTGTTATACCGCGCGAGGTAGGAACGTGCCGGCACTATGCGACCCCGATCTGAGATTCTCGCTGTGGTGCCACCGGAATGAGCTCCGGAGGCACCACGAGCCCGGGCGCTACCTGGTTCGGAATGGCCGTCTCAGGTGAGCGCTGCGCACTGTCCGGCGCTGGGCCCGTCGACGGTGTTGTCAAGGCCGAGTCCGTCGGCGCGACGGTGTTCTCCGAGCAGGACAGCGGTCCGTGCAATCTCGCCCCGTTTGATGACTGCCGCCGTCGCACCCTTTGGAGCCAGCATTGCACGGCATTGACATGGAACGTCGTTCTAGGAAATATGCCCGGCATTCCAAAACCCACGTGGAGGTGCTCGATGAGCCCATTTCCCAAGACCGCGGCCTGGGACAGCCAGCGGCGTTACCAGGGGACAAGGCGGCGTTGGCGCCGATTCTGTGGTATTTCCCTGTCGGGAATCGCGATCGTGGCACTCCTGGCAGGCGATCCGCGGAACTTGCCGGCCACCGCAGCCCCGCTGGTGCCGGGCGCCGCTTCCGGCGACTACCGCGTGACGCTCGGCGCGGAGTGGAGTGTGAGCAGTCCCGGCCCCGGCCACCTCAGCGCCTTCCCGCAAGCGTTCGCAACCGACCGCGTCATCGACGGCGTCGCCGAGCGCCAAATCCACCTCAGCTGGGCGGAGAACCGCGACTCCACCACCGTCGAGAGTGTCGACAAGCACGCCGTGTCCAAGGACGGTGCGATCACATTTGAGCGATTAGGCGAGCTCCTGCCTGCCATGAACATGGTCCGTCTGGGCGACGGATCGCTGTTGTCGATCGAGTTCGTCCCAGGGCCGACCGACCCGAACACCGGTGACATCACGCTGAAGACCGCCCGTTCCGACGACCTGGGCGAATCCTGGACCCGTGGCACCGCCATCGTCAAGGACACCGTGGGGTTCAGTTGGATCCGGGTTCATCGGGGCATCCTGCAACTGGTCGACGGCACGTTGCTGATGCCCATCTACGGCCTCGCACAGGGCGACACCCGGAATCGGTCGGCGCTGCTGCAGAGCGCGGACGGAGGGCACACTTGGACGGTGCGCAATGCCGCGATCCTGCCGCCCACGGCGTCACTCGGCTCGAACGAGTGGGCGATCAGTCGCACCAGCGACGGCCGGCTGATCGGATTCCTGCGCGGCCACGGGCAGGATGCGATCTTCCAGACCTACTCCGGCGACGACGGTGTGACCTGGACGCCGCCGCAGGTCATCGACGCACCCGAGGGAGCGCCCACGGGTTCGGTGGATCCGGGCGTGGTGCTCCAGCCCAACGGCATGCTCCTACTCACCTACGGCCGGCCGGACAACTCGCTGCTGGTGAGCCTCGACGGCACCGGACGCATCTGGGAGGACTACCAGCACGTCTTCGGCAACGCTCCGCGCGGCGGGCCTGCACGGACGACCGGCTCCAGTGGCAATACGGCGATCGTAAGTGTGAGCGCGAACCAGTCGGTCATGTTCGGCGACACCTGCGCCAACATCTGGGGGTGCCGGGAATACGGCCAACTGCACCGGGTCTGGGCACGGATGATCGACGCCGTCACGCCCGGCACCGGCAAGATCGATCTCGCGACGAAGGTCGCCTCCGGCAGCGTGCAACTGTCCGGCGACGTCCTCGACGGGCCGGACGCCTTCCCCGAGACCCGCATTCAGGGCGCCACCGACGGCAGCTCCGAACGCTACGCCGCCGCCCCGATCGCCGCGGGCGGCGAGCTGATCATTGAGCTGGACCAGACATACACGCTGGACAAGATCGGTCTGATGCTGGCCTACGGCATCCCCCAGGACGCCGACGTCCAGCTCTCCACAGACGGAAATTCCTGGGGCAAGCCGATTCTGAAGACACGCGATACCGTCGACTACGCGGTGCGCTACCACCAGATCGAGCCCACCCAAGCCAAGTACGTCAAAATCAACGCACCGAGCGACGGCGGCAGTCTCGACGCGGTCACCGAAGTGGAGCTATACGCCGCGGACACGATGACCTTCGAGAACGACGCCGTCAACGCGCCACCACGCGGCTTCACCGACACCCGCCACGCGGTGGTCGCGGACACGATTATGCCCGGCGCGGATAGCAATCGTCGGCTGACGCTCGTCGACTGGGATGCGGACTCCCATGCCACCGCAACGCTCACGTCTTCGGCCACATCGGAGCAGCGGGTGGACTTCCAGTTCGCAGGTGGAACGTACGGCTCGACCGGCGGCGTATTCTCGATCCCCGGCCGGACCGACGACGGTCAGACGGTGACGGCGTATGAGTTTTGGGTGACGGCCAACGCTGCGGCCGGAAACTTCCGGGTCCGGGCACGTGCCGGGTCCGGATGGGTCGACATCGGAACCGTGCCCTACGCGCCGGCGGAGACGTGGATGCCAGTCTCCATCGAGACCACGGCCACCGGGGCGAAGCTCAGCATGAACGGCGGCACCCTCGAGACAACCGCCCGGGCCAACGAGGTCGCCAGCTACACCGGCATCACCGTCAGCACCTACACCGTTGCATCAGCCTGGGGATCCCAGCTCGACTTCGACGACATCCGGATCACTCCACTGAACTGACCCATCAACCATGGCGGGGGCGTGCTCGTCGGAGTCGGACTTCTCGCGAACCTGCGCCGCGAACCGCCCGCCAAGCCGCTGCTCGCAGTCGTCACTGGTGAGCTGCGGCCACGGCTGGCGTCGGCCGCCCGTCGACCAGCACGAAGTAGTCTGCGGGGCGCCGTGCCCCAGCCGCGGGCGCGGAACGGGTCGGCGCCCGACCTGGCTCGTGCGGGAGGTGAGGCGGCACCGACCTCGTTCCGTGCAAGCGCCCAAAGGGTCCGTCTGTACATGCGGGTGCGGGCGACTGTGCCGTTCGGGTCATGTGGTGGCTGACAGGTGCGCCGGAGGACGTGACGGCAGTCGCCTATCTGCCCCCGTCAGGTGCTACTCCATGCACGATGGCCTGCGAGTCGGCCTGGTACGCGCCGCGCCAGCGAGCAGGCGGCGCGCCACCGAGCCTGAGAGCCCGGAACGCTTGACATGGAATGCGATTCCGTATGTTGTCGTCCCGTGCGCTAGCCCTGGCCGACGCCCTGGCCTGCCGGCTTTGCGCGTTGCGCATCGGCCATGTCGTCACGGTGACGCCGCCTGACGGGAAGTCAGTGGCAGCAGATCACCCCCGACTCGTCGTCCCACCCGTGACGCACTCGTCGTAATCGACAACCAGCCGCGGCTGACAGCGGTGTGGGACGTGTGCAGATATGACGAAGCTGACGACTCGAGGCCCTGCCACCGGCTGTAGGTGCTCGGACCGTTGTTCAAACGGGCTCTCGTGACGGCGAGGATCCAATTGCCTAGTGCCGGTCAAGCGTGAGATCGACAACGATCTCACGCCCGACAACGCCAACCGTTCCACAGCGCGCACCCGTCACGGTCGACTGCTGGCGGCGTGGGAGGTCGAGCTTGGCCTTGGTGCAGCATCGGTGGTCGAGCGTCAGCCAGTCGCGGCTCGACATGTGGGAAGCAAAGCGATCGCGTAGTGGCGACCGTCGGCAGTCGGCATTGTGGGTCGGTCGGTGGTGAAATGACCTTGAGAATTCAGCGATTCAACTGGAAAGCTGCGGGAGTGTCTGTTGCGGTTCCGCAGTCGGTGGTTACGAGCCTGATCGGGGCGAACATGGGCCGCGTGGTGTCGGTGCATGAGAGTCCGATTCGTGGCGGTAGTGGAGCAGCAACCGCGGGAGTGGCGCGCCTGACGTTGCAGGTTCGCGGGCAGGGCGACCGCCTAGAAGAGTTCACTGTCGTTCGAAAGAACTTCCGCCCGTTGACCTCGGGGCGTCACAAGCATGGAGCGGCGAATCCGCGTCACTGGGCTTACTGGCTCCGGGAGCCACTAGCGTACGGGTCAGGTGTCTTGCCGAACGGCCCAGGGCTCAGATCTCTGTCGGCGACGCGTGAAAAATGACCCCGTGTCGACGCCCGAATATTGACCCCCTCTCCGGGGACCCTGGTTCATCCGAGCCGGGGAGGACAGGGGTGTTATCCGTGGAGGACTGGGCTGAGATCCGCAGGCTTCATCGGGCGGAGGGTTTGCCGATCAAGGTGATCGCTCGGGTGTTGGGTATTTCGAGGAACACGGTGCGCGCGGCGATCGCGTCGGATGCGCCGCCGAAGTACCAGCGCAAGGCTGCCGGTTCGATCGTGGACGGGGTCGAGCCGCGCATCCGAGAGCCACGCTCCTGGCGCTTCCCCGCGGTGGGCTCGGAACCACTGCGCGGGGCGCGCTCGCTTGGGCGCGCGCTAAGCCGGTCGCTCATCGCATCCCGTGCGTGCACGGAGACCATGCCTTCGCTCAGCGTCTCGATGCTCATACGCCGCTCCACTCCCGATCCATGCCAGCGCTCACGTGAGCGCCGCTCACCTCTTGGGTGGCCGCTGCCGCGCACATTCTGGGAGGGAGCGGTCCCGGCAAGATCGCGCGGGCCGTCAGGCGTTCCTCCGTTGTGCTTCTGTGCGCTTCACACGGTGTCGAGCGCGTCCATGCCGGGAAACGCAGGGAAGGGTGTGTGCGGCTCGGTCTGGTACCACCACGATGTGGAGGCGATGTCGTCACGGCGCGGCAGGTAGCGCTCCTGACCCTGAGTCGGCGTCCTGAAGCCGAGCGCCTGGATCTGTACCCGCAGGGCGGACGTGAATCGTATCGGGTCGGCCACATGCCAGCGGTAGAGCCCGAAGCGTGGCTGGTTGTCGTAGAAGCCGTCGGGCCGGATCACCTGGGGCATGCCGAGATACGGAGTCGAGTAGGCGGCGTACTGGCCGGGCGGGTCCTCGAAGGCCCAGGCACCACCGAAGTAGTCCTCGGTTCCTGTCCCGCAGATCGTTGGGAACTCGTCGTCGTCAAGGAAGAACTTGATCTCACCCTCGCCCCACCACCCGGTGTGGTGCGCCTCCCATGCCAGATACGTGCCGACGTAGTGGCCCTGACCCCGTACGCCGTCGAGCAGCACATGGGGCTGCTGATACTCCAACGGATCGCTGCGGCGCCACTGCGCATGCAAGTACGCCGCGTCGTCCGGTACGTCCGTCAGCGCGTAGGTGATCTGGTAGAAGAAGCCCTCGATGGTGTCGGGGCCGACATTCTCCACCGTGATCCGGGCGTGCTGCCGGAACGGCATCTCCCAGTAGCAGTTCAGCCCGCCCGCCGGCGCGACGGTCACTGGGAGGGAGGAGACCGGCGCATAGACGGTCCAGCCCTGGCAGAAGAAGTCGCCGAGCGGGACCTCGATCGACGGGTTCTCCTCACCGTCCCAGTGACAACGCAGCACAATCCGGCGCCAGTGCTTCGGCAGCGTCGTGATCCAGATGTGCTGGACGGCGCCGGGGCCGTCGATGTCGGCGATCGTGTACGTCTCCTTGCCGCGCAGATCGATGCATGGCGCCTTCTTCCAGCCGCGTGGCAGCTCTCGGGAGGCGTACGCCGTCGAATGGGTGCCACGCTCGGCGCGGCCGCCGCCGCCCGGTGCGCCGCTGGGATTCTCGGCACTGATGGAGCGGGTGCGAGCGCCGGACAGCCGGGAGAGGTTTCCCAGGTGGGTGCCCAGGCCGTTGAACCATGGGGTCGACATGGACGTTGCTTCTCCTTGAGTCGCTGTGGTCGTGGTCAACGCATCCGGAAGTCGTAGCCGGCCGGGACCGGCTCGCCCGGATGGACCTGGAGCCAGAGGTCGCTAAGGGACGTGTCACCCTCCCGCAGGTCCGGGATCACGATGCCGCGGTCGAGTATCCGCGCCGCCCGGTCGCGACGGCCGCACGCGAGGGCTGCCCGAGCCTCGAGGAGAGCGATCCGGCCCTGTTCCCGCACGGGCGCGGGCACGGCGTCGAGCAGTCGCAGGGCGCCCGCGGCGTCTTCGGCGTCAAGGGCGGCCGCCATCGCCTCGACGACGAGGGTGGGTTCGGCCGGGGTCATCGCCGCGGCCTTGCCGAGCAGGTCGGCGGCAACGGTGCGGTCTCCCTGCTCACCGGCGATGCGGCCGAGGCCCCGGAGGGCCCACGCGCTCGGGCGGTGGGCCAGCGAAGACCGGTAGTACGCGCCGGCCAAGGCAAGGTCGCCGGTGGCATGGGCCAGCACACCGAGATGGTAGTCGCGGGCCCACGACGGGTCGGCTCGCGTCAGCAGCGACTCCCAGACCTCGCCGACCATGTAGGAGCGGGGCGGGACCTGCGGATCCGCGTCCAGCAGGGCGCGCCGGGCTGATGCCGGGTCTTGGACAAGATCGTGCCACAGCTGCTGCTCGGGGCCGATCGTTCCGATGGAGAAGGGGACGCCGGTCTCGTCGATCCAGGCTCGGCCGGTGCGGGCGCGGACCACCCGTTCCAGCGCCCCCCACCCGCTCCCGGTGCAGATGGTCGTGCTCGGGGCTACGTCGGCATCGGCCTCGGCCTGTTCCAGCATCTCGGCCAGTGCCTCGGCGGAGGCGACCCGGTCCATTCTGCTGTCCACGTGCTCGATGGCGGCGTGCCAGTCGTCGCCGTGCACGACAGCCGGGTCGGCAGCGACGTCTCCGTAGGCTTCGACCCACGACCAGGTCGCGCCCGCCGGCATCGCGAGATGCTCGAACTGGGTGGCGGCGAGGCCGGCCTGGATCTCCAGGTAGTTCCCGCCCTCAGGCGACAGCCAGCGCTGCCAGCGGCGTCCTCCCGCCTCGGTGCCCCAGCAGAACATCTTGCGTCCGGGCAGCCTTCTGGTCGACACCTGCGCCAGACCGTGACCGGAAGCGTCCACGGCGGCGATCCACGGCCGGGGTCGGTCCAGCACGAAGAAGTGGTCGGCGGCGTGCGCGCTCTGCGACGGCCGGGTGCGGTCGGCCGGGGAGTGCCCGGGCACCGGAACCTCCCGGACAGTGCCGTCGTAGGAGGTGGCGTAGGCGTGGGTCGCGGGAACGATGACCCGCACGTCCGGCCGCTCCGGTACTGCGGCGTTGGACCACCAGTACATGGGAACGGCTTCGTCGTTCGGGTTCTGGATCCTGACGTGGACGACCAGCGCCCTCGAGCCGGGGGCAAGCCGGGCGTCGACCTGGTACACCACCCGGCGCAACCGTTCGAACTCCCACATCCGCAGGCTGGGCACACCGTCCGCGCCGGCCACCGAAGCGGCGTGCATGGGCGACACGGTGTGTGGGCTGTGGCCCCTGGTGCCGATGTTCCACTCCACGCCGCCGGCGAACCAGGCATTGCGCAGGGCGAGGTTGGCCGGTTGCACGACCGGGTTGCGGTAGAGAAGCTCGCGCCCGGTGCCGACGTCGGTCAACGACCAGAGCCTGCCACCCAGCTGGGGCAGGAACGTCGCGCGCAGGTGCTCGTTCTCCAGGACCACACACGTGAGATCGGTGTCCACCCGATCGCGGCCGTACCAGTTCTGCATCAGGTACGGGTGCATCGACCTGGGCCAGCCGAACGAGGCACCCTCACGGATCCGGTCCGGCAGGTCGTCGGTGAGTTCGAACGGCGCCTCGAGCGTCCGGTCGACCAGCGGGACCGGATCGTCCGGGGGGACCGGTGCGCACGGCAGCCGCATCGTGGTGACGCGGAGCACGCTGGCGCCGCGCTCGGCCACCAGATGCCGGCGCGTCACTTGTTGGCTCCGACCGTCATGCCCTCGATGATCCGGCGACCCAGCCAGATGTAGGCGGCGAGCACCGGGAGCAGGATGATGCACACCCCGGCCATCAGCTGGCCGTAGTCGGCGCCGGCATACTGCTGTTTCGCCATGAAGTTCAGCAGCGCCAGCGGCAGCGTCTCATGGTCCGTGCTCTGGATCAGTACCAGCGCGATGAAGGTTTCGGCCCAGAGCCAGACGAGGTTGAGGATCAGCGCGGTGACCATTCCCGAACGTGCCAGCGGCAGGACGATCCGGAAGAAGGCCGCGAACGTGCCGGCGCCGTCGAGGGACGCGGCTTCCTCGAGTTCGTCCGGAATCGACCGGAAGAAGCCGGCGAGCAGGAAAATGGTGAACGGCAGGTTCAGGCCGACGTAGACCACGATCAGACCCTGTAAGGAATTCAGCAGGTTCAGGTTCTCCACGACGACGAACAGCGGAATCACGATGACCTGGACGGGCACACCGATGCCGACAGCGATGTAGAGCAGCATCGTCTCCGACATCCGGGTATTGGTCTTCGCCAGGATGTAGGCGGCCGGAGCCGACAGCGCGATGATGGCGACGGCCGATGTCGCACAGACGATCACCGAGTTCAGGATGGCGTTGCCGAAGCCGGACGTCACCCAGGCGTTGGCGTAGTTCTCGAGGTGCAGCGCGGCCGGCAGGCTCCACGGATTGGCGAAGATCTCCGAGTGCGTCCGCACGGAGTTGACGAACATCCAGGCGAAGATGGCCAGGTTGAACGCGACCAGGAGCCACACCAGCAGATTGGCGACCTTGCGGCCCGGAGAGGTCCTCATGCGAGCCGAGCGGCTGTGCCGGAACACACCCATCTTCCGTGGGTTCGGCTTCTCGGGAGCAACGACGCCGCTGAGGGACATCGACATCCTCTCAAGATCGTAGGGGGTTCATCATGGGGCCGAGCCGTCGCGGCTAGAGCTGGACGGCATCGCGTGAGTTGAGTCTGCGGAGTAGGGCGACCAGCACGATGATGGCGATCAACGTGACGGCGGCCGATGCCGAGGCGTATCCCAGCTGATATGTCGGTGCCCGGCCGCCGAAGGTCTTGCCGTACACGAACAGCGCCGTGTTCCAGACCCCGACCGGTGGGAGATCGTTCGTCGTTCCGCCGAAGGCGAGGATGAAGTCGAAGATCTTCAGTGAACTCACCGTCCACAGCACCATGGCGGTGGAGATCACGTCCCAGGTGAGAGGGAAGGTGACGTACCGGAAGCGCTGCCAGGCCGACGCCCCGGCAAGTTCACACTCCTCGTACAGGTACGGCGGGATCTGGTCGACGCCGGCCATGATGATCGTGACGTAGAGCCCGGTGCTCATCCAGATCATGCCCATGCACACGATCAGCCACAGATGCTCGCCCAGCAGGTTCGGGGTGGAGCTGAATCCCACGCCGTGCAAGAAGCTGTCGAGCAGGCCGCGCTGCTGGAACAGGAAGCCCCAGAAGATCGCCAGCACGATCGGCGAGACGATCGATGGAAAGAACAGAACCGCGCGGGCGAACCGCTTTCCGGCCATGTCCCGCAGCACCATCGTCAGGGCGAAGCTGAACGCGAACACCGCCAGCCCGACCCCCACCAGGATGACGAAGGTGTTCCACAGTGCCGAGTGGAACACCTCGTCGCGCCACAGGAGTTCGAAGTTCCCCAGGCCGCGCCACTTCATCTCGCCGATGCCGTCCCAGGAGTACAGCGACACCCAGAACGACGCCACCGTCGGCGCGATCATGAAGATGGTGTAGACGACCAGCGCGGGCAGCAGGAACGGCCAGAACATGCGCCGACGCCGCCGCTCCAGAGGTGTACTGGCCCGTTTGCGGGGCGCCGGCAGCGGCCGACTTGCCTCAGCCGGTGCCGGCGCCCCGGTGGCGAACACGGTCACTGGCCCTGCCGCGCCCAGTAGTCGGCCTGTGCGCTGACGAGCTGGTCCACCATCGTCTCCGGGGTGATCTCACCCGTCATCAGCTGCTTGTTGATCGGCTCGAACACCTCGGTGACGTAACCCGGGTAGTCACCGTCGACGCCGTCGTACACCCGGACGACGCTGGTCTCCTCCATGATCCGCTTGGTGTCGGCGATGTCCGGCGGGGCCTCGAGGTCCATCCGGGTCACCAGCTGCAGGGCATCCTGCGTCAGCGCCGTCATCACGTCTTTACGCGTCAGCCAGGCGAGGAACTGCTCGGCCTGCTCCGGATGCTCCGCGTCCGTGGGGATGGCGAACCCGGTGACGTCGGACTGGGTGAACTGGCCGGCCGAACCCTCGGGGAAGGCGAACTGCCGGTACTCGAAGTTCCCGGTGGTCGAGTTCTTCGTCTCCTGCGGCGCCCAGGAACCCATCAGCAGAATGTCGGACTCACCGGCCGCCCACCGCTCCTGAATCTGCGGGAACTTGGACCCGAACGAACCCTCCGCCCAGACGTCGTCGGCCGGCAGCTGGGCGATCTGCTCCAACGCGGCGGCTACCTGGGGCGAGCGCCATGCCTCCCCGGTCTCGTCGGCGATCAGCTCGCTGAACCCGCCCTCGCCGAGCTCGTTGATCAGCGCGTTCGAGGTCCACACCCCGAGGTAGGCGCCGATGTCGCCGTCGACGGCGACCGGGCCGGAGCCGCGCGCGACCTTCAGGCCCTGGAGCATCGCCATGAAGTCCGGCCACGTCTGTGGCGGCGACTCGGCGAGTTCTGGATGCGACGCGCCGTCGTAGAAGAAGCTGTACGCCAGGGTGATGGTCGGCAGCATGAAAGGCCCGTCGAGCGAATCGGCAGTGATGAGCGACCCGTAGTCGCCCAGCACCTCGCCCACGGTCGCGTTCTCGCCGGGTACCTCAGCCTCGAACACGGCACTGAGGTCTCTGGCCGCGTCGGCGGAGACCAGCGTGGCGCGGATGGCGCTGCTCGACGAGTCCACCAGATCCGGCACGTCACCACTGCGCAGCAGCGGCCGGACCTTCTGCAGCACCTGCCTGCCCTGCCACTCGACCTCGACCTCGATGCCGGTCTCGGCGGTGAAGGACTCGATCGCGTCCTCGAGGACGGCGGCCTGTGGCTCGTCCTTCTCCCACTGCGACCAGTAGGTGATCGTGTCGTCACCGCCATCCCCGCCCTCGGCCGAGGAACACGCCCCCGTCAGTAGCAGGCAGACGCCTACCAGCGTGGTCAGGTACTTCCTGGTCATGGTTGTCTCCGAACTGATCTTCCTCTGGGTCATTGCTCAGTTGCCGATCATTCGGCACTCACAGCGCGTATCCCGTCGATCAAGATCGTCCCGCTATCGCCCCGCAGCCCCACGGCATAGTGGTACTGGCCGCGCTGGTCTGGATCGGCGAAGTCGTCGGTTCCGTTGACGGCGCCCGCGTGTACTCGCTGCCACTGACCGTCGTGCTGGACGTACGCGGTCATCCAGCGGCCGGCGAACACCACGGCGAGCTGGTCGCCCTCATCGAGACGGACCGGAACCTCGCCCCAGCTGCTGGCGCGGTGCCCGTCGGTGAGGACGTCGAACCCGAGGCGTTGCTGCTGGTGGTTGTACCAGAGCATCGCGTAGTTGGTGGAGTCCTTGGCAAGCCCGACGAACAGGCTGTTCTCCCACGGCGTGCGGTGCTCCAGGAATCGCTCGGTGTCCACGATCAGGGCGGTGGTGGAGCCGGTCGCGGCCACGGACGACTTCATGACGGAGAAGAACGGGCCATCGGTACCGACCGACAGCAGCCCGTCCGCAACCGTCGGTGCCGGTGCCGCTTCCCCATCGGTGGGCTTGAGCACGGTGTACTCGCCGGCCGTGTCCGTGTCGAACGCATCGTCGAGCAGCACGTTCGGCATGTTCGCCGACGACGGCTCGAGCGTGTCGTTCGGGGCGGCGACAGACCCGATGAGGAAGTCGCGCCACCACATCCACCCGGATTCGGCCGCGATCTGCGTGCCCACCTGCAGGTCACCATAGCTCGTGCGCATCGTCCACGCCGCGCGGTCCCCGGCGTCGTTGGCGACTGCTGGGCTGCCGGCGACGGATTCGGCCATCAACTGAGCCGTGAACGTCCACGCGTCATCGTCTGGCCCGCCGCCCCCCTCCGGGTAGGTGAACGTGCGTGTGCCGTCGAAGGTCTGCCCCTCGATCAGGTAGCCGTGCTCGGCTTCGCTGGTGCGCGCCTCCTGACCAGTCCCGACATCGACGGTGTCGGTACGCACGGGCTCACCCGCGACCAGCGAGTCGACCCAGTACCTGAACTCGTTGAAGTCCGGCCAGCCATCGGCGAACTCGTTGCGGATCGTGATCTCGGACTTTCCGGCGGTGGCCGATGCAGGTAGCACCACGGCCTGGTCGGCCCAGCGATCAGTGCAGTTCTGCGCCGCCGGCCCCCACTCGGCCACCACCTCGCCATCGACGAGAATCCGCGCGCGCTGCCCGGCGATACAGGCGTCGAGGCGTCGTGTCAGCCGCACACCCTCGTTGTCCGGATCGATGGCGACCGTGAACTGGCTGTGACCTGTGAACGCGCGCCCGTCGTCGGTCACGGTCGACACATTCTGTTCGGCCTTCACCAGCGCATGGTTGGCGGTGCGGGCGAACACGATGTGATCGCCGTCGCCGTCCTGCACGAGCGCCGGGTCTCCGGCCACCCCTTGCGCCACGGTGGCCTGCTCCCACGAGGCGGCGTCCGTGGCCGATCGTCGCTGCACGACCAAGGAGCCCGACGACGTGCGGTAGGCGACGACGACGCGGCCGTCGTCGCTCAGCGACGTCGCGGGGACTCCCTCGACGTCG
Organism: Jiangella asiatica; assembly: GCF_004349065.1. Lineage (GTDB taxonomy): Bacteria > Actinomycetota > Actinomycetes > Jiangellales > Jiangellaceae > Jiangella > Jiangella asiatica. The sequence goes on from NZ_SMKZ01000028.1 coordinate 51,913, forward strand.
TCAGCGAGTTCGGCCTGCTCCCACGCGCCGTCCGATCCCAGCCAGCCGTGGACCAGGGCGCCCGAGTCGGCTGTGACGAAATAGTGCAGCGTCTCTGCGGCGGTCTGTAGCACGGGATCACCGGACATACGCTGCCCGCGGAGCGCGACGTTCTGCCACTGGCCACCCGGCGGAAGCCAGGCGTGCACCATGCGGCCGTTCATGAGCCGGGCCAGGACGTGCGCGGTACCGTCGCCGTCCAGAGCGACGTCCGGCTGTCCGCCGACGGCGTTCGCGATCGGAGTGGTGGTCCACTCGTCCTCGCCGGGGACGGCGAGTCGCGAGTGCATCAACGCGCCACGTGGGCCGTCGACGGTCAGGGCGTTGATGGATCCGTCGGCACCGGCGAACAAGACGGGCGCCATCGACACGTGGACGCCGACGTCGGACGTGGCCCACTCGTCACCGTCCGGTTGCCAGGCATGGAGCAGCCCGTCAGTCATCGTACGCACCACGACGTCGAGACGACCATCGTCGCCGACAGCGACTGACGGCTTGTCCTTGACGTTCGAGGCGATCGTGGTCCTACTCCACGGGCCGAGTCCCGGTTCGTCCTGCACCCCGGTGATCAGCTCGTGCTCGGCAGTGGTGACGAAGTAGTGCATGCGGCCGGTCTCGTCGGTCACCATCACCGGGTCACCGGTCACGTCACCGCCGAGGTACTGGTACCCAGGGGCCGCGCCGATGTGTTCTGCGATCTCGCGGAACTCGTCGTAGGACTGCATCGCTCGCGGCGATCCCCACGTGGCCTGGGCCAGGACCCACATCGACTGGTCCAGGTTGCGCAGGACCTCGACGTCACTCTCCATCGGAGTGTTGATCCATGCCAGCCACACGGCGATCTGGGCCCCGAGGACGTGCTGTCGCCCTTCACCTGTGACGTTCTGTCCGCCGGCGAAGCCGTCGACCGTGAACTGTTCGTACATCTCCTGCGGATCGAGGTTGCGCCGGGACTGGTCGTAATAGAGGTGACCGATGTCGGCGTTGATGACATCGTGTCCACGGGCAATGAGCTCGTTGATGCCGAGCAGTCCGGTCATTCCCGCGTCCTGTATCCAGTACTCCACCTGGACGCTCGGGTCCAACTGCACGATGTCGGAATCGCGGATCATGTCGTTCCACACCCGCATGGTGCGCCCAGTGGCGCGGACGGCATCGTTCATCTCATTCTGGAACGACGCGAAGAGGTCATGGGCGGTAGCCGCCGGGCCGAACTGCTCCTTCGCGTAGGCCTGCAGCTGAGGATGATCCATCACGCCGGGGTATGCGGGGTACTCGTCGGATCCCATGTGCCAGATCGGCGACGAGAACACCTCGGCGTACGACAAGGCTAGGTCGATCGCCCACCGCCGGGCTTCCGGGTTGGTCAGGTCGAGCGCAATCGGGTTGAGGGTGCCGTCGGTATTGCGCAACTGATACTCGGGATGGGATGGCAGCACCTGGTTCATGTGCCCGGGCATGTTGAGCTGAGGAACCAGCGTGACGTGGTAGCGCTGCGCAATCGCATCGACGGCGGCCATCTCCTCGCGTGTGAGGCCGTTTCCGTCGACGTACATGTGCGTCTCGTTCAGCTTGAAGTACGACATCTGCCGGATCGCGTTCGTCCACCACTCGATCGAGAAATGCCGCGGCGTGTTGTCGACCAGGAGCCCACGCACGGAACGCTCCGGCCAATCTCGCGCCGTGCCGCCCGGTATTCTGGTCGATTGACTCAGCAGCTGCAGGACGGAGCGCGTCCCGTAGAAGACACCGGCATCGGTCGGAGCCGAGATGACCAGCGTCTCGCTCACACTCAGTAGGTAGCCTTCGTTGCCGAGCTGGTCGTCGGGCGCGGAGCGCATCAGGACCAGGTCACCGTCATGCGGCTCGTCAGTGGTGATGTCAGGCCGCCGGCCGTCGAACGCCTGGAGGTCGTCGGCGAACGTCTCTGCGACCGCCCGCACGGCGTCGTCGTCCTCCGGTACCACGATCCGGCTCCGGCGAGCGTAGGTGAAGGAACCGCCGCCGGGTTGCCACTCCTGCATGGCAGGGATCGTCTGCACGTCCGGCGCCGAGTACGCCGAACTCGCGCCGAACGACGCGGGCGCAACGATGGCGGCCGCCGCGATGAGCGCACCAACGAGTGGACCGATCAACCAACGAGACTGTGTGTACATGTCCGATCCCCTCGTGGATCCCGACTGAACTGCAGCTGAGTGATGATCGAAAGTGCATGAATTACAGGCGAACCAGTCCGGAACAAGCCTATTACGACGTCGTAACACACGAGCTTGGTCACCTTAAAGCGGTCGCGAGAGCAGTGTCAAGGGTGAGCTAAGCTCCGGTTCGTGAGCAGCCCACCCGGCCGGGGCAAGCGGCCCAGCATCAAAGATGTCGCCGCCCGCGCTGGCGTGTCGACCAAGACCGTGTCCAACGTCCTGCACGGGCACCCTTACCTCAGCGACAATGTCCGCGAGCGCGTGGAAGCGGCGATCACCGAGCTGAACTACCGACCGAACCCGGTCGCGCGGAACCTGCGGGGGGGACGCCTCGGTTTCATCGCGCTGTCAGTTCCAGCGATCTCCATCCCCTACTACGCTGAGCTGGCAAGCTGCATCGTGGCCGCGGCACGTGCGCGAGGATTCACCGTCCTGATCGACGAAACAGCAGGCGAGCCGGAACGCGAACGCGAACTCCTCACCGCGATCGGACCGCGGCTGGCCGACGGCGTGATCCACACCCCGGTCGCCATCACCGGAGCGAACATGGAGGAGCTCGCCGAGCACGTCGATACGCCGATCGTGCTACTCGGCGAAGCCGCGTTCGGAACCCAGCTCGACCATGTCGTCGTCGACAACACCAGCGCGGCACGAGAAGCCACGGACCACCTTCTCGGCCTGGGCCGGCGCCGCATAGCTCTTCTCGGTGCCCATCAGGATCTCGCCGAAGACGAACGGCTGAACGGGTATCGGGCAGCCCTGGCCGCGGCGGACATCGAACCCGATCCACGCTTCGTGGTTCCGATCGGCGGCGCCCGGCTTTCCGAGGACGGCGCTGAGGCGATGCGCGTGCTCCTGGCACTCCCCGAACCGCCGGACGCCGTCTTCTGCTACACAGATCTGCTCGCCTACGGCGCGATGCGCGTACTTCTCGCAGCCGACCATCGCATCCCCCGGGACGTCGCCGTCATCGGATTCGACGACCTCGATGTGTCGGCACAGATCACACCCGCGCTGTCCAGCATCGCACCGGACAAGCAAGCGATCGCACATGCCGCTGTCGACCGCATCGTCGCCCGTCTCTCCAATAGGAACCAGCAGCCGCAAACCACCACGATCCCACACCGCCTCGTGATCCGAGCGTCCACCGCCACCGACCAGTGAGCGCGGGCTGAGGATCACCCGTTTCGCTCACACCACCGGCCGGTGTTCGTCGGCTCCACCAGCCGTCCGGTTCCGGGCGACGGCCTGGCTGGCCGCCGGCGAGCCGACGCCACCACTTTCTCGTTCGGCGCGCTGCCCGGCATCAGCCGCTCCAGTGATGCCCGGAAGGCGGCGTCGTCGGCGATGATGACGGTGAGCGAACGCTCGGTGTCGTTGAGCTCGGCCAGCGGTGAATCCGGTGCTTGCCAGGACCTGCTCAGGTGCGACGGTGAACAGGTCGAACCGCTGGTTGCCCGGCAAACGCCATGACTGGAGCCCCGACGACCCCGCCGGCCAGGACCTCACCGCAGTCCGGCCCATCCGCGACGAGATCGAACTCGGCGTGCTGACCCTCGGCCGTGTTCCCAGACACCCAGCCCGGCGTGGCATGGTGCAGGCATGACGCGATCCGGTGACGACAGAGACACGCTGGACGTGCTCGGGTCTGCCGCACGGATAGGTGACAGCGGGTCTCAGGCGGCGAGTGCGACCTGAGTGGTGTTGATGGTCTCGTACTCGATCGGGGTGAGGCGTCCGAGGCGGGCTTGGCGGCGGCGTCGGTGGTAGGTGCGTTCGATCCAGGTGATGATCGCGATGCGTAGTTCGTGGCGGGTGGCCCAGCGTCGCGTGTCCAGGACGTTCTTCTGCAGCAGCGAGAAGAACGACTCCATGGCGGCGTTGTCGCCGGCGGAGGCGACCTGGCCCATCGATCCGATCAGGTCGTGGCGGGCCAGCTCGCGCAGGAACCGCCGGGACCGGAACTGCGACCCGCGATCGGAGTGCACGATGCAGCCGGCCACGTCACCGCCGCGGCGCGTCACGGCGCTGGCCCGGGCGTCGACGGCCAAGTCCGACTTCATCCGGTTGCTGATCGAGTAGCCCACGATCGGGTTCGAGTACACGTCCTTGACCGCGCACAGGTAGAGCTTGCCCTCACCGGTGGGGTGTTCGGTGATGTCGGTCAGCCATAGCTCGTTCGGCCGGTCCGCGGTGAAGTCCCGGCGCACGAGGTCGTCGTGCGAGGGCGGTCCGGGGCGTTTGCCGTTCGTGCCGCGCTTCTTGCCGAACACGCTCCACCAGCCGCCGGCGGCGCAGATCCGCCACATCGTCCGGTCGCACGCGACGTGATCGGCGTCGCGGCCTCGTCACGCAGCAGCCGGTAACCGAACTCCGGGTCGTCGCGGTGGGCGTCGAACAACGCGTTGGCCAGATACGCCTGCGCCAGTTCACGGGCCGTGACCGGCTGGGTGAGCCACCGGTAGTGGGGCTGGCGGGCGAGTTTCAGGACCCGGCAGGTCACCGCGACCGGCACCCGGACAGCGGCGTCGGCGGCGGCAAGATCACGGACCAGCGGATAGATCATTTTCCCGGCAGGTGTGCCTGGGCGAAATAGGCGGCGGCGCGGCGCAGGACCTCATTCTCCTGCTCCAGCAGCCGGTTACGGCGCCTCAACTCGCGCAACTCTGCCGACTCCGACGCGGTCGTCCCGGGCCGGTGCCCGTCCTCCACATCGGCAGCATGCAACCAGTTACGCAGACACGACTCGCTGATCCCGAAGTCCTTCGCGATCTGCGCGATCGGAGCCGCACCACGACGGGCCACGGCCACGACGTCGTCGCGGAACTCCTTGGGATGGGGTCTGGGCACGTTCGACATCCTCTCAGCGGCACCACGCGGCACCACAGATCAGGTGTCACCCACTCGTGCAGCAGACCCCTTCTATCGTCAAGGTTTGTCGTGCCGGTCGATGGAGCGATCCAGCCATCGGCCGTCTCTCATGACCGTACGGCCGACGAATTCGTGGACACCGTTCCAAACCTGGATGCGGCTGGGTTGCAGACGCAGGAAGACGAACATGCCAGCCGGGCGGGTACGCGGGTCCGTGGACACCTTGGCGTATCGCTCGGCGATGTCAACGCTAATGTCGGGGACATCGATCAGCGAAGCGCCGGTGTCGACCATGACGACGTCCGTGGTGTCACCGACAGCGACCCTGGCTTGCGTATTGGATTTGATGTTGGCAACAGTCCTGCTCTTGGTAAACGTCGCGGTGTACAGGGCCGAACCATCCCAGACGTAGGCGACTGGGATCATGTGCGCGCCCCGACCGTCGCTGGCGGTGGCCAGCCACATCTGGAAGCCAGACTCCAGCCGCCGGCGAGCATAGGTCCGCCGCTCGGCCAAACCGCGCGGCACGGGTATCGAGGTGATTTCTGCGTCAGGGAGCACAGCGTTTCCTCACATATACGTAGGTTGGTTCCCCCTGCGGAGGACTTCTACCTCTGAGACGAACGACGTACCGCTCGACTCGACATATCACTGGCAATCCTGAACGGGGCCCGCCGCCGCAGGTCGACATCTTGACTCCTACGAGTGCCGCCCACGTCGTGACGTGACCACGCTTTAGGCGGCGCTGGTTGATTTCTCCGGTGAGTTCTGGCCCCACCCTTGGATGAGTTTTGGCCCCCTACTCTGGGCGGGTCGACAGGTGTTGTTGGAACGAGTTTTGGCCCCACTTGTTGATCTTTCTCAGGGGTCAGGGGTCGGCTGGCCGGGCCAGGACTTCGCCGTGTCGGTGGCCGGCTGCGGTGAACTGCAGGGCGTCGAGGAACGCGCCGAGGCAGGCGGTGTGGTGGTGGCCGCGGCCAGCGCCTGCCGGGGATGGGCGCCGTTGTTCTGTGCTGGCTGGTCGAGCATCAGGGTAGTTCAGTGCGTCCGAAAGGTTGCCCGCCACGTTGGCGGCGGTGATGACCTGGTGTTCCCCGTCAACGACGGCCTGCGCGTTGCATGCCTGGATATAGGCGCCGTCACTGTTCTTCATGATCCGCCAGTCGGATCGGTGAAGTTGGCCTGCGCTCTGGGCTTGGGCCGCGCTGCCGCAGCAGCCTTCCGGCCGGCGTCGGTGACGGCCTGCTCATCGCTGGTGCCGGTGCGATCCCACGGCGGCGTTCCTTGTCGGGGGCATGCTTGCGAGCCTTGTCGGCGGCCTTGGCTCGATCTGCGCGCCGGCGGGTTCGGGGTTGGAGTCCCTGATGGCGCACCACCAGTGACCAGCGGCGGAGTCCCTTGCGGGCCTGCCGCTTCGTCGTTCTCGAGGCCGATCCGATTCGCCCCTGATGAACCGGTGACTACTCGACGAGCTTTCCCTCGGTGGAGACCTCCTGGATGAGGCCGGCTATCACGGTGGGCACCGGTGGGATCTCCTCGCGGACGACCCCCGCGGTGGGTGACCACACGAGGTTGACGCGGAGCGCGGGGTCGAGCTCGGGATAGTCGCTGCGGTTGTGGCATCCGCGTGTCTCGCGGCGCTCGAGCGCTGCTTCGAGCGTCGCCCGGGCGGCCAACGCGGAGGCCTTTAGGTCGAAGGCGTGGGCGAGGTCCTGGAATCCGGCGATGTCGGGATGGATGCCGACGTCGCTCATCCGCGCCTCGATCCGCTCGAGCTCGGCGATCCCCGCACGGAGGCCGGTCTCGTCGCGGACGACGCCGGCGTGCTCGGTCATGGTGTTGCGGATCGATCGCTGCAGGGCGCGCACGTTCTCGCGTCCGTCGGCGGCCAGGAGATCGTCGATCTCGGCGCGGGCCTCGCTCACCGCCTCGGGCGAGCGGCGCTGGGCATCGAGGCCCGCAGAGTGCGCGACGGCAGCCTGGCCCACGATCCGTCCGAAGACGAGCAGCTCGATCAACGAGTTGCCGCCGAGCCGGTTGGCGCCGTGCAGCCCGCTGGAAGCCTCGCCGATCGCGTAGAGGCCGTCGACGTCGGTGCCGTGGTCCTCGGGCCGGACCCAGACGCCGCCCATCGAGTAGTGCGCGGTCGGCGCGACCTCGATCGGGTCGGTCGTGATGTCGAGCATCTGGTACTCGAGCATCGTCTGATAGACGCGCGGCAGCCGGGTCATGATCGTCTCCCGCGGCAGGTGCGACACGTCCAGCCAGACGCCTCCCTTCTCGGTGCCGCGTCCCTCCTTGATCTCGCTGTACGCGGCGAGCGCGACCCGGTCACGGGTCGACAGCTCCATGCGCTCGGAGTCGTACCGCTGCATGAACCGCTCCCCGAGGGCGTTGCGGAGGATGCCGCCCTCGCCGCGGGCGGCCTCGGAGATGAGCGTGCCCGCCGCGTTCTCGGGTTCGATGATGCCGGAGGGGTGGAACTGCACGAGCTCGGGATCGCGCAACCGCGCGCCCGCCTCGACGGCGAGCCGGAACGAGTCGCCGGTGTTCTCGTCGCGGCGGGAGGAGGTGCGGCGCCAGATCCGGGTGTGGCCGCCGGCCGCGAGGATCACGGCGTCGGCATGGATGAGGTACCGCGTGCCGTCGCGAAGGTCGAAGCCGTACGCGCCGAAGACGACGTTGTCGCGGACGAGGATGCGGGTGACGTACACGGTGTCGAGGATCGGGATGCCCAGCTGCTCGGTGCGGCTCACCAGCGTGCGCTGGAGTTCCAGCCCCGTGTAGTCCCCGGCGAACGCGGTGCGCCGGTAGGTGTGCGCCCCGAAGAAGCGCTGCGAGATGCGGCCGTCCGCCTCGCGAGCGAAGGCCATCCCATAGCGTTCGAGGTCGCGGATCCCGCGCTCGGCGCCCCGCGCGACGATCTCGACCGTGTGCGGGTTGGCGAGGAAGTAGCTCTCCTTGATCGTGTCGGCGGCGTGCTGCTGCCAGCTGTCCTCGGCGTCCATCGTGGCGAGCGCCGCGTTGATCCCGCCTGCCGCGAGCGCGGTGTGGGCGTCATGGCTTGGCCGTTTGCCGACAGCGAGCACGTCGACGCCCTGCTCGGCGACCTCGATGGCCGCCCGCAGTCCCGACCCTCCCGTGCCGATCACGAGCACCGTGGTGGACAGCTGCCGTTCGCTGGTCGATCCGCTCATGCCTTCCACGCTAGGTGCGCTCGGCTGATTACTCCAATGCATTGTGCGTCTCATGTTCATGCCGTTACGCTATGGACATGACTCTCGAGCAGCTGCGCGGCTTCGTCGAGGTCGCCCGGCTCGGCCACTTCACGCGTGCCGCGGAGCACCTGCACCTGGCCCAGCCCTCGCTCAGTCGGCAGATCTCGACGTTGGAGCACGAGCTCGGCGCGGAGCTGTTCCACCGCGCCCGCGGCCACATCGCGCTCACCGCGGCCGGCGAGGCGCTGCTGCCGCTGGCCCGGCGCATGCTCGCCGACGCCGATTCCGTGCGCCGCGAGATGGCCGAGCTCGCCGGGCTGCGGCGCGGGCGGGTCCGGCTGGGCGCCACGCCCACCCTGTGCATCAGCCTGGTCGCCGAGGCGGTCAGCGCCTTCCACGGCGCGCATCCGGGCATCGACCTGCACCTGACGGAGGGCGGCTCGCGCGCGCTGATAGACGAGCTGGCCGGCGGTGCGCTCGACCTCGCGCTCATCACCGCGTCGGAGGGACCGCCGGTAGCCGGCGCGAGCCTCACCCGCACTCCCCTGCTGACCGAGGAGCTGGTGGTCATCTCCTCCGCCACCCGCCCGCCGGTCACCACGCGGTCGACCATCGGCCTGCCGGAGCTGGCCCGGCTCCCCCAGATCGCCTTCCACGAGAGCTACGACCTGCGCGCGGCGACGGAGACGGCGTTCCGGGCCGCCGGGCTCACGCCGTCGGTCGTGCTCGAAGGGGCCGAGATGGACGCGGTGCTGCGCTTCGTCGAGCGCGGCTTGGGCGTCGCCGTCGTCCCCGCGATGGTCCTGCTCGACCGACCGGGACTGCGTTCGGTGCGCCTCACGAGCCCGAGGCTGACCCGCACCGTCAGCCTGGCCCACCGATCCGACGTCACCCCCACCCGGGCGGCCAAGGCGATGCGGCAGGTGATCGTCGCCACGGCCGAAGCGCTTGCGTCACGCGGCCCGGCGACCACACGCCTCATGACCCGGGCCCTCGAGGTGCCGCCCATCGCCCCCTGACTGACGCCGGTCAGCGCCTTGCCACAATCCAGGGGAGCCCGTATACCTGTGCATACAAAGCCTCCGCGCAAGAAAGGGGTGGCTTCATGAATGGTCAGGTCACGGACTGGCCGGATGGCTCGTGATGGGTGAGCACGTCGCGATCCTCAACGACTACCAGCATGTCGCCCTGGAGTCGGCGGACTGGAGCGGTGTCCAGAACCGGGCCGAGCTGACGGTGCATCATGATCCGTTCACGTCCGGGGACCAGCTCGCCGGTCGACTGGCCGGTGCCAGCGTCGTCGTTGCGATGCGGGAGCGAACCGCCTTTCGTCGCGAGGTCCTCGAGCGTCTGCCGGCGCTCAGACTCCTTGTGACCACTGGCATGCGAAACGCGTCGATCGACATGGAGGCGGCCCGAGAGCTGGGCATAACGGTGTGTGGGACCGGTAGTGGAGGCTACGCGACCGCCGAGCTGACGTGGGGCCTCATCCTCGGGCTGTTGCGCCACATCCCCGCGGAGCATCAGGCGATCACGGAGGGCCGGTGGCAGACGCGCATCGGGGACACCGTGCGGGGCAAGACCCTCGGCATCGTCGGCCTCGGGCGCCTCGGGTCCAGCGTGGCCCAAGTCGGTCTGGCGATGGGCATGCGGGTGATCGCATGGAGCCACAACCTGACCGAGGAGCGGGCGCAGGAGTGCGGCGCGCGGCGCGCGGGGAGCCTGACCGAACTGTTCGAGCACTCGCACGTCATCAGCATCCACACGGTCTCGTCGAAGCGGACGCGCGGGATGATCGACGCGGACGTGCTCGCGCGAATGCGACCGGACGCGATTCTTGTCAACACCTCGCGCGCACAGATCGTCGATCAGCAGGCGCTGCTGATGATGCTGGAGTCGCGCGCCATCCGCGGGGCCGCACTCGACGTCTTCGAAACCGAGCCGCTGCCGGCGAACAGCAGGTTCACGAGGCTCGACAACGTCATCCTGACGCCCCACATCGGCCATGTCACCCGCGACAACTACGCAGTGTTCTACGGCGATGCCGTCGAAGACATCTTCGCGTTCTGGGCTGGTGCTCCGGTGCGTGTGCTCAACTGACACTCGCCCGTCTCCAGGCTCACGGAATGTCCTGCTGCCAGAGCTTCAGACGGATGTCGCGAGCGCGTTCGAAGTGCGCGCGGGCGAGCTGCGCCGCCGACTCCGCGTCCCGGGCGACCACCGCCTCCACCAGCTCGCGATGCTCGACCTGGGTCTGCTCCCAGCGGCGTTCGTAGCTGAGGGTGGTTGCCGGGAAGCGCGTCAGGTGCATGTGGAGCCTGGAGAGCACGTCGATGAGCGCATCGTTGTGGCTCGCGGCCCACATGGTGCGGTGGAACCTGTGGTTGCGCCGAGCGAGCTGGTCGCCGGGCTTCGGGTCAGACGATGCACGGATGAGGCTTTCGAGCCGGATCCGGTCGATCTGCGTGTGACGTTCCGCGGCGAAGCGCGCGACGGACTCCTCGAGCACGATTCGCACGTCGTAGGTGTCGAGAATCTGCTCAGGCGTGCGGTTGGTGACGATCAGACCGCGGGCCGTGCGCTCGACCAGCCCGTCCTGCTCGAGCCCTCGCAGCGCCTCGCGGACCGGGGTGCGACTGACACCACACCACTCGGCGAGACTCTGTTCCCCGAGGGCGCTTCCTGGCGGGAAGGTGCCCTCGATGATGGCGTCGCGAATACGCAGATACGGCGACCTGGCCTCGCGCTGAAGGACATTTTTCTCCATGCGCACGATCCCTCATCCCTGCGCCGTAACCGACTCCGCTGAATCAGCGTATCGCATGCAAGGACATTCGTCGTTGTACAGCTGTGTGCAGGACGTTGACAATTGCATACAACGGTCTACACTCCCATACATGCATCCATCGTCGGGGCTCATCACCGGTCCGCTGCGGTATCTGCGCCGTCCGTTCGAGGCGAACGTCAAGGCCGGCGACCGTGTGCTGGTGGTCACCGACACGGCACAGGACGCCCGGGTGTGGCAGGCCATCATGACGGTGCTCGCCGACCTCGAAGCCGAGCCGACGCTGGCGTTGTTCGAACCCCGACCGGCCGACTACTACGATCCGCCCGATGTCGTTGCGGTGGCGATGTTGAAGTCGGACGTCAACGTGCTCGTCGCGTCGACGGCGATGGGGCACTCGCCATCGGCCATCGCCGCGATGCGAGCCGGCGCGATGATGATCCAGATGGACGGGCACCTCACGCTGGAGATGTTCCAGCGGGGGGCCGCGACCGCCGACTACCTCGAGATCGCGCGGATGAAGCACTACGTCGCCTGCAACGTCTACGGCCCGTCCGCGTCCGAGGTGCGCGTGGTTTCCACTCATGGCACGGACATCACGTACGGCATCGCGGGCCGGGTTCGCGTCCCGCCCCTGCGCTCGGACGACTGGAACCCTTACAGGGCCTATCGGCGCACCGAGGAGGGGATGAAGAACAGTCCGCGCCATCTGTGCCTGTTCCCGGGCGGGGAGTACAACGTCGCCCCCGTCGAGGCCACTGCGAACGGGATCCTGGTTATCGACCTCACCATGCATCACCTCGGGCGGCTGTCCACGGCGGTTGAACTGCGCGTGGAGAGCGGCCGAATCGTCGACATCCAGGGCGGCGCCGACGCATGGCGGCTGCGCCGGCATCTGCGGGACCACGGCGACGACAGCGCTTACATGTTCCCGACCGAGGCGTCGGTCGGATTGAACAAGAACGCGCGCATCGTCGGCGATCAGCGCGAGGACAAGAACATCTACGGGTCAATGCACTTCGGGCTCGGCACCAACTCGGACGTCGGTGGGACGGTCTCCAGCAATCTGCACATGGACGGTGTGATCCTCGAGCCCACCCTCTTTGTCGACGGCGACAAGAAGCTCGAGCTCGGCGAGTTCCTGGTGCCCCTCGACCGTTATGTCGACGATCGTGCCGCCGCGTTCGGCGCGACGACGTACCGTTCCGACGGCTCGCGGTAGGACCGACTGCGATGAATCGCCGTGTGCCGTTGGGACGTTGGTTCCAGGCCAACGGCTGGAACGCGGTGTTCGTCACGCTGGTCCTGTTCCTTTTCGTCTACCCGGTGGTCGTCTTGGTGGCGGGAGCGTTCCGGACGGCGCCTCCAGGCCGGACCGGGAAATGGTCGCTCACGCCATTCCTAACGGCGTTCGGTGACCCGAGGACGTACGAGACGCTCCAGAACAGCGCGATCTACGCCGTCACGAAACAGGTGATCGTGCTGGTGATCGCGCTCACACTCGTCGTCGTATCGACTCGCACCGATCACTGGCTGGCGCGTGTGATCACCCCGATGGCTGTCATGGTGTTCGCGATGCCGGGACTGTTCTTCGCCGTGAGCTGGGGCATGCTCGGCAACGCCGAGATCGGGCTGCTGAACACGTGGTTCGACGCGATCCCGCTGGTCGGCGGATGGATGCCGACCATCGACACCGAATCCTGGCACGGCGTGATCGGGGTGACGGCCCTCAAGAGCATCGCCATCGAGTATCTGCTGCTGTTGGGGCCGTTCCGTGCCATGGACCGTTCTCTGGAAGAGGCCGCAGCCGTGTCGGGCGCCTCGAATACGCGGACGGTCCTCTCGATCAACCTCCCGGTGATGCTTCCCACCATCACCGCCGTCGCGATCATCGGCATCGGCAACGTCATGGGCACACTGGAGGTGCCTTTGGTGCTGGGCCTCCCCGCGGGGATCGAGGTGTTCTCGTCCCGGATCTACCGGTACATCAACGCCGAGTACCCAGCCCAGTACGGCGAGGCTAGCTCGCTCTCGCTGCTGCTCGTCCTCCTGATCGTGTCCCTCGTCCTCCTCCAGCGCCGCCTGCTGCGCGGGCGGAACTTCGAGACGGTCACCGGCAAGGCCCACCGTCGCGACCCGTGGCACGTGTCGGGTGCGGCGTCCTTCCTCGTCTCCGTCCTCATCCTGGCGTACGGGGTTCTCGCGCTCGCCCTGCCGCTCCTCCAGCTGGTGCTGAGCTCGTTCCAGCCGTTCCTGGGCAGCCTGGACAACCTCTCGCTGCAGAACTATCGAGTGCTCCTCGATGACCCGGCGATCCATGCCACGATCGCCAACAGCGTGGTCGTCGGCGTTCTCGGCGGGCTACTGGCTATGGCGCTCGCGGTGGCGTTCGCGTACGGCACATCGCGCCGCACCCCGTTGGGCAGGTTCATCAGCCTGGCAACCTGGATCCCTTACGCACTACCGGGAATCGTGCTCGGCCTGGCGATCCTCTGGGCGTTCATCCCGGTCCCGGGCCTGCAGCTGCTGTACGCGACCGTCTGGATCGTCATGATCGGTCTGGTGGTCAACACCGTGCCGCTCACGAGCCGAGTCGCGGAGACCGCGCTCGAGCAGATCTCGGTGAGCCTGGAAGAGGCAGCCCAGGTGTCAGGCGCCTCGCGACTGCGGACCATCACGGGGATCCTCCTGCGCCTCATTCTGCCGAGCTTTCTGATCGGGTGGTTCGTGGCGATCATCATGATCATCGGGAACCTGGACGTCCCGGTCCTCATGTCCGCACCGGAGAACCAGACGCTGTCGGTCCAGGTGTTCCGGTTCTACTCAGCCGGCCAGGTAACACGAGCCGCCGCACTCTTCTGCATCCTCCTGGCGATCATCGTCGGCTTTCTCCTGATGGCCGTCGTACTGCGCTGGGTCATGGCGAGGTGGCGACGAAACCAGGGCATGACCGACCTGGTGGCGCTGAGGCAGCCGGGTGGCGCGGAGGACCCGGCCGCCGCAGAACCGCGCACGGCGCGGAGCACCGCAGTCTGATCAAGGGAGACAGGCTCATGACCATCCACGACTCGGCGCTGACGATCACCGATCTGCGCAAGTCGTACTCCGGGGTCCCGGCCGTCCGCGGGGTCGATCTGAACATCGAACCGGGCGAGTTCGTCACGCTGCTGGGTCCGAGTGGTTGCGGGAAGACCACGCTCCTGCGGTGCGTCGCGGGCCTGGAGCGCATCGACCACGGACGGATCGCGCTCGGCGATCGGGTCCTCAGCGACGCGCGCACCGGGCAGCTCATCCGACCCGCGAGGCGCAACGTCGGCATGGTGTTCCAAAACTACGCGCTGTGGCCGCACATGACGGTCGAGCAGAATGTCATGTATCCGCTGCGAATGCGCGGTGCGGACCGACGAACAGCGCGCACGACGGCACGCACCACGCTCGACCTGGTGGAGCTGTCCCGATTCGCGGCGCGTCCGGTCGGCAACCTGTCAGGCGGCCAGCAGCAGCGGGTCGCGCTGGCCCGCGCGGTCGTGGCGCACCCGGATCTGATGCTGTTCGACGAACCGCTGTCGAACCTCGACGCGTCGCTGCGCGAGTCGATGCGCCAGTACGTCATCGATGCCCACCGTGCCGCCGGATGCCTATCCGTCTACGTGACCCATGACCAGTCCGAGGCGCTAAGCCTGTCGGACCGGATCGCGGTCATGTTCGACGGGACGGTGCGCCAGACCGGCACTCCCAACGAGGTCTACCGCCGACCGGCCGACCAGCGCGTGGCGCGGTTCCTCGGATTCGACAACTTCCTCGAAGGAACGGTCGTGACAGTCGACGGCGATCGCGCCGAGGTTCAGCTGACCGGCCCGGTTCGGTTGGTGGCCACCCCTACCGCGCCGATTGTCGCCGGCGACGCAGTTCAGGTCGGCGTCCGGAGCAACCATTTCGAGATCATCCCCGACGACGATGCTCCCGCTGATTCGAACGAGTGGTCCGGAGTGGTGCGGCGCGTCCGGAACGCCCAGAGCGTCGTCGACCTCGACGTGCACTGCGCCGGGGCCACCCTGACCGTCCGCGTGCTCGACGTGGCGCGCGGCGACGCGACCGTGTCGCGCGCCGAGGGTGACGCGATCCGGGTCCGCGTCGCCCCCGAATTCGCCGTCGTCCTGCCCAGTGCCGAGCAGTCAACCGCCGACGTTCCAGTCACCGCAGGCGTGGAGAGAGGAGCATGACAATGAAGGTGCAACGTCTCACCCGCGGGATCCGAGCCAGCGCCCTGGCAGCGATGCTGATGCTGGCGGCCGCCGCTTGCGACACCTCCGGCACCACCACCGACACCGCGGAACCAGCCGATGGGGCCGACGCCGCCGAAGCCCTCGGCGGTACAGAGAGGGTCGAGCAGTTCGAGGAGCTCTACCAGGCAGTTCAGGACGCCGGTGAGACCGAGCTCGTGGTGTATAGCGCACACGCCGAGGAGTCCAAGGGCGTGTACGACCAGTTCATGAAGCGATTCCCCGAGATCACGGTCACCGGCGTGGCGGTCACCGGACCGTCCCTGCGCGAACGCATCGAGGCGGAATTCGGCAGCGGTCAGCACGTCGCTGACGTCGTCGCGACCGGAATCACGTCGGCCGGCCTGTACGCGGCGGGCGGAGAGTTCGAGGAGTACGTGCCGTTCACCATGCCCGAAGACATCAACCCGGCCTACTTCGACCCGGGCGGCCGGGCGTTCGCCGCGGGCCTGAGCCCCATGGGCGTCATCTACAACAAGGACCGCGTCTCGGACGACGAGGCACCGGCGTCGTGGGATGAGCTGGTCGACACGCGCTGGAAGGGCGACATCGCCGTACAGAACCCCGGCGTCGCAAGCGGTGCGAACGGGACCTTCGCCCAACTGCTGCACGACGGCACGTACGACGAGGAATGGATCAAGCAGTACGTGGCTCTCGAGCCACGGATCGAGTCGACCGGTCCGGCGGCCGCGACCGACGTGGCGAACGGGATCGTGTCCATCGCTGGTCCGATCCAGTTCAGCTACGCCCAAGGGCTCATGAACCAGGGCGCCAACGTCGGGTATGTGTTCCCGCTGGAGGACAAGAACTACTTCGTGGGCAACTACATGGGGCTGGTTTCCGGTGCTCCGCATCCGAACGCGGCCAAGTTGTTCCTGTCCTGGATTCTGACCCCGGAGGCGGCCGCGGAGCAGTCGAAGACCGGGTTCTACTCGCCGGTGGAAGGTGCCGAGCCGCCGCCGGGACTCGTCCCGCTGTCGGAGATCGAGGTGCTCGACGGTGTCGCCTTCTCCGAGTATCAGGATTACTCGCCGCTCACGAAGCAGGTGATGGCGCTCTTCGGCGGCTGAGGGAATGACCATGGGCGCGACGCGGGACCTTGCCGGCATGATCGAACGCGGCACCGGCGGCCGGACGACCGATCGTTCGGCCGCCCTCGTCGAGCGGTCGATCCTAGACTGGCTCGGATGCGCGATCAGCGGCTCGATGACGGATGCGGCGCAGGTCGCCGCCGAGTACGCGCGCTCCGTGTATGGCGGCGGCGAGTGCCACGTCGTCGGGTCCACACTGCGCTTGGACGCCGGTGCCGCCGCATGGTTGAACGGAATCCAGGGCCATGTGGACGACTTCGATGACTCCGGGTCGCACCCAGCCTCCTATCTGACCCCCACCGTGCTCGCGCTGGGGGAAGAGACCTCGGCGCCGGCTGCCCGGGTCATCGAAGCCTGGACGATCGGCTACGAGATCGCGATGCGCCTCTGCAACGGCATCCGGCCGGACCGCGGCTGGCACACCACACCCCTGTACGGAACGCTCGGGGCAACGGCCGCGGCGTGCGTACTGCTCGACCTGCCCCGCGATCGGATCGAGCACGCGCTCGGCATGGCTGGTTCGGCGACGGGGGGACTGATGCGGAACTTCGGCTCGATGACGAAAGCGATGCATCCGGCCAACGCCGCGCGCTCGGGCATCGAGGCGGCTCGGCTGGCTCGGCTCGGCTACGAGGCGACCCCTGGAGTCATCGAGGGACGCTACGGCCTCGTGGACTGCTTCGGCGGGCCGAAGGCGCACGTTCCGAGCATCAGCGCCTTGCCGTCCGACCCGCTGTTCATCGACCGCCAGCCCCCAGTGATCAAGGCATGGCCGTGCTGCACGGGCACGCACCGCTCGCTCACGGCCGCGTTGTCGTTCGCCGAGGAGTTCGCGCCAGCTCCCGACGACATCGTGCAGGTCAACCACTACGGCCCGCTCATCCCGGGCAAGGGGGCATTGCAATACCGCGACGTGGCGACGCCCACGCAGGGCAAGTTCAGCCTGGAGTACACGCTGGCGGCTGCCCTGATCGACGGCCGAGTGGATCACGACACCTACTCGATCGAGCGGTTCGGCCGCGGCGACATCCAGGCCCTTATGGCCCGCATCCACCGGCATCGCAGCCCGGAGGCCGAGCTGCAGTCGGCGCGAACGGCGGAGGGCATGGACGTCGACGTGCTGACGATCGAGCTGCGCGACGGTCGCGTGCACACGATGAAGCTCGGACCGCGCCGTGTGCTCGACGGCGCCGAGGTGGCGGACAAGTTCGCGGCCAACGCGGCCCGGGGACGGATCCGCGCCACCGCGCCCGAGGTCGTGCAGGCCATACGAACACTCGAGCAGGCGGCGTCCATCGCGCCGCTGATGGCGATGGTCTCCTCGCCTTCGACGGAGCAGGAAAGGGACGGACGATGAGTTCGCAAAGCCCCCCGATCGTCATGATCATCGGCGCGGGGATCGGCGGCCTGACGCTCGCGGCAGCACTCGACACCGTCGGAATCCGATCGACGATTCTGGAGCAGGCGACCAGGTTCACCCGGGTCGGCGCCGGGATTCAGATGACTCCGAACGCGGTCAAGGTGCTGCGTGGAATCGGCCTGGACGAACGGCTACGCGAGATCGCCTACGACGCACAGTGGCGCACGAGCCGCGAGTGGAACACCGCGCGCGAGATCCTCCGGATCCCGATGGGCCGGGTCCTCGAGGAGCGTTACGGCGCGCCGCATCTCCTCCTGCACCGAGGTGATCTCCACCAGGCTCTGCTATCACGTGTACGAAGCGACAGCATCCGGCTCGCCACCCGCGTCATCGACGTGCAGGCCGGCGGCGGCGGGGTGCGGCTCGTCCTCGCGGACGGGACCATCGAGGAAGCAGATGTGGTCGTCGCAGCGGACGGTGTCCACTCCACGACCCGCGAAGCGCTGTTCGAGATGACGCCCGCCGCGTACTCGGGCACCATCGCCTACCGGTCGGTCTTCCCCTCGTCCCTGCTCTCCCGGCCCTTGACCGATCCGAAAAGCAAGTGGCGCGGGCCGGATCGGCAGATCTCGATCTACTACGTCGGCCACGGCGACGAGGTCTACTTCACGACGCGTGTCCCATACCCGGAACCGGTACGGGAGTCGTTCTCGCTCGAGGCCGACCTGGAGGAGCTGCGAGCGGCGTTCGCCGGGTTCCACACCGAGGTGCGGGACTTCCTCGCCGCGTGCCCGAAGGCGCAGAAGTGGGCGATCTACGAACGCGATCCCCTGCCCACCTGGTTGCGCGGCCCGGTGGCGCTCCTGGGTGACGCCGCCCATCCGATGACACCGTCGATGGCGCAGGGCGCCGCCATGTCGATGGAGGACGCCGCGGTGCTCGCCCGGTGCATGGCTGCCGAGCCCGGCGACATCGGCGCCGCCTTGGATCGCTACCTGCGGACCCGGTACGACCGCGCCAGCGCCGTGCAGATGGAGTCCTCGCGCGATCAGTGGAATTGGACGACCGCCGGCTCTGCGGTCACCCATGCCGTCGACAGCGACTACGTCTACAGCTACGACGCATGGGCGGCGCCGCTGGCTGCCGCGGCGGCGGTGAGACGGTGACCGAATCCCAGCTCCCAACCTACATCGAACTCGGCCGCAGGTCCGACGCGCCGGCGGGCTCGTCCTGGGGCCTACTCGGCGATCTGGGCACGATCGGCCTGCTCACCGCGGATCGGGTCCGTCAGGCCGCCAGTTGTGTCGTCACGGGACAGGTCTACAACTTGGACTACCCCGTCAATGCCTTCGACCCGCCACCGAGCGCGACCCGACGACCGACACGGCATCACGTCTTCCAGAAGCGGCCGACCCATCGCGACGACTACCTGGACTCGTTCTACCTGCAGGGGACCTCGCAGATCGATGGCCTGCGTCACCAGGGCCACCCCGACCACGGCTTCTACAACGGCGCGCCCGCCGAGGAGCTGGTGGCCGGCAAGGGCCCACTGGGGATCGACAGCTGGGCTGAGCACGGCATCGTCGGCCGCGGCGTGCTGCTGGACGTCGATCGTCACCTGCGCGCCCGCCGCGGCGTGGGACTCGATCACGCGACAGGCGAGTCGTTCGCGCACGAACTGCTCGACACGGTCGCAGACGCACAGGGAGTCGAGCTACGGCGCGGCGACATCGTGATGCTGCGAACCGGCTGGGCCCGCTACTACTTCGACGAGATGACCGAAGCACAGCGCCAGTCGCTGCCCACCGCGCTGCGGTGCTCCGGCCTGGCGCAGAGCGGGGCGGCTCTGGCCTGGCTGTGGGACCGCGGGATCGCCCTACTGGCGGCGGACAACGTGGCCGTAGAGGTGGTTCCATCGATTGCGGCGCAGGAATTCACCAAGGTGAGCCCCGACCGCCGCCTGCATCCACCGGTCATCGCGTTGCTGGGCATGCCCCTGGGCGAACTCTGGCGGCTGGATCATCTGGCCGAGGCCTGCGCACGTGACGGGCGTTACGACATGCTGGTGGTGGCGTCTCCCCTGAACCTGCCGGGCGGGGTTGGCTCACCGGCCAACGCCGTGGCGATCCGATAGCAACCACGGCCGGGAATCGGTCATGCCGGTCCGCCAGCACGTGGCCGCTGTCTCCCCGGACGGCGAACACCTGAAACGACTTCGGATCCTCGATTTGGTCGGCTGCCGCCGGTAAAGCTCGCATCCGCGTACACCTGGGCGTCCAAGTCACGCTGATCGCCAGGAGCACCTCGTTCGCAGGCGGGCAGACGCGGCGGAGCCGGATCTTCCGCTCGAGCGGCCTGGACCGTCGATGCCGGCATCAGGACCCGCCAAGGAGCGGGCGTGGCGCGAGCAGACGGGCCAGCTGTGACCGGACGACGCAGCGGCGGCTGAGCTCATCGGTCGACGTCGACTCCGCCGAGCCGGACGAGGCGGGACGGCGTCGCGCCGACGGGCTCGCCGCAGGTGGCGCAGACGGCCCTCAGGTGGAGCTCGCCGCCGCAGGCGTGCTCCCACACCGTCGGCGGCGGGCCCTGGGTCACGTACCGGTCGCCCCACTCCATGAGGCCCAGCAGCACCGGCTGGAGCGCCCGCCCGGACTCCGTCGCCAGGTACTCGTAGCGGCGCGGATGCTCGTCGTAGAGGCGCTTTTCCAGCACGCCGGCGTCGACCAGCGTGCGCAGCCGGGCGGCCAGGATGTCGCGGCTGGCGCCGGTGTTGGCGGCGATGGCGTCGAACCGCGTCACTCCGAGCATCACCTCGCGCAGCGCGAGCAGGCTCCACCGCTCGCCGACCACCGCCAGCGCGTTCGCGATGGAGCACTCGCGCCCGCGCATCACGGACCCAGCCGCTCGATGACGGTGGCGTTCGCCAGGCCGCCGGCCTCGCACATGGTCTGCAGGCCGTAGCGCCCCCCGGTCTGCTCCAGAACCGACAGCAGCGTGGTCATGAGCCGGGCGCCGCTCGCGCCAAGCGGGTGCCCGATGGCCGTCGCGCCGCCGTTGACGTTGACTTTCGCCGGGTCGGCGCCGGTCTCGTCCAGCCAGGCCAGCACGACGCTGGCGAACGCCTCGTTGACCTCGAACGCGTCGATGTCTGCCAGGGCGAGGCCGGCGCGGTCGAGGACCTTGCGGGTGGCGGGGACGATACCCAGAAGCATGAGCAGAGGGTCGTCGCCGACGACGGCGAAGGCGTGCAGGCGGGCGCGTGGGCGCAGGCCCAGCCGGCGCGCGGTCTGCGCCTCGGCGATCAGCACGGCGGCAGCGCCGTCATTGACCGGCGAGGAGTTACCTGCCGTGACGTGCCAGCCGATCTCCGGGAACCGCCGCTCCCACGCGTCTGCCCAGAACGACGGCTTCAGCCCGGCCAGCACCTCGACCGAGGTGTCCGGCCGCACCGACTCGTCGACGGCGAGTGGTGCGCCGTCGACGCGGACCACCTCGGCGTCGAACCGGCCGGACGACCACGCGGCCGCGGCCCGGTGGTGGCTGCGGGCGGCGAACTCGTCCAGACGGGCGCGCGACAGCCCGCGACGTGCGGCGATCAGCTCGGCACTGATGCCCTGCGGCACCAGGCCGTCGGGGTACAGCGCGGCGACGCCGGAGCCGAACGGGTCGTGCCCGGCCCACTGGCTGCCGATGGGCACCCGGCTCATCGACTCCACGCCCGACGCGATGACCAGGTCGTACGCGCCGGCGATGACGCCCTGGGCGGCGAAGTGCACGGCCTGCTGACTGCTCCCGCACTGCCGGTCGACGGTGACGGCGGGCACCGACTCGGGCAGCCCGGCGGCCAGCGCCGCCCAGCGCGCGGTGTTCGAGCTCTGCTCCCCGATCTGCCCGACGGCGCCGCTGACGACGTCGTCGACGGCGGCCGGGTCGATGCCCGTCCGCGCCACGAGCGACCGGAGCACGTGCGCGTGCAGGTCGACGGGATGCACCCCGGCCAGGGCGCCGCCCGGCTTGCCGCGTCCGATGGGCGTACGAACCACATCAACGATGACTGCTTCCCGCATGACCCTACTGTACTCGTCAGTTGGAAATTCCAACCCGCGCCCGTCGGCGAGGTGCCCGGCCTAGACTCGGGCAGGTGGACACCGACGCGATCGACCTCGACGAGTTCGAGGCGATGGTCGAGCAGGCCCTGACCGAGCTACCTGACTGGATCCAGGACGCGGTGGCCGGCATCGCGATCATGGTCGACGACCAGCCGCCACGGGACCGGCCGGGCACCGGGCTGCTGCTCGGCCAGTTCCACGGCGTCGCACGCACCCGCATCGGCGGCCGGGTGCCGGGCAGCCTGCCGGACCGCATCGAGCTGTACCGGGTGCCGATCCTGCGCGTCAGCGCGACTCGGGAAGACGTGGCGGCACGGGTGCGCAAGGTGCTCGGCCACGAGATCGGACACGCGTTCGGCCTAGGCGATTCCCGCTTGCGCGAGCTCGGCTGGTACTGACGCTCGCGTTCCACCTTGCCGTGGATGGCCGGGCCGCCACCGCCGACCGGAGAGCAGCGGCGTCGTTCGTACAGGCGGCCACGCTGCGGCACATGTGTCACAGCGGCGTGACCACACTCCAGCGCGACATGCCACCCCCCAAGGTATAAATGTCATGAACCAGCTGATTTCGGGCATTCGACCAGTCGCCGCACCGGCCGCCGGCCGCCCCGCGCCCCTGCCGTCCACTCGCCGAGCGACGCACATACGCGCAGGCCAGAGGGCCTGTGCCGCAGGATCCGAGTCTTGTCTACCGGCCGAACGTACCCCCTCCCCGGACTGAACTGACGAATTCTGCGAAAGGCACTTTGCGACCCCATGGGCCCTGAGTAGGGTTACGCAACTGGGGCGATCTCTAGCCTGTTCGGCTGAATTCCGCTGGATCCCCCAGGAGTCGGAAAGGATCTCGGTCGATCAGCAGGGCCAGGCAAGAGAAGCCAAGGGGACGCCGAACTGGCTACGGTGCCAGGGCGGCCGGTCCCCGCTTCGGCGTCCCGCGCCGCTCTGCCGGCGACTGGGTCGTCGCCAGGGTCCGCCGCTACCCGGCCGTCATCGTCTGCGCGTTCACCGCCACGATCGGCATCACGCTGGGCAACCTGCTCGTCCCGACCATCGACCATGCCCTCGGCATCGGCGACCTCGGCGTCGGCCCGCAGGTGATCGCCTCCCCGGGTGACGAGCCCGGCACGTCGTCCGGCTCCGGCGATCCCGATGCCTCCGGCCCTGACGGCGACCAGCCCACCGAGGGCGGCGGCTCCGGCGCCGACGGCGACAACGGCGACAGCGACCGGCCCGGCGGGTCCGAGGGCTCCGGCGGGTCCGACGAGACCGACGGCCCCGGCGACGACGACACGCCCTCCGGCCCCGGCGACGACGGCTCGCCCGACCCGACCGATGGCGGCGAGACCGACGGTCCCGGCGGCGACGACCCCGATGGCTCCCCCTCCTCCTCACCCGACGCCGAGGACGACTCCCCGGTGTCGCCGGGCATCACGCCACCGGACGACCCGACGCACTCGCCGTCGCCGGACGAGGAGGACGACCCGACGTCGTCGCCGACGGCCGGCAGCCCGACGGCGACGCCGGAGAAGCCGGCGGACGAGGACTCTGAGAACCCCGACACCGAGGACGAGCTCTGCCTCGAGATCGACCTCTCGCCACTGGAGCTGGCGCTGTGCCTCCTCGGCGGGTCGTCCAGCCCGGCACCGGTGCCGTACGTGACGCCCACCGACGCGGCGACACCGACGCCCACGCCCACCCCGACGCCGGACCCGGCTGGCTGACGATCGACGCTCAGCCGAACGTCCAGCCCAGGTGTTCCAGGCCCAGCCGGGCGTAGTGCTCCGGCCCGTCGCCGAGACCGTAGGCGATGTCCTCCAGCACGGTGCACCGCGCGTAGAAGACCGCCCGCCGGCGCACCTCGTCGTCGAACCGGCCGCCGTACCGGCCTGCGTAGGAGTCGGCGATCGCCGCGAACACGTCCGGGCCGAGGTCGCGCAGCAGCCGGCCGAGGTCGTGCGCAGGGTCGGCGATGGCGGCGTCGCTCCAGTCGATGACGCCGGTGACCGCGTTCACTCCGGTGTCGACCAGCACGTGCTCCGTCCCCAGGTCGTTGTGGCAGAACGCCGGCTCCACCAGCGGCCGAGGTGCCGGTGCCTCGAGGAAGGCCTCGATCCGTGGCTTCATCGTGTCCGGCACGGCCGCCGCCACCTCGCGGTACGACGACGCGGCCTCGTCCAGCCAGGAGGCCGGCGGTTCGTCGTCGACGTCCACCAGCCCCGTGACGTCGGCGACCGGGACCGTGTGCAGGGCGCCGAGCAGCTGCGCCAGCGGCACGGCCAGCGCCGCCGGACGCGCGACCGGGTGCCGGTTCAGCGGCGCGCCGGGCAGCCTGCGGTAGGCCAGGAACCCACCGTCGGCGAAGACCGGCTCGGGCACCGGCAGCGGGGACACGCGTGCGACGAACTCCAGCAGCGCCGCCTCCCGCTCCGCGTCGCCGGCGTCCTGGGCGGCTCGCACCACCAGCTCACCGTTGACGTCGTACGCGACGTTGCCCAACCCGGCGCCCAGTCGGGTCACCGACCGCACGTCGTACCCGGGCAGATGCCGGGCGAGAACCGTTCGAACCTCCGAGACCACGAGGGTCATGCTGGATCGTCTCGCCGGCATCGGCAAGACTGCGGGCATGGGATCGAGCAAGGTCACCGTCGAGGTCGAAGGCCGGAAGCTGGCGCTGAGCAACCTCGGCAAGGTGCTGTATCCGGAAACTGGAACCGCCAAGGGCGAGATCATCCAGTACTACACGCAGGTAGCGCCGGTGTTGCTCCCCCACCTCGAGGACCGGCCGGTCACCCGCAAGCGCTGGCCGAACGGCGTCTCCGAGGACAGCTTCTTCGAGAAGAACGCACCTCGCGGCACCCCGCCGTGGGTGCGCACGGCCGAGCTGCCGTCACCGGGCAGCACGAAGGACCGCGACACCGTCGTCTACGTCATGGCCGACGACCTCCCCACCCTGGTGTGGCTGGCCAACCTCGCGGTGCTGGAGATCCACGTGCCACAGTGGACGGTCGACGAGGACGGCCGGGGCACGAACCCCGACCGGCTGGTGGTCGACCTCGACCCCGGTGAGCCGGCCAACATCATCCAGTGCTGCCAGGTGGCGCTGCTGCTCGGCGAGCTGTTCGACGACGCCGGGCTCCCGTCGTACCCCAAGACCAGCGGGTCCAAAGGCATGCAGATGTACGTGCCGCTCGATCGCGGGGCCACCGACGACGAGGTCAGCGCCTACGCGCGTGGCCTGGCGCAGCGACTGGAGCGCGACCACCCGAAGCTGGTCATCTCGCGGATGGAGCGGGCAGCCCGCGGCGGCAAGGTGTTCATCGACTGGAGCCAGAACAATGCCGCGAAGACCACAGTGGCGCCGTACTCCGTCCGCGGCCGCACCGAGCCCACCGTCTCGACCCCGGTCACTTGGGACGAGGTCGAGCAGGGCGCCCGATCGACGGCGAAGAGCCGGCTGCCGCTGCGGTTCGACATCGAGGACGTGCTGGCCAGGCTCGACGAGGACGGCGACCTGCTCGCCCCCATGCTCGACCAGGCCCACCCACTTCCGAGCTGACCGCCGTCAGCCGTAGCTGACCGGGCCCTCGGGCAGGCCGGGCAGGAGCTCCTGTACCTCGTCGCGGCTGAGTCCGGCGGCGAGCAAAACGTCGACGGCCAGCGACCGGACCTGGGCGACGACCACCTGCCCGGCGAAGCCACCGGTGTGCTCCAGCGCCTCGGTAGCCATCTGCGCCGCCGCGACGGCCGACAGCCTGCTCTCCCGTGGCTCGTCGCCGCGATCCAGGTCGATGCGGAGCAGCCGGAGCGCGCCGCCCAGCGCGCGCAGCGACTGCGGCACCTCGCGCGGCACCGGCTCGTCCCGCTGAAGCAGGCTGATGGCGTGCCGGCACAGGACCCGCACGTTCCTGGTCATGTGGTCAACCGGCACCGCGACGTCGAGGAAGGCGCCGAGGTGGCCGCGCTCGCGCCAGCGCACCGGTGCGACGCGGGCCACCTCGTTGGCGCCCTCGAGCGCGGAGTGCATGGCGTCGACGTCGCCTTGCGTCTCCCGGGCCCGCTCCAGCGCCTTGGTCGCGGCCGCGCGGTCGCGGGCGACCAGCGCGTCGGCGACCTCCTCCACCAGCTCCGCGAGCGTCGTCAACAGCGGGTCGATCTGCCGCCGGGCGGCCGAGACCGGGTTCAGCGGCAGCAGCAGCACGCTGATCACCAACCCGACGATGCCGCCGACCAGCGCGTCCACGAACCGGTCCAGGTTGATGGTCGGCCCGTCCACCGGCGGCACCAGCGTCACGACGAGCACCGCCGAGGCCGCCGCCTGGGTGACGATCAGCGGCCCGCCGCCGACCAGCACCGCCACGACCATCGCCAACGTGACGACGAGCGCGATCTGGATGACGCCCGCGCCGATCCAGGCAACCAGCAGGTCGCCGACCAGCACGCCCAGCGCCACCCCGCCGACCAGCTCGAGCACCCGCGGCATCCGCTGGCCCAGCCCGCCGCCGAGCACGATCAGCGCGGCGATCGGCGCGAAGAACGGCTGGGCGTGGTCGATCGGCGGCAGCGTCGCGATCCACCAGGCCAGTGCGGCGCCGACGGCGGACTGGACGATAGGCAGCGCGGTGAGCCGTACCCGCCGCAGCCGGGTGCTTGCGCTCTCGCGCGAGCGCTGCGCCAGCGCGTCCAGGGCGTCCTCGGCCCGGTGGGCACGCGACGAGTTCTCGGGCTCACCAGGCACGTCAACGATGGTAGGGGCTCACGCCACCGGCGACACGTAGACTCTGCGCCCGTGACCAACGGTAAGCGTGCTTGTGTGACGACATTGTCCCTCACCACCGCGGCCCTGTTGCTGGCCGGTTGCGGCGACGACGACTCCCCGGCCGGCGACGACTCCAGCCCCGCGGCCGCCGGGAGCGGGGCGCCGTCGAACGCGTCCAGCACCGAGCCGACCGAGGACGAGTCCGGTGACCCCTTGCTGATGGCCCTCGAGGCGCTCGCCGCGGACTTCGACGGCGCGAAGGACTGCAGCTCGGAGGAGCCGCCGGAGGTCTTCGACGCCAGCGACCAGAACCTCGTCGCCGGCGCGGAGTGGTTCGGGACGCCGAGCACCGACGCTTCAGGCGCCCGGCCGGCGGCCGCGTGGAACGCCGACTTCTGCCTCCCCGAGAGCGAGGAGCTCGCCACCCGGGTCGCGCTCGACATCCTCGAGTTCGACGCCGAGGACGACGCGTCGGCCTGGTTGGAGGACCTCGAGACGGCGACGGCGTCCGGCCAGGTCGTGGTCCGGGGCGAACCGGAGCCGAGCGAGTGCGGGGCCGAGAACCCGAAGACGGCCACCCTCACCGAGCCGTCGGTCGCCGGTGACGACGCCGTCGACGTCGTGGTCGCCGACCCGTGCGGCCCGCTGGCGAAGTTCCCCGAGCTGGAGTGGGACAACCCGACCTATAGCTTCGGCCAGGGCGGGCGCTGGGTCGTCATCACCTTCGTCGAGGTCTCCGGCGGCGGCACCACCCAGGTCGGCGACGACCAAATGATCCTGGAGATGGTCAAGGTGCGGAAGGTCGAGCCGGACCTGCAGCGGGCCGCTGTCGAGACGCTGACCGAGGAGCTGGCCGACGCCTGAGCCGGCACCGTGACAGGTGACTGCCGCTACAGGTACAGGCCGGTCTGGCCGTCGGAGAGGCGCTCGGCGGCGACGGCGTGCAGGTCGCGCTCCCGCAGCAGCACGTAGGTCTCGCTGCGCACCTCGACCTCGGCCTTCTCGTCGGGGTCGAACAGCACGCGGTCGCCGACCTCGACGGTGCGCACGTTCGCGCCGAGTGCCACCACCCGAGCCCAGGCCAGCCGCCGGCCCATGGCGGCCGTGGCGGGTATGACGATGCCGGCCGACGAGCGGCGCTCGCCCTCCTCGCCGTCGAGCGAGACGAGCACGCGGTCGTGCAGCATCCGGATGGGCAGCTTGTCGGGGTCCTGGGGCGTCACAACAGCACAGACTACGTGCTCAATCGGGTCTCAGCGCCGCCGCGCCCGCCACAACAGCAGCCCCACCACGACGGCGGCGCCGGCGATGGCGCCCAGGACCTCGAAACGAGGGTTGCCATCGCGCGTGGTGACCCGTGCCTTCACACCGGCCACCCCGTCCTTGACCAGCCGCGACGGTGCCAGGCGGGCGCTCAGCTCGTCGACGTTGGCGGCGAGCCGCTCGGTGCGCGCGGCGATGTCACGCTGGATCTGCGCGGCGCTGCGGCCACGCCGGTCGATCTCGGCCTGGACCTCGGGCGCGAGCGGCACCGGCTGCCGATGGCGTCCCGGCACCTCGTGCCGGGGCGCCGGCAGCGCGGGATCGGTCGAGCTCACCTGTACCTCCTGGTCGGGCGGTGACGGAACTACCGTACCGATGCCACGCGCTCAGGGAATGTGGATACGGTGTGTCCGTGACTGTGTCGCGACTCTCCCCGGGCGATCCAGCGCCCGAGTTCTCGTTGCCCGATGCCGACGGATCGACCGTGTCGCTGTCCTCGTACCGCGGGCAGCGCGTCGTCCTCTACTTCTATCCGGCCGCCATGACTCCCGGCTGCACCAAGCAGGCCTGCGACTTCCGCGACAACCTCGCGTCGCTGCAGGCCGCCGGGTACGCCGTCGTCGGAGTCTCGCCAGACCCGCCGGCCAAGCTGGCGAAGTTCCGTGAGCACGACGCGCTGACGTTCCCGTTGCTGTCGGATGAGAGTCGCGAGATGCTGACGGCGTACGGCGCCTACGGCGAGAAGCAGCTGTACGGCAAGACCGTCACTGGCGTCATCCGCTCCACGTTCGTCATCGACGCCGACGGGCGTGTCGAGAAGGCCATGTACAACGTCCGCGCCACCGGCCACGTCGCCAAGCTCCGGCGGGATCTCGGGCTCGACGCGGCGTGAGGCGCCCCGGCCTGCGGACCGTCCTCGGTGTCGCACTGATCGTCCTCGGCACGCCGCCGCTGCTGGCCGGCGGGGCCGCCGCGGTCTACGTCGGCCCCGACGACACCGTCGAGCTCGTCCGCAGGGATGTCGCCACTGACAGCCCGGTCATCGCCACGGCGGTGGACCTGGCCTCGGTCACCGGGCCGGTCCTGCACGTCAGCGCCGACGCCGGCGACATCGAGACGTTCGTCGGCCTCGCGCACCGCATCCACGTCGACTCCTACCTGGAGGGCGTGGCACAGCAGACCATCACCGACCTCACCCCGCGCGGCGAGATCACGATCGCGGACTCCACGCCCGACGACAGCGGAGGCGCGGACGACGAGCCGGGATCGGGCCAGGAGACGGAGCCCGGCCCAGGCCTGGAAACCGAACCCACGCCTGGCTTCGAGACCGAGCCCGGCGCCGGATTCGAGACGGAGTCCGTGTCGCGGTCGGGGACGGAGCCCGGCCAGGGACTCGAGACCGAACCCGGCTCGGGACTGGAGACCGAACCCGGCTCGGGGCTGGAGACCGAGCCCGGTCCCGGATTCGAGACGGACCCGGGCACCGGGTCCGAGAACGACGAGGACCTCGGCGCGGAGGACGACCCCGGCACCGGCCTGGGCACCGGAGCCGGTCCGGCGGCCGCACCCGGTGACCTGGACTGGTGGCAGGAGAGCGCGTCCGGCGCGGGCCGCCAGGCGGTCGCGTTCGAGCTGACCGACGAGCCGCTGCGGGTCGTCGTCACCACACCGTCGGCCGCCGCGGCCCTGGACGTGTCGTTCGGCATCGACGCCGAGATCGACGGACTGTTCCTGACCGCCATCCTGGTCGGGGTCGCCGGACTGCTGCTGGTCGCCGGCGGCGTGCTCGTCCTCTGGCTGCGCCGACGGCGGCGCAAGCGTGCGCTCACCGTCGTCTCTTCCCCGGAACCGGCGGACAAGGACGAGGACGAAGACAAAGCCGACGACGCTGACCGGCCGACCCCGCCCGACGGGGACGGCGACGGTGCCAAGCCAGCGGACGGCGAGCCGGAGCCGGAGAAGATCGCGACCGTCACGCCGCTGCCAAAGCGCCCGCTGCCGAAGCGCACGCCTCCGCCGCCCGCGCCGCCGCCACCGCCGAAGCCGACCGCACGGGTCGCGGTCGTCCTCGGCCTCTCCTTGTCCGGGCTGGTGACCGCCTGCGCGCAGGTTCCTGAGGAGATCACCGAGGCCGACCGCGCCTCGACGATCCCGGCCATCACCGCGGACCGGGCCGCGGAGTTCTTCACGCTCTACAGCGAGACCAGCGCAGAGGCCGCGTCCACCCTCGACGGCACGCTGCTGGCCGAGGTCGCCGGTGGCACGCTGCTGGAGACGACGCAGTTCGCCTTCGAGCAGCAGCTGACCACGGGCACCGCGGAGCCCGGCGTTCCCGCCGAACCGGCTGCCGTCGTCCCCGGCACCGTGCTCTCGCCGCAGGTCGACGCCTACCCGATGTGGGCCGTCGTCACCGGCGAACCCGCCGACGGGGCCGCGCCGCCGTGGTACCTGCTGACCCGCGAGGACGCCGCGTCGCCGTGGCTGGCCAGCATCGCCGTTCAGCCCACCGCCCAGACGTCGATCACCGCACCGGTCACCAGCGACGACGGTGACGCCGTCGTCGCTGACGAGGACACCGTCACGCGGGGCCTGGAGGCGCTCGACGCCCTGGTCGAGTACGGCGAGACCGGCGTCGAGCCGGAGCGGATCGACCTCACCAACGCTGACGGCGTGACCCGGCTCCCCCAGCACGGCCTGCAGCTCGACACCGCCCCACCGGAGTTCGGCAGTGTCTCGCGCACCTGCGCCGTCGAGAGCCCCGACGACATCCACTGGCTCACCACCGAGTACGGCGCCGTCGCGCTGGCGACCATCAGCTGCACCCAGACGATGTCCGCCAACCCCGGCTTCTCCGTCGTCATCGAGGCCGACGGCCTGGGCACCATCCCGGGCGGTTCGGAGATCGTCCAGTCGCAGATCTCGCAGAGCGCCAGCTTCATCCTCTCCGTCGACGCCGACGGCTCGGCCACCGTCACCGGGCAGGGCATGCAGCCGCTCGCGATGACCTGGTCCCTCCCCTGACGCCGCGCCACGTTGTCGGGACCGCGCTGTCGACTACGATTGCCGCTGCGCGGGAGTGGCGGAAATGGTAGACGCGTCAGGTTTAGGTCCTGGTGTCCTCGGACGTAGGGGTTCAAGTCCCCTCTCCCGCACTATCGCTCATCTTGCTGGCCGCGCGCGTGCCAGGCCAGGCTCCGGCCAGCACGAACCCGAGCATCGTCATAGCCCATTTTTCGGCCGGGTGGCGAGTCCGTCACACCTGCGGCTCCGGCGGCACACCGCCCAACGCAGCTGGTGCCCGGGTGTGGTTGTACGACGAGGACGGCCGGCGAAGTCGTCCGCGGCAGCGGAATGGTGGCGTCAGAAGGGTGGGGGGCCGGCTGAGTCCTGGGTGGTGCGGACGAGTCCGATGGCCTCGGGTTCGGTGGGGTAGGTGTGGCCGGCGGGGGTGGTCCACCAGGTGGTGTGGTCGGGGTGGTGTGAATGGTGTGGCCGTGGTGGGTCCGATTCAGGTGATGGGTGCGGTGCAGGGCCCAGGTGTTGGCCGCGCCGGTGGTGCCGCCGTGGTGGTAGGGGATCTGGTGGTCGATGTCGGTTTCGGTGGCGGGTCGGGCGCAGGTGGGGAACCGGCACGTTGCATCGCGGGCGGTGACGAATGCGGCCAGTGCGGCCGGGGGCGTGTAGGTGGTGTGCCCGTACTCGAGGACCTCTCCGGTGGTCGGGTCGGTGAGGAGTCGGCGCAGGGTGGCGTCGGCGGCGATGCGCCGGGCGGTGGTGGCGGTGATGGGTCCGTACCCGTCGAGCCAGCCGGGTTGGTCGTCGGCACCGGCAAGGGCGGTCACGGGCACTGTGGCCAGAACCGTCGCTGCCCTTCCCCGACGCTTTGCGAGCCGGAGGACGCCGCTCGTCCTCACGGTCGCGTTCACGGGCGCGCGTGCCCTGTCAGGGTCGCCTGTGCCCGCGGTGGCGGGGTCGCCCCGGCTGAACCTGCCGCCGGCACCTGCACTATCGCTCGCGGCGGTGGTCGTGTCGGAGCCGGTGTCGGTGCTGCTGGTCTGGCTGGTTGCGAGGCAGGTGGGGTGGCAGCAGCCGAGGTGGCCGAGGTTGAGGGCGGTCCAGCCGAGCCCGGTGAGGG
>NZ_SMKZ01000029.1 GCF_004349065.1 Jiangella asiatica
CCCTCTCCCCGTCCCCTCCCCCTGACTCGCTGCCGGCACATGGGAATCTCCACGCGCTCCGGCCGGTGAACCCGAAATGATCACGTTCAGCACGAGATCTCGTGTCACACCATGCTCGCAATCATGGTGAGGCTCGGGTGATCCTGCTGAACGTGATCATTTCGGGAGGTGCGGGGGGTGACCGCGCGGGGCACAATCGGGGAATGAGACGTGGGCGGCTCGGCTGGGGCGCCGCGCTGGCGGTGGTGGTGGTCGCCGGCGGTGCGGTCGCGGCAGGCCTCGCCTGGTCCGACGACGACGGCGACCGTGGCACCACCGACGCGCCGACCGACCGGGCGGAGGCCCCGGACCTGACCGCGACCGCGGAGATCCGCCGCTCGTTCAACCGCCCGGGGCTCGTCGTCATCGCGGTCACCAACCACGGCACCCAGGACGTGCGCATCACGTCCGCGGAGCTACTCAGCGACTCGTTCGAGGCCACGGGTCCGCAATCGTTCGACTCCACCATCCCGCCGGGCACCACGCCGCGCGACCTGCAGCTCGAGTACGGCACCGCGCGTTGCCCGGACGGCGTCGCGTCCAGCACCGGGCCGGCGTCGGTGGCGCTGGTCGCCGAGGCCGCGGACGGCACGGAGCACGAGCTGGAGCTGGACCTGCCGCATCCCAACGGCACGCTGGACCGGCTGCTGCGCACCGACTGCGGCGCACAGGTGCTCGGCGCCGCGGTCGACCTGACGCTCAGCCCGCTGGCGAGCCAGCCGGACGCGACGCTGAGCGGCGTGCTCACCGTCAGCCGCATCGACGGCTCCGCCGAACCGGCGGTCATCCACGACGTCCGCGGCAGTGTCCTGTTCACGGTGACCGCCGATCCCGCCGCCGCGGCCGGGTCGGCCGAGCGCCGGGTCCACTTCGACGTGCTGCGCTGCGGTGGCCACGCCATCGGCGACGCGAAGCGGCCGTACGCGTTCACGGCCTGGATCACGCTTGGCGACGCCGAGCCGATACCCACGCTCATCCCGGTCGACGACGCCGCCCGCGCGGCCCTGGACGCCATGCAGGGCGTGCGGTGCGAGGACGCCCCCGGCGACATCTGACGCGACCTGTCGAGAACGGCGCGCCGGATCCGACCACAAGACGAGAGGGCCCGCCCGGGTGCCCGCAACCGATGGGAGATCGTGTGAAGTACATGATCATGATGTTCGGCGACGCCGAGACCATGCTCGCGAGCCAGACGAAGGAATGGATCGAGGAGATGATCGCCTTCATGATCCAGCTGGACAAGGACCTCCAGGAGTCCGGGGAGCTCGTCTTCCAGCAGGGTCTCGCCGACGCGAGCACGGCGAAGCTGGTGACGCTGGAGGACGGCGTCCCCGTCGTCACCGATGGCCCGTTCGCCGAGGCCAAGGAGTCGCTGGTCGGCTTCTGGGTGGTCGACGTCGAGGACGAGGCGAGGGCGCTGGAGATCGCCGGGCGCATCGCCACGTACGCCGGCCGGGTGGAGGTCCGGCACGCCATGGACGAGCCGCCGGACATGTGACCATGCCGGCCACGACCATCGAGGACCTGCTGCGCACTGCCGCGCCGCAGGTCCTCGGTGTGCTCGTGCGCCGGTACGGACAGTTCGACGCGTGCGAGGACGCTGTCCAGGAGGCGCTGCTGGCGGCGGCGACGCAGTGGCCGGGCGACGGGGTCCCGGACAGCCCGCGCTCGTGGCTGGTGACGGTCGCGTCGCGCCGGTTCGTCGACGAGGTTCGCAGCGAGGAGGCGCGGCGGCGCCGGGAGGAGACGGTCGCGACGCTGGCCGAGCCGGGTGCGGCCGTCCAGACCGACGACACGCTCACGCTGCTGTTCCTGTGCTGCCACCCCGATCTGCCGCTGCCGGCACAGCTGGCGCTGACGCTGCGCGCGGTCGGCGGCCTGACGACGGCGGAGATCGCCAGCGCGTTCCTCGTACCCGAGCCCACCATCGGGCAGCGCATCAGCCGGGCCAAGCAGAAGCTCAAGAGCAGCGGCGCCCGGTTCGGCCTACCGCCGCCGGCGGAGCGCGCGGAGCGGCTGCAGGTCGTCATGCACGTGCTGTACCTGATCTTCAACGAGGGCTACACCGCCAGCGGCGGCGAACGGACCCAGCGCACCGATCTCACCGCCGAGGCGATCCGGCTCACGCGCATGCTGCGGCGGCTGGCTCCCGACGCCGGCGAGGTGATCGGGCTGCTGGCGCTGATGCTGCTCACCGACGCGCGCCGGGCCGCCCGCACCAGGCCGGACGGCACGCCGATCCCGCTGGCCGAGCAAAACCGCGAGCGGTGGGACCACGACCAGATCGCCGAGGGCGTCGGCCTGCTCACCGCCACGCTGGGCCACGGCCCGATCGGCCCGTACCAGCTGCAGGCCGCCATCGCCGCCGTGCACGACGAGGCACCGACGGCCGCGGACACCGACTGGGCCCAGATCCTGGCCCTGTACGAGGTACTGGAGAAGGTGTCGCCGGGGCCGGTCGTGACACTCAACCGGGCGGTCGCCGTCGCCATGGTGCACGGTCCGCGGGCCGGCCTGGCGCTGCTGGGCACCCTGGACGACGACGACCGGATGGCGCACACGCACCGGCTCGACGCCGTTCGCGGGCACCTGCTCGAGCTGGCCGGTGAGACCGGCGCGGCGCGAGAGGCGTACCAGCGCGCCGCCCGGATGACGGCCAGCCTTCCCGAGCGGCGCTACCTGTCGCTGCGGGCCGCCGGGCTGCCGGTCACCTGATCACCCTGAACCGGGTGTGCGTCGCGCTCGGTGCCGCCACGACGCCGACGGTCTCGAGCTCGACGTGGCCGCCGGGCAGATCACCGAACAGCCGCGTGCCGGCGCCGAACAGCACCGGGACGACGTGCAGCGAGATCTCGTCGACCAAGCCGGCCGCCAGGTACTGCTGGGCGAGGTCCGCGCCGCCCATGACGGCGACGACCTGGTCGCCGGCGGCGCGGGAGGCCTGCTCCAGGGCGTCCTCGATGCCGCCGGTGACGAATGTGTACACGCCGTCCTCAGGCGACCGTTCGGGCGCCGCGTGGGTGACGACGAAGGTGGGCCGCCGGGCCGGGCCGGACGGGCCGTCGGCTTCCCACCAGGCGATGGAGTCGTCGTAGTTCCGGCGCCCGGTGATCACCGCGCCGAGCCCGCTGACGGCTTCGCGCAGCAGGGCCCTGCTCTGTTCGTCGCGGCCGAACGCCCACTCGTGCAGGCGCTCGCCGCCGGCGCCGAGCGGTGCTTCGGCAGTGCGTCCCGCGGCCGCCACGTAGCCGTCGAGGGAGATGCTGATGTCAAGGACCACGGTGTTCATGAGTTCCTCCTCGGTGAGGTCGGTCGATGGGTGTAACGACGCGCGGCACCCGGAGTCATCGGTCCGGCCGAGAATCGCGCACAATGAGCCGGATGGATCTCGCCCAGGACGACTTCGCCGCGCTGACCGAGCGGTACCGCCGCGAGCTCCACGTGCACTGCTACCGGATGCTCGGCTCGTTCGACGAGGCCGACGACCTCCTGCAAGAGACGTTGCTGCGGGCGTGGACCAAGCGGGACAGCTTCTACGCCGGCACCAACGTCCGCGCCTGGCTTTACCGCATCGCCACGAACGCCTGCCTGGACCTGCTGCGCCGCCGCGCGCGACGGCCGGAGGAGCCGCACTCCTTCGCCGACCTGCCCTGGCTCCAGCCGTACCCGGATCGGCTGCTGGACGAGCTCGCCCCGAGCGCGGAGCGACCGGACGCCGTCGTCGTCGGGCGGGAGACCATCGAGCTGGCGTTCATCGCCGCCATCCAGCTGCTGCCCGCCCAGCAGCGCGCGGTACTGGTGATGCGCGACGTCATCGGCTGGTCGGCGGCCGAGACCGCCGAGATCCTCGACACGACCGTGCCGGCCGTCACCAGCGCGTTGCAGCGGGCCCGGACGACGCTGCGGGAGCGACGCCCGGCGCCCGACCATACGGCCCGCACCGGCCTCAGTGCCGACGAACGCGACCTGCTGCGCCGCTACGTCGCGCTCAACGAGAACCCTGACCCGGCCGGCATGGCGGAGCTCGCCAGGCACGACATCCGCGTCACCATGCCGCCACAGCCGGTCTGCTACGACGGCTGGGGGGCACTGGCGCCGCTGCAGGAGCTGGCCTTCGGATCGGACGGGCTCGGCGATTGGCGGCTGCTGCCCACGGCGGCGAACCGGCTGCCGGCCGCCGCGTGCTACCTCCGGGCACGCGGCGGCACCGTCTTCGAGGCCTTCAAGCTCGACGTGCTGCGGGCCGAGGACGGCCGGATAGCGGAGATCACCACGTTCGCGCCGGAACTCTTCCCCGCGTTCGGACTGCCCGCCGCACTGTCGTGATCAGTGCCGCACGTCCAGGTGGAACGCGTCGGTGTGGTACCCGGGCCAGGCGGTCGCGCGCTGCTCCGCGGGGGTGTCACCCATCGCCGGCACCGCCGGGAGCCGGCCGCCGTCGAGGTAGCGCTCGCCGCCGCCGTCGCGAACAGCCGCGACCAACCGCTCCCGCCACCGGCCCAGCTCGGCCGGATCGGCCGGATCGGCCGAGCGGGCCAGGTCGGACCGTTCCTCCGGATCGTTCTCCAGGTCGAAGAGCTGCTCGGCCGGACCTTCCGGGTACCAGATGTACTTGTGCCGGCCGTCGGTGACGGCCAGGTAGTACGGCACGCCGGGCGGCCCGCCGTCGCCGCTGGCGATGCCGGTCACCATCCGTGACGGGGAAGGCGCCGCCGCCAGCGACACGAGGTCGACCCCGTCGACGTCGTCGCCGACGGTGCCGCCGGCCGCCTGGACGAACGTCGGGAGCACGTCGGCCAGCGTGACGGGGGTCCGCACGACCGTGCCGGGCGGGAACGGTGACGCACCCGCCGGCGGCCGGACGATCATCGGCACGCCCGCGGACACCTCGTGGAAGAACACCTTGTTGCCGGTGCCGTGGTCGCCGAGGAACTCGCCGTGGTCGGACGTGAAGACGATCAGCGTCCGCCCCAGCTCGCCGATGTCCTGCAGGGCCGCGAGCACTCGGCCCAGGTTGTAGTCGATCTGCGTGACCAGCCCGTAGTAGGCCGCCCGGGCGGCCTTGACGGTGTCCGGGTCGAGCTGGTCGAACGAGCCGCGGTGGCGCTGGCGCAGGAACGCCGCCGGGGCATCGTCGCCGGCCCAGTCGCCGACCACCGGCTCCGGGATCGGCGCGGACAGGTACATCGAGTAGTACGGCTCCGGCGGGTCCAGCGGCGGGTGCGGTTTGGAGTAGGACAGCCACATGAACATCGGGCGGGTGGGGTCGCGGCGGTGCCGGATGTGCTCGACGGCCTGCTCGGACAGCCACGAGGTCAGCGTCGCCGCCTCCGGGACCGTAGCCATGCCGGGGTACAGCTCGTTCTGGCCCAGTCCGTGGCGCATCGCGGCGACGGCGGTCCGGCTGGCGTGCCGGTAGTAGTCGTCGGGCAGGACCAGCTCTTCGAAGCCGTGGTGCGCGCGCGGCGGGCTGAAGTGCATCTTCCCTATGCCGACGGTGGCGTAGCCCAGCGCGGACAGCCGCGCGGGCAGCGTGGGCGCGCCCGGCGACAGGACCGACGAGGTGGCGCCGTTGTGCGTCATCCCGTGGCGCAGGCTGGACTGTCCGGTCAGCAGCGACACCCGGGACGGCACGCACACCGGCGTCGAGGCGTAGGCCGCGTCGAACCGGACACCCTCGTGGGCCAGCTGGTCAAGGTGCGGCGTGCGCAGGAAGCGCGGCGCACTCGGACCCAGCGTGTCACGGCGCTGCTGGTCGGTGGTGATCAGCAGCAGGTTCGGCCGGTTGTCGGCGGGGACGGCGCTGTTCACAGGTACTCGACGGTGCCGTTCTGGCGGGAGCGCTCGGCGGCGAAGGCCACCCAGTGGCTCTCGAGGCTCTCCTCGAACGCGCTCGGCGCGGCCTCCACCGGCAGGCCGGCCCGCCGCCGTCGGGTCCGTTCGACGAAGTCGGCCATCAGCGCGGCGTCACCGCCGGAGTGCCCGCCTCGCGGCTCTGGGATCTCCTCCACGTAGCCGGTCGCACCCTCGCCCACCTGCATGGTGCTGCCGCTGTCGACCTGCCGGCCGGCGATGTCGGGCGACGCGTCCCGGAACGGCATGATCTTGATGCGGCCGGTCTCCAGGTCGGCGTTGATCTCGCCGTGGCTGCCCATGAGCGTGATGATGCGAGTGTTCTGTCGCGTGAACGCGGACACCACGAGGGACGCCGTCACCCCGTTGGCGAACCGCAGTGACGTGGTCTGGTGATCGACGACGTCGTTGTCCATGCGGTACACGCAGCGGCCGTAGTCGGTCTCGCGCAGCGCCCGCATCCGGCCCTCCGGCGACGGGTCCTTGGTGATGACGCTGACCGGCCAGGTCTCCACACCGGCGAGCTGCTCGACGTAGAAGCGCTCGGCGTTGTAGGGGCAGCTGGCGGCGACCGCGCAGCCGTCGATGCACCGGTCGGTGGAGCCGGCCGGCGCGTTCTCGATGCGGAAGTGCCGCCGGTCGCCGAAAGACGACACCGCGACGTACGGGGAGTCGACCAACCAGCGAAGGATGTCCAGGTCGTGGCAGGCCTTGGCCAGGAGCATCGGGCTGGACCGGTCGGTGCGGTGCCAGTTGCCGCGTACGTAGCTGTGCGCGAAGTGCCAGTACGCGATGTTCTCCGCGTGCTGGATGCCCTGCAGGTCGCCGATGCGGTCCTCCTGGAGCAGCCTGCGCAGCGTGGTGAAGAACGGCGTGTAGCGCATGACGTGCGAGACGGTGATGGCGCCGGGCCGGTCCTTGGCCGCGGCGACCAGCCGGTCGAGCTCGCTCGACGTCGG
The DNA here is from genome assembly GCF_004349065.1 of Jiangella asiatica. Taxonomy (GTDB): domain Bacteria; phylum Actinomycetota; class Actinomycetes; order Jiangellales; family Jiangellaceae; genus Jiangella; species Jiangella asiatica. Next base: position 6,852 of record NZ_SMKZ01000029.1, read on the forward strand.
CGCTATCGGCTTCTCGAGCAGGACGTCGTAGCCCAGCTCCAGGGCGCGCACGGTGGGATCCACGTGGGTGCGGTCCGGCGTCGTGACGATCACCGCGTCCCACGGGCCGGGCTGTGCCAGCGCGGCCTGCCAGTCGCCGTACCGGTGCTCCGGCGCGACGCCGTGCGCGTCGCCGACGCTGGCGCGGCGCTCGTCGTCCAGGTCGGCGAGCCCGGTCACCGTCGCGGCGCCCGGATTGTCCAGGCACCAGCCGGCGTAGGCGTGCCCGCCCCGGTTCCCGGCACCCAGCACCAGCAGACGCACCGGCGCGTCGTGGTCGTCGCTCATCGTCATCCTTTCTCGGCTCCGGCCGTCAGGCCCTCGACCAACAGCCGCTCGGCGGCGAAGAACAGCACGACGACCGGCAGCGTGAGCAGGACGGAGCCGGCCATCAGCACCGTCGCTGACACGCTGATGTCGTCCAACTGCGCCAGACCGAGCGAGACCGTCCAGTTGTCCCGGCTCTCCAGCAGGAACAACAGCGCGAACAGGTACTCGTTCCACGCGATCATGAAGACGTACAGCGACGTCGCGGCGATCGACGGCATCGCCAGCGGCAGGACGATCCGCCAGATCACCTGGCTGCGGTTGCAGCCGTCCACCATCGCCGCGTCCTCGAGACCCTGCGGGATGGAGCGGAAGTAGTTGCGCAGCATGTACACCGACACCGGCACCGTCGAGGCCAGGTAGATGATGATCAGCGCGGGCAGCTCACCGCGCAGGCCCAGCCGCGAGAACAGCACGAACAGCGGGATCGCCATCACGATGCCGGGGAACATGTAGACGGCGAAGAACGACGTGTTGATCACGTTCTTGCCCGGGAAGCGCAGCCGGGTGGCGGCGTACGCGCCCAGCACCGACAGCGCCACCGTCAGCACCACCGAGCCCAGCGCCACGATCAGCGAGTTGCCGAAGAACGACAGCAGCCCGTAGCCACCGTCCTCCGGCGAGGCGATGACCCGCTCGTACGCGGCCAGGTTCAGCTCGCTGAGGCTGGGCAGCATGTCCAGCGGATCGGCCAGGACCGCCTGCAGCGGCCGGACCGAGAGCAGCACCATGTACAGCAGGGGCACGACACATCCGGCCAGCACGATCGCCAACCACACCACCCGCGCTACGTTCAGCACGCGGGTCTCGACCCGTTCCCGCGACGCCACCTAGACCTCCGACTCCTGCTTCAGTACGCCGTAGCGGTAGTAGACGGCGAATGCGATGATCAGGACGACCGACATCAGCAGGCCCAGTGCGGCCGCGCCGCCGACGTCGTTGCGCGAGATCAGGTAGTTGTAGACCTGCACGGACACCACCTCGGTGCCGCCGGAGCCCCTGGTCAACAGGTAGATGTCGTTGAAGTTCTGGAACGTCCAGATGAACCGCAGCAGCACCAGCAGCGCGATGACGCCGGACAGCTGGGGCGCGACGACGTAGCGGAACCGCTGCAGCGGGGTGGCGCCGTCGACCCGGCCCGCTTCCTCCAGATCGCGTGGCAGCCCCTGCAGCCTGGCCAAGATGAACAGGAACGCCAGTGGGAAGGTCTTCCACGCCTCGAACACGATGACCGTGATCAGGGCGATCGGCAGGTCGACGCCCAGGCCGAACACCTCCACCCGGTGGAACCGCTCGCTGAGGAACCCGATCGGCTGGTCCCAACCCAGCACCTCCACGCCGAAGACGTTCACCGGCCCGAACTGCGGGTTGAGCAGGGTCCGCCAGACCAGCGCCGCGGAGACCACCGGGATCACGTACGGCACCAGGACGAACGCCCGGATGATCATGCGCCCCGGGAACCGCTGCCGCAGCGCCAGCGCGGTCAGGAGGCCGGCGCCGACGGACAGGATGGTGCCGCCGACGCTGTAGATCAGCGTCGTGCGGACCATCTCCCACAGGTCCGAACTGCCCAGGACGGTCTCGAAGTTGCGCAGGGTCAGCGTGATGTCGAAGACGTTCTGCAGGTCGATCAGCCGCAGCCGCTGGAACGAGATCAGGATGGTCCAGAGGAACGGCAGCACGACGACCAGCAGGACGATCAGCACCGTCGGGCTGACCAGCACCAGCCCGGCCCGGGCCTCGCGGGCCCGCAGCGACGGGCCGCGCCGGCGGCCCCGCGCCGGCTCCCAGGCGGGAGCCGACGCCGGCCTCCGATCGGCCCCCGCGTTCGGACCGGAGTCCGGTGCGGTGGTGCGCGATCCGTCGGGACCCATACGCGTCAGCCGAGCCCTTCGGCGAGCTGGGTGGCGCTCTCGTCCATCTGCGCGGCGGCCTCCTCCGGAGTGATGCTGCCGTCGAGGGCGTCACGCAGGATGTTGGTCAGCTCCAGGTCGCCGTACATCGCGGTCACCAGCGCCCCGTAGCCCTGTGCGAAGCCCCACCGCTCGAACCCGGTGGCACCGGTGGCGATGGTCTCGACCGCCTCGTCGCCGTACAGCTCGCCCACGCTGACCGTCTGCGAGCCGCTGCCGACGGCGAGCTCGCGCCAGCCGTCGACATACGAGGTGTCGCCGGCCTCCGGGCCGTTGCGCATCGGGAACCGGCCCTCGGGCGAAATGGAGAGGAAGCCCATGTAGCCCTCCTCGCCGAGGAGGTACCGGACCAGCTCCTTGGCCGACTCGGTGTCGGCGGAGGTGGTGATGCCGAGGTTGATGGTGAGGCCGAACTGGGTGGGCTCCTCGCCGGACGGACCCTGGAACAGCGGCAGCATGGTGGTCCGGTCGACCAGCCACTGCTGGTCGTTGGCACATTCGGCGCAGGTCAACGGGGTGTCCGGGAAGAGGCCGGCCAGCTCGTCGAGCAGGTGCGGCGACCACGACATCATGGCGGCCCGTCCGGCCAGCCAGTTCGCCCGGGTGGTGTCCACGTCGCCGGCGCCGGTTGGCGCGAACTCGTTCAGGTCGACGTAGAACTGGATGGCCTCGACGCACTCGGGGCTGTCGAGGGTGACCTCCCCGTCGTCGTTCACGAGCTGGCAGTCGTTGGCCAGGGCGACGTGCTCGAAGACCTGCATGGTGAAGCCGTCGCCGCCGGAGCTGCCCAGCGCGAAGCCGGAGACACCGTCCTGGCCGTTCAGCTGCTCGGCGGCGGCGAGGACATCCTCGTAGCTGTCCGGCGGCTCCAGGCCTGCGCTCTCGAACAGGTCGGAGCGGTAGAAGATCATCTGACCCCAGCCGTCGGACGGGACCGTGGCGTACTCGCCCTCGGCGTCCTCGACCCGGATGAGGTCCAGCGCGCTCTCGTTGAAGGTGTCGGCGCCCAGCTCGTCGACCAGCTCGCTGGCCGCGGCGGAGTCGAGGATGCCCTCGTTGACCCAGCCGCCCGCGAGCTCGACACCGTGGACGACGACGTCGGGCAGATCGCCCGCCGCGGCCGCCGACACCATGGCCTGCGACAGGTCGGGCGCGCTGACGCCGACCAGCTCGACCTCGATGCCACTCTGCTCGGTGAACGTCGCCAGCACCGGCTCCATGGTCGCGATGCGATCCGCGGTGTCGTAGACGGTCCACATGGTGATGCTGCCGCCCTCGCCCCCGTCGCCGTCGCCGGAGCCGGCGTTGTCGCCGTCGTCATCGGAACATCCCACCGCGACGAGCGCGATCGCCGCCACGGCGCAGATAGGCCGTCGCCACATGAAGCAGTCCTCCTCCGGTGGTCCGGACCGTCGCGTTTGCCCGGTGGGCAGCGACTGCGGACGTCCTGCGAATTTGTGGGGCACCATGTTTGGGGCGCATGATCCAACCTGTCAACGAATGTGCGTAGAATGCAAGGAACGCACATAGTCGGCGGGTGATCTGATGGAATCGGCACGAGTCGATGATCTCGACCGCCGCGTGATCGCTGCCTTGCTGGCGCACCCGCGCGCAACCCACGCGACCATCGGCCAAGCGGTCAGCAGCTCCGAAGCGACGGTCTCCCGCCGGATCGCCCGGCTGCGCCGCCAGGGCGCGGTGCGCGTGGTCGGCGCCCTGGACTCGCAGCTCAGCCACCGGGCCCGGTCGGTGTTCGTGAGGCTGCGGTGCGCTCCCGGCGCGGCCGACGAACTGGCCCGTCCGCTGGCGCTGTGGCACGAGACGGGGTCGGTCAAGGTGCTGACCGGTAGCGTCGACTGCGTCGCGGAGCTCGCATACACGTCCAACGAGCACCTCTACCGGCTGATGATGCACCGGCTGCCGCAGCTCGAAGGTGTCACTGCGACGTTCAGCAACCAGGTCATCCGGCGCTTCTCCACGCCGCACGGCTGGAACCCGGGCATTCTGCCCGACGAGACCGTGACGGCGCTGCGGGCCGAGCGGCGGGACCGCTGGGCCGAGCGACCCGAGCCGGACGAGGTCGTGCCGATGTCACCACTGGACGAGCGGGTCTTGGGAGAGCTGATCGGCGACGGGCGGATGAGCTGGCAGGACCTCGCCGGTCGCTGCGGCGTCACCCCGAGTACCGCGCGCCGGCGGGCCGAGGCGCTGATGGCCCGCGGTTTCCTGCGGATGCGCACGGTCGTGGAGCCCGAGGTCCTCGGCCTGACGGTCAACGCGTTCGTGTGGCTGACGATCAACCCGACCAAGATCGGGCTGGCCGGCGAGATGCTGGCTCGCAACCGCAACGTGATCATGATCGCCGCCACGACCGGCGACCGGAACCTCTGCGGCGAGATCGCCGTCGCCAACGACAGCGCGCTCTACGACTTCCTCTCCGAGACCGTCGGGCACCTCCCCGGGCTCATCCACGCCGATGTCGCCGTCGCGCTGCGGACGGTCAAGCGGGCCGGCATGGTCGCTCCCGACGTCGTCCCTGTCGGGGGTGGCATCAGCTGACGGGACTGGTGGAGCGGGCGGGGCCCTCGACTCACTTCCGACCACTACCAAAGCAGCCAGCTCGCTTCCACTTCACCCGGATGCCCGGGCCGAGGCGGCTAGGCGCGCTCGGACGGTACCTACGTATGAACATGATCGGAACTCGGGCGGATCCTCGTTGTCTTGCGCGACCATCCGGGCCGGAGGGGACTAATCTCGGTGCCATGCACGAAAGCAATGCTGCGCACGATGCCGTGCGCCGCGACCCGATAACCATCGTTCCTTACGACCCGCACTGGCCCCATTCCTTCGAACAGCAGCGTGAGCTCGTCGAGCCGGCGCTGCGGCCCTGGCTGATCGGCTCCGTGGAGCACGTCGGCAGCACCGCTGTGCCAGGGCTCGCGGCCAAGCCGATCATCGACATGATGGCCATGGTCGCCGACTATGAGCAGGCGCGCGACGCCATTCCGGCCATGGAGGCCGTCGGCTGGACGTTCGTCTGGGAGGACGGCGACCACGAGCTGCGGCGCTGGTCGTTCTGCCATCCGGACCCGGCCTGGCGCACGCACCACCTGCATGTCGTGGAGTACGTGTCGCAGCTGGGCCGCGACTGCCTGGCCTTCCGCGACCACCTGCGCCATCACCCGGAGGACGCGGCCACCTACACCGCGATCAAACGCGACCTGGCCTCGCTGCACCACGACGACCGTCCGGCCTACCGGTCGGGCAAGGCGCCGTTCATCGAGGACATCATGCGCCGCGCCTCCGTACAGCACTGAGCTGGCGCATCCGTACGGTCGCGGACGGCTCGATCCAGCCGGTCGCCAAATCCGCCAGCGGCCCGTGATGGTGACGATCTCGACGCGGACGTGCGGCCGGTGAGGGCGGGCACCGTCGTGCAGGTCGGTCCGCTGCATCCCACGGTGGAACGCGAGCTTGCCACGACATACCAGGCGGTCCGGTTGCCCGACGGCCCGGCCGCGGCGGACTTCCTGGCCGCCGACGGTGCCCACGTCACTGTCGCCGTCACCAGCGGTGGTACCGGCGTGGACGCAGAGCTCATGGCGGCGCTGCCGAAGCTGGCCGCCATCGTCAACTTCGGGGTCGGTTACGACGCCACCGACGTCGAGGCCGCCAGGGCGCGCGGCATCGCGGTCAGCAACACGCCGGACGTGCTGAACGTCTGCGTCGCCGACCTGGCCGTCGGCGGGCTGATCGACGCGGTGCGCGGGCTGTCGGCGGCGGACCGGTTCGTCCGCCGCGGCGACTGGGCCGGTGGTGGCCGGTTTCCGCTGATGACCCGGGTCACCGGGATGCGGGTGGCATCCTGGGGCTGGGCCGTATCGGCCGGGCGGTCGCGCGGCGGATGGAGGGCTTCGACGCCCCCCTCTCCTACCACAGCCGGCAGCGCGTGCCCGACGTGTCGTACGCGTATGCCGCATCGCCGGCGCGGCGCTGGACGTCTTCGAGGACGAGCCGCGGGTACCGCCCGCCCTGCTGGACCTCGACACCGTAGTGCTGCTCCCGCACATCGGCTGCGGAACCCACGAGACCCGCGAGGCGATGGCCCAACTGGCGCTGCGCAACCTCGAACGGTTCCTGGCCGACGGGACCCTGGTGACCCCGGTGCCGCTTTAATGGCCAGATGCGGGTAGCACTGGTCCAGTTGGCGGCCGGCACCGACATCGGGGCGAACGTGGCAGCGATCCGGCGCCTGACGAAGGATCTCGAGGCAGACCTGATCGTGCTGCCCGAGGCGGTCATGCACGACTTCGGCAAGCCCGACCTGCCGCTCGGACCGGTGGCGCAGCCGCTGGACGGACAGTTCGCCGCGGCGCTGTCCGGCCTCGCACGGGAACGCCGGGCGGCGGTGATCGGCGGCATGTTCGAACGCTCTGACGACCCCGACCGGCCCTACAACACCCTGGTGGCGTTCGGCCCGGACGGCACGCTTCTCGGCACGTATCGCAAAGTGCAGCTGTACGACTCCTTCGGCTACAAGGAGTCCGACCGGTTGCGCGCCGGTGCGCCGGTGCCGTCCGTCGTCGACGTGCATGGTGTCCGGCTCGGCCTGCTGACCTGCTACGACCTGCGGTTTCCGGAGCAGGGGCGGGCCTTGGTCGACGCCGGGGCCGACGCGTTCGTCGTCTCCGCGGCGTGGCTGCGCGGCCCGCTGAAGGAGGACCACTGGCAGACGCTGCTGCGCGCCCGGGCCATCGAGAACACGGTCTACGTCGCGGCCGCGGCGCAGACCGGCCGGGCCTACTGCGGCCTGAGCATGCTGGTCGACCCGCTCGGCGTCTCCGTCGCATCGCTCGGCGACGAGGAGGGCCGGCTGGTCGCCGAGCTCGACCCGGCCCGGATCGAGGCGGCCCGGGCGCGCAACCCGGCGCTGCGGCATCGCCGCACCTGGAAGTCGTCGCCGTGACGGTGTGGGGCGCTGTCGTGCTCGCCGGCGGCGCGGGGCGGCGGCTGGGCGGAGCCGACAAGCCCGCGCTGGTCGTCGGCGGCCGGACGCTGCTGAACCGTGCGGTGGCAGCGTGCGCGGGCGCGACCGAGGTGGTCGTGGTCGGGCCGCGGCGGACCACCGAGGCAGCGGTGCGGTGGACCCGTGAGGACCCGCCCGGTGGCGGGCCGCTGGCCGCGCTGGCCGCCGGTCTCGATGCCTTCGAGTCGCCTCCGCCGATCGTGGTGGTGCTGGCCGCGGACCTGCCGCGGGTGTCGTCGGCGCTGGTGCGGCGGCTGGTGGCCGCGCTCGACGACACCGATGCCCACCCGGGCGCCGGCGGTGTCGCCGTCGTCGACGACGGTGGATGGGTACAGCCCTTGGTGGCCGCGTACAAGACCGAGCCGCTGGCGGCCGCGCTGGACGCCCTCGGTGATCCGCGGGACCGGCCGGTCCGCGAGCTGCTGGCCCGGCTGCGGCTGCGGACCGTCGTCGACGCGGCCGGCGCATCGGACATCGACACGCCGGACGACCTGGCCCGATGGCAGGCGGGCCCGGTAGAGGATGTGGGAACTGCCGCGGAGGAAGGGTGAGCGCGTGATGGACCGCTGGGTGAGCGAGCTGTGCGACCAGCTCGGGGTTCCCGTCGACGACGTCGACGTCGGCGCGATCCTCGACCTGGCCAGGGACGCCGCGCACAACGTGGAGCGGCCGGCGGCACCGGTGACGACGTTTGTCGCGGGGTACGCGGCGGCCATCAAGGGTGGCGGCGCGGCACAGGTGGCGGCAGCCCTCGACACCGCGGGCGACCTGGCCCGCGACTGGAACGAAGGCCCCGACCCCAGCACGCCCGCACTGCAGTGAGCGCGGCCCGGGGCGCGGCGGCAAATCGGGTCGGCTAGCGTCGTTCGCTGTGCAGACCAAGAGCGCTGTTCACCTGCCGGCACCGGCAGAGGTCGTCGACCCGCTGCGGCAGGTCCTGACCCGCGTCACCGTGGCCGTCGGCATCCTGCTGGCCACGGTGTTCCTCGTCTGGCTGGACCGTGACGGCTACAACGACAACTCCGACGGCAGCGTCGACCTGCTCGACGCGTTCTACTACACGACCGTCACGCTCTCCACCACGGGCTATGGAGACATCGCGCCGGTCAGCGACAGCGCCCGGCTCATCAACGTCCTCCTGATCACGCCGATGCGGGTGCTCTTCCTGATCATCCTGATCGGCACCACGCTGGAGACCCTGACCACCAGGAGCCGGGAGCAGGTACGGCTCAACCGCTGGAGGAAGAAGTTGCGCGACCACACCGTCGTCATCGGCTACGGCGTCAAGGGCCGCAGCGCGGTCGCCACCATGCTGGCGAACGCGGTCGCCGAGGAGTCGATCGTCGTGGTCGACCCCGACCCCTCGGCCATCGCCGAGGCCAACGAGGCCGGCCTGGTGGCCGTCATGGGCGACGCGACCCGCACGGAGGTGCTTCGCCGCGCCGGGGTGCCCACCGCCGACCGCATCATCATCACGACCGCGCGCGACGACGCCGCCGTGCTGGCCACGCTGACCTGCCGGCAGCTCAACCAGGACGCGAGCATCATCGTCGCGGTCCGCGAGGCCGACAACGTCGCGTTGGTCCGGCAGGGGGGCGCGAACGAGGTGGTCACGTCGTCCGACGCGGTCGGGCGCATCCTCGGCCTTGCGACGGTCAGCCCGGCGCTCGGGCACGTCCTGGAGGACCTCACCACCTCCGGCACCGGGCTGGAGGTGGCCGCGCGCCTGGTGACCCCGCGCGAGGAGGGCAAGCAGCCGAAGCAGCTGACCGACCTGGTGGTGGCGGTGGTGCGCGACGGCGTCGAGTTGCCGTTCCATTCGCCGGCCATCGGGCACCTGGTCCGCGGCGACCGGCTCATAGTCATCCGGCCGTCGGAGGAGTACCCGTGGGCCCGCCGCGAGGACATCCACGCCGCGGCCGCGGCGCAGGACGAGCGCGAGGACGAGCCGGAGGACCCGGCGGACCGGCCGCCGGGCGGGATCTGAGCAGGAGCCGCATCGTGCATGCCATCGTCATCACCGAGCCCGGCGGGCCCGAGGTGCTCTCGTGGACCGAGGTCCCCGACCCGGTCTGCGGCCCGGACGAGGTCGTCGTCGACATCGTCGCGTCCGCAGTGAACCGCCCCGACATCGCGCAGCGGCAGGGCCTCTATCCGCCGCCGGGCGGCGCACCGGCCTGGCCCGGCCTGGAGTGCAGCGGTGTCATCAGCGAGGTCGGCGCGGAGGTCTCCGGCTGGCGGGTCGGCGACGAGGTGTGCGCGCTGCTGGGCGGCGGCGGGTACGCCGAGCGGGTCGCGGTGCCGGCCGGGCAGGTGCTGTCGGTGCCCACAAGGGTCGAGCTGGCGACGGCGGCCGCGCTGCCGGAGGTCTTCTGCACGGTCTGGTCGAACCTCGTGATGACGGTGGGGCTGAGCCGCGACGAGGTGGTCCTGGTGCACGGCGGCGCCAGCGGCATCGGGACCGCTGCCATCCAGATCGCGGCGGCCCGGGGTGCGCGGGTCGCGGTGACCGCCGGCTCACCCGAGAAGCTGGCGCGATGCGCGGAGCTGGGCGCGTCCATCCTGATCGACTACCGCGAGGACGACTTCGTCGACGCGGTCCGCGCGGCCACCGGCGGGCGCGGCGCCGACGTGGTGCTCGACATCGTCGGGGCCAAGTACCTGGCGCGGAATCTCGACGTGCTGGCGCGCGACGGCCGGCTCGCCGTCATCGGCCTGCAGGGCGGCCGGACCGCCGAGCTGGACCTGTCCGCCATGATGGACAAGCGGGTCCACATCACCGGCTCCCGGCTGCGTCCCCGCTCACCCGCCAACAAGGCGGCCATCGTCGCGGAGGTCTGTGAGCACGTGTGGCCACTGCTGGAGTCCGGCGCCGTGAAACCGGTGATCGACCGGGTGCTGCCGATGACGGAGGCGGCCGCCGCGCACCGCGTCGTCGAGGCCGGCGAGCATGTCGGCAAGGTGCTGCTCACCACCTGAGACAGGACCTTGACATCGAGTGGCTGACTGATTGCGACCGAGGTGGTCACAAGCGCGGCCGGGGGGCGTACCCTGACGAATGTGGTCATGTCGTTGGAGTCCGAAGTCGACCGTCCGGTCACCCACCGCCGCACCGCGCGCGTGCTGCTCATCGAGCCCGGCGGCAGGGTTCTGCTGTTCGAGGACAGCGATCCGTCCGCGCCCGGCGCGCCGACATTCTGGATCACCCCCGGCGGCGGGGTCGACCCTGGCGAGACGCTGCTGGCGGCCGCGGTCCGTGAGGTGGCTGAGGAGACCGGGCTGCGGCTGGAACCGTCGGCGTTCCGCGGGCCGCTGGCCGAGCGCACCGTCGTGCATGCCTACTCCGACAAGGTCGCGGTCCAGTCCGAGACGTACTTCGCCGCCGCTGCCCCCGGGCTCGAGATCGACCCGGCCGGGCTGACCGAGGACGAGCAGCTGACCGTCATCGGGCACCGCTGGTGGAGCCTCGACGAGCTGCGCCTCACCGACCGCCCGGTGTGGCCGGTCGGGCTGGCCGACCTGGTGGCCGTCGCCGACGCCCCGGCCCACTGGCCGGTCCTGCTCAGCGTCGCCGAGGAGTCGACCGTCCCCACCAACCACTTCGCCCGCTGAGCCTCCCGCCTCCCGCCGCGCTACGAAATGATCACGTTCAGCACGAAATCTCGTGGTGCACCATGCCTTCACGCCTGGTGATGCACGCGATCTCCTGGTGATGTGGCCCTGAGACCGCCGCCGAGGCAGATCCATACGACGCTGTACTCCAGCCGGCGGCTCCGACCGAGCCGGAGCGTGACCCGGCCGCCGTCGACGTCACATCGTTCCTGCCGGCCGGCGCCGTCGTCGCGCCTGATCGACTGGCGTACAGTGCCCGCCTCGACCGCGGCGACGTCGCCATCCGCTACGAGCTGCAGATGGCATCGCTCGACGGCCCGCTGAACGACCACATGCTCCGCCTCGACTCGGGGCGGAGGCCCGAGGCCGACGACGAGATCGTGGTCACCCCCCCGGCCATGGCGGAGCGACCGGAGCTCGTCGACGGCGACGGTGACCTGCTCGCGGATTCCGCGATCGCGTTCACCGACGGGCCGCGGGTCCGGGTCACCGGCATCGCGGTCGACCCGTTCCGGCTGCTCGCAGACGCACGGACCCGACCGACCTCGCCGTGGCCCTGGCGGTCGAAGGGCTGCAGGCGGCCCTCGCTGGTCGCGGTCGTCGTCGGGCTCGGCCTGCTCGCGGTGCGCCGCGCCGCTCGCCGGCGCACCCTGCAGCTTCTCGCGCTGCGCCGCACGGAGGCGGCCTGCCGGCGGCAGAAGGCACAGCGCGCCGGCCCGGCGGGCGGCCGGTGATTTACGACCCGCGTGCCTTGAGCGCGGCCCGGAGGGGTAAAGATGGTCCCATGACGGAGCCGAACGAGAACGCCGAAGGCCGGGAATCCCCCGACGGTGGCGACGAACAGCGCGTTGTGGTGGTCGGCCCCGAGGGCATGGCCGTCGAGGGCGGGAGCAGCGACCGCGACGACCAGCGCTCTCTCACCGACCTGGTCGAGCAGCCGGCGAAGGTCATGCGCATCGGCAGCATGATCAAGCAGCTGTTGGACGAGGTGAAGGCCGCACCGCTGGACGAGGCGAGCCGGCGTCGGCTGGGCGAGATCCACCGAGCGTCGCTGGACGAGCTCGAGGATGGCCTCGCACCGGAGCTTGTCGACGAGCTGGAGCGTCTCGCACTGCCCTTCGGAGACGACAACGTGCCTACCGACGCTGAGCTCCGCGTGGCGCAGGCACAGCTCGTGGGCTGGCTGGAGGGCCTGTTCCACGGCATCCAGACCACGCTGTTCGCACAGCAGATGGCGGCTCGTGCCCAGCTGGAGCAGATGCGCCGAGCGCTGCCGCCGGGCGTGCAGATGGCTCCCGGGCAGGTACCCGGGGGCGCGGCACCGGGCGAGCAGTCCGACGAGCGTGGCAGCGGCATGTACCTGTGACCGTCGCACCGGGACCGGGCGCCGCGGCGTCCGACCCGGTCCGGTACGCCGTGCGGTAGCGCACAACGTGGCCGACCTGCGGGACGATCCCTCGCGACGAGCGGGACTGCGTCCCGCGGTCGCTGATGTGTGCGTGCGGCGTCGCGGCCTGGTCGAGCGGCTCGGCGGCGACGGCCGCGACGAGCCGGCTCGACCCGGCCGACGACAGTGCGAGGAGGCCGGCCTCAGGCGGTGGCGCGGGCGTGGCTCTCGATGACGCCGGCCAGCCGCGGCAGCGCCTCCTCGACGTGCTTCTGGGCCTGCGGACGCAGCTTGCCGTAGACCTTCTTGATGCTGTCGCGCTGTGACGACGCGGCGCGGGCGTCGGTGACGCCCAGGAGGGCGTCGGCGACATCGGCACGCCGGCCCTCGAAGTAGTCGGCCAGGGAACCGCCGCCGGTGGCCTGGAAGTCGGCGTAGAACGGCTCGGCCCGCTCGACGAACGAGTCGAGCATGCCGTCGATGGCGTCGGGGACGAAGCCGGCGTTGATCTTCTTCAAGACCGCGTAGCCACCCTTGACCGCCATGCCGGAGACGCCGCTCTTGTCGGAGACCTCGGCGTCGACGAGCTGGTGGAGGTCCTTGACGACGGCCGGCCGGCGGCTCGGGTCGAGCAGGATCTCGCGAAGAGTGTCAGCCATGTGGGTGCCCTTCAACTATCGAAATGATCATGTGTCGCGTGCCGTGCTCCGCCACTGTAGAACACCAAGATCGACGGAACGAAAAGCGGCATTGATGCCGCTTCCGCGGTGCAGTCTACGGGCGGTCCCTGAGAAACCGCCTGGCCGGCCGTCACGGGTGCCGCTGGAGCGCTGACCGGCATGCGTTCGGCGGTCCACCACCAGGCTTTCCCGTGCGTCACCATGCTTGCGGGCACGGTGCAACACGAGATCTCGTGCTGAACGTGATCATTCCGTCGTGGCGAAGTGGGTATCCAGCAGGGCTGCGAGGCCGCTGCCCTCGACGTCGCCGCAGACCTGGTCGGCGATCGCCTTGACGTCGTCCGGCGCCTGGCCCATCGCCACCCCGAGCCGGGCCCAGCGCAGCATCTCGACATCGTTGTGGCCGTCGCCGACCGCCATGGCGTCCGCGGCGGTCAGGCCCAGCCGCTCGGCCACCCGGCTCAGCCCGGAGGCCTTCGAGACGCCCTCGGGCATGATGTCCAGCCACGCGGTGTAGCCGATGGCGTAGTCGACACTGGGCAGGCCGGAATCGCGGGCGATCTCGCGCAGCCGCTCGCGGTCGCCATTGGGCCAGCGCACGACCAGGCGTGTGACCGGCCGCGCGATCAGGTCGTCGTGCTTGACGACGACGACGTCGCCGTCCAGGTCACCGGCCGGGAACTCACCGGTCACGCGGTACCCGCGGCCCAGTTCCTCGACCGCCAGGACGGCGTCCGGGATCTGCTCGGCGAAGTACCGCACCGGGTCGCCGGCGTCGAAGGTCACGACATCGGAGGGCGTGCGGGTGGCGACGTCGACCACCACCGCGCCGTTGGAGCAGACGGCGTAGCCCTCCTCGAGCCCGAGCGGATCGAACAACGACACCGTCGAGTGCATGGACCGTCCGGTCGCGATGACGACGTGGGCACCGGAGTCACGCACCCGGCGGACCGCGTCGATCACCGCGGCCCGCGGCGGGTCGTGGAACTCCTCGTACGTGACCAGCGTGCCGTCGACGTCCAGCGCGACGAGCCCGGGACGCCACCCGTCGCGGGCCGTCACCTCGTGACCGGTTCCAGGACCTCGCGGCCGCCGAGGTAGGCACGCAGTGCCTCCGGTACTCGCACCGAGCCGTCGGGCAGCTGGTGGTTCTCGAGGATCGCCACGATCCACCGGGTGGTGCCGAGCGTGCCGTTGAGCGTGGCGACCGGCCGCGTGCCGCCGTCGGCGCGCTCGCGCACGCCCAGCCGGCGGGCCTGGAAGGTCGTGCAGTTGGACGTGGACGTCAGCTCGAGCCAGCGTGACTGAGACGGCAGCCAGGCCTCGCAGTCGAACTTGCGCGCGGCACTTGAACCGAGGTCGCCCGCGGCGACATCGATGACCCGGTACGGTACCTCGATGGCGGCCAACATCTGCTCCTCCCAGCCCAGCAGGCGCGCGTGCTCGTCGACTGCGTCCTCCTGACGGCAGTAGGAGAACATTTCCACCTTCTGGAACTGGTGAACGCGGATGATCCCGCGGGTGTCCTTTCCGTAAGAACCTGCCTCGCGCCGGTAGCAGGCCGACCAGCCGGCGTAGCGCAACGGCCCGTCGGACAGGTCGACGATCTCGTCGGCGTGGTAGCCGGCCAGCGGCACCTCGCTGGTGCCGACCAAGTAGAGGTCGTCCGCCTCGAGACGGTAGACCTCGTCGGCGTGCGCGCCGAGGAAGCCGGTGCCGCGCATGACCTCCGGGCGCACCAGCGTTGGCGTGATCACCGGCGTGAACCCGGCCTCGACCGCCGTGCTCAGGGCGAGGTTGAGGATGCCGAGCTCGAGCTGCGCGCCGACACCGGTCAGGAAGTAGAACCGGGCACCGGACACCTTGGCGCCGCGCTCGGTGTCGATGGCTCGCAGCCCTTCACCCAGCTCCAGGTGGTCGCGCACCGTGTTCAGCGCGGGCTTGCCGCCGACCTCGCGCAGCACCACGTAGTCGTCCTCGCCGCCGGCGGGCACGCCGTCGAGCACGATGTTGGACGGCACCAGGGACAGCTCGTCGAGCCGCTGCTGCACCTCGGCGGCCGCGGCCTCGGCGGCCTTGACGGCCGCGGACAGCTCGCGGGTCTTGGCCAGCAGTGCCTGCTTCTCGTCACCGGAGGCCTGCGGGATCAGCTTGCCTAGGCTCTTCTGCTCCGCGCGCAGCCGCTCGAACTCGCTCAGCGAGGAGCGCCGGGACTCGTCGGCGGCGAGCAGCTGGTCGACGACGTCGACGCTTTCGCCGCGGGCGCGTTGCGAGGCACGGACACGGTCGGGATCCTCACGGATCTGGCGCAGATCTAGCACGCTGAAGAGGGTATCCGCCCGGCCTGGTGGGATGCCCACCGGTTATTCGCCACGACCAGGCGTCTACGCGCATCACCAGTCATCTCGGTCGTCAGGTCGAGCAAGCACCACGCACGGCAACTGTCACCTTCGCCACGCACCGGTGACGAGAGGAAGCCACTGACCCGCGTCCCATCACCGGTCCTGCCCGCCCCTACTCGGGGCTGCAAGCATGGTGCAACACGTGATTTCGTGCTGAACGTGATCATTTTGGGCTCTTCCGTTGCATCCGTGGGTGGGTGCGGTTCGGGATCGCGATGCCGTTGCGGACAAGTGGCGGCCCGGCCGGCCACGTCGAGGGCTCGGACGGCCCGGTTTGTGCCGGCGGGGTGCGTTAGAACCGGGGGCCCCGACGCCCAGCGGTGCGAAGGGGTGGCCCTCGGCGAGTTGTCGCACCCGGCTGGAACGACGCGGGATCGCGGTACCGGGTGCGGCACCGCTGCCCCTCTCCGCCGCCAGGTCAACGGCAGCGATCTACGCCGCGGGCCTCGGAATGATCACGTTCAGCAGGATCCCCCGAGCCTCACCATGATTGCGAGCATGGTGTGACACGTGATTTCGTGCTGAACGTGATCATTCGGGGGCACGCGCGCGCCATGGAAGCAGCAGAAGATCCTCGTTTGGAGGTCAGCCGCGGAGCTCGTCCAGCCAGGTGGCGGCGTCGGCGAAGTCGGCGTTGGACGTGCCAGGCAGGACCGGCGGCCGGACGCCGTCGGCGCGCGGATAGGAGCCGAGGAAGCGGACCGTGCCGCAGACCCGCTTGAGGCCCATCATCGCCTCGCCGACCCGGGCGTCGGCGACATGCCCCTCGACGTCGATGGCGAAGCAGTAGCGGCCCATGCCGTTGCCGGTGGGCCGGGACTCGATGCGGGTGAGGTTGACGCCCCGGGTGGCGAACTGCTCGAGGATCTCCAGCAGTGCCCCGGGGTGGTCGTCGCGGATGAAGGCGACCAGCGTGGTCTTGTCCGAACCCGTGGGCCGGCCCGGCCTTCCCGGCTGCGTGACCAACACGAAGCGGGTGAGTGCGTCGGAGTCCTCGCCGATGTCGCTGGCCAGGGCCGTGAGCCCGTAGCGCTCGCGGGCGAGCGGCGCGGCGATGGCGGCGTCGTAGGGCGCGCCGTCGGGCCCGGGCGTGGTGGTGGCGACGGCGGCCGCGGCGGCCGCGGTGGACGGCCCCAGCGAGATGGTGGCCTCGGGCAGCTTGGCGCTGACCCACGCCCGGCACTGCGCCTCGGCGACCGGGTGAGTGACGATGCGACGGACGTCGGCGAGGTCGGTGCCGGGCCGCGCCAGCAGCGTGAACGTCACCGGCAGCAAAACCTCGGCGGTGATGGTGAGCGGCTCACCGCGGATCAGCTCGTCGAGTGTGGCGTTGACCGAACCCTCGACCGAGTTCTCGACCGGGACGACGGCACCGGCCATGTCGCCGGCTCGGACGGCGTTGATGGCGGCATGTACCGTGGGGAAGGGCTCGAGCGTCGCGCCGGCCAGGGTTGGGAAGCGCAGCGCGGCGGCCTCGGTGAACGTCGCCTCCGGTCCGAGGTAGGCGTAACGGTTGGTCATTCCAGCAGCCTAGTGTGTCGACCTGGCCACAATTGGCAGCGTCGCCACTTGCCGACCCGGCCAGTGCGGATACGGTCAACCTTGATGGATGCGGATCGGAGCGGTCGTCCCAGCACGCCACCCGGCGCCACCCGGCGCGGGCGGCGCGCGGCTCGGGCTCGCCTGATCACGACGGTCCTCGCCGGGGTCGCCGCCCCACTGATGCTCACGGCGGCCGCACCGGTCGCCTCGGCCGCGGACTCCACGCCCGCCGGCGCCACGCCACCGGCCACCCCGGCGGAGTCCACGCCGGCCGCCGTCGTCGACCAGCCGAACGTCGTCCTCCTCGGCATCGCGGGACTGGCCTGGCCGGACGTCACCGCCGAGGACACACCCACCCTGTACGAGATGGCAGGCTCCGCCGCCGCCGGCTCGCTCACCGTCCGCACGGTCCGCTCCCGCACCTGCGTGGTCGACGGCTGGCTGTCGGTCAGCTCCGGCCGGCGTGCCACCGATGTCTACGACACCGACGCCGACGACGAGAACGACCGCTTCTGCCGCCAGGTGCCCGAGCCGTCGCCGGACGGCACCGGCGGCGCCGTCGTGCCCGGCTGGGAGGCGCTGGTCCAGCAGCAGGAGGACAACTCCTACAACGCCGAGATCGGCCTGGTCGGCGACCGCCTGGCCGAGGCGGGGGTCTGCGCCACTGCCGTCGGGCCGGGCGCCGCGATGGCGCTGGCCGACTCCACCGGCCGGGTCGCCTCGTATCAGCCCTTCTCCGGCGAGATCGACCAGCAACTGCTGAGCCGGTGCCCGGTCACAGTGATCGACCTCGGCGGCCTGCCGTCTCCCGCACCGGCCGGCAGCGACGACCTGACCGAAGAGGCCGCGCTGGAGACCCGCCGGCAGGTGACCGCCGGCATCGACCAGTTGGTCGCACGCATCCTCGACGAGCTGCCGCCGGACACCGCACTGCTGATCGCCGGGCTCTCCGACAGCGCGGCCACCTCCGTGCCCCTGCCCGACCAGCCGACGCCGATCCCCCCGGCCGGGCTCCGGGCCGCGTTCGCCACCGGGCCGGTGGCCGACGGTGACGACACCTTCGGCGGGCGGTGGCTGACGTCGTCGTCGACGCTGTGGCCCGGGCTGGTGCAGCTGACCGACATCGCGCCCACGCTGCTCACCTACGCGGGGGTGGAGGATCCGGCCCGCGACGTCGCCGGACGGCACTGGCGTCCGGCCGGCGAGCACGCGGCGACGTCCGCGGCCACGGTGGCGGAGCTGACCGGCGTCGACCAGGCCGCCCAGATCTATCGCGTCCAGTCCGGGCCGTTCTTCCAGGTGCTGGGCATCGTGCAGGTGATCGTGTTCGCCGCCGCGGTGCTGGCGCTGCGCCGCCGCTCCTCGTACGGCTCGATCGTGCTGCGCGTGGTGCAGGTGGTCGCGGTGACCGCGGCCGCCGCGCCGGTGGCGTCCTACCTGGCCAACATCACCCGGTGGTGGCGCTACGACAACCCGAACGTCGTGCTGTGGACGTCCATCGTCGTGTCCACCGTGGCGCTGACCGTCGTGGCGCTGGCTGGTCCGTGGCGCAAGCGCGCCTACGGCCCGCCGGGTGTCGTCGCCGGCGTGACGGCCACCGTGCTGGCCGTCGACGTGGCGAGCGGGTCGAGCCTGCAGCAGTCCAGCCTGCTCGGGCTGTCGCCCCTGGTGGCCGGGCGCTTCTACGGATTCGGCAACATCCCGTTCGCCATCTTCGTGGTGGCGAGCCTTGTCGCGGCGGCGGCGCTTGGCCAGTTCCTCATCGACCGCGGGCGCTCGCGCCGCTATGCCGCCACCGCGGTCGGCGTGGTCGGCCTGATCGCGGTTGTGGTCGACGGGGCGCCGCAGGCCGGCGCCGACGTCGGCGGCATCCTGGCCGCCATCCCCGGCTTCGCGGTGCTGGTCCTGGGGACCCTCGGCGCCCGCGTCACCGTGCCGCGGGTGGTGCTTGCCGGCGTGGGCGCGACGGTGCTGTTCGGGCTGTTCGCGTTCCTCGACTGGCTGCGCCCGGCCGGCTCGCGCACGCACTTCGGCGGGTTCTTCGACGACCTGCTCTCGGGCGAGGCGCTGACCGTCATCCTGCGCAAGGCCGAGGCGTCCATCGGCACGCTGGAGCGCTGGCCCATCTACGGCTGGCTGGTCCCGTTGGCGTACTTGCTCATCCTGTGGCTGACCCGCCGCGACGGCGCGGCCGCGATGGCCGAGACCGTGCGGCAGTGGTCGCTGATGCGCTACCTGGTGTGGGCGTCGCTGCTCACCGGGGCGGCGGGGTTCGCGGCCAACGACTCCGGCATCATCGTGCCGGCGCTGCTGCTGACGGTGGGCGTGCCGCTGGGAGTCGCGGCGGTCGCCGCAGCCCAGCGGCTGGCACCGGCGAAGCTGGTGGACGACGCGGAGCTGGTTGCACCGTCTCGTTGATGCTCGTGGGGCGGGGGTCAGCGGGTACGGAACCGCGCCGGCGCCGACGGGCGGACGCCGCGGGTCAGCAGTGCCCGCATGACGTGCGCGTACTGCTTGCCGCGGTGCACCTGGGCCTTGAGGTCGGTGCCGGTGACGCGGTGGTGGAACTCCACCTCCACCTCGACCACCCGGAAGCCCTGTCGCAGCAGGTCGATGGTGAGGCCGGTCTCGACGCCGAACCCCTGCGCCAGCGGCAGCGCCGCCTCGAAGGCCGCCCGGGTCAGGCAGCGCTGACCGGACAGCGGCTGCGTGGCCGTCCAGCCGGTGGCCCGCTCGATGCCGGTGCGGGCGAGGTCGACCACCAGGCCGCGGCCGCCGCCGGACGTGCGCTGGGTCGGCAGGATGCCAATGGTCATGTCGGCTTCGTCGGCCAGGACCGGGTCGACCAACGGACGCGCGTTCGCCGCGGTCGCCTCCAGGTCGGCATCCAGGAACAGCAGCGCCCGCGGCGCGGTGCGCGACGCCTCGCGGGACTCGATGGCGTTCAACGCGGTGGCGCCGGTCTCCATCGCCGCGGCCTTGCCCCGGTTGCGGGCGTGCCCGACCACGACAGCGCCGGCGGCGGTCGCCGTCGCCGTCGTCCGGTCGGTGGAGCCGTCGTCGACGACGATGACCACGTCGACACCCGGAATGCCGCGGGTTGCCTCGACCGTGGCGGCGATCCGGTCCTGCTCGTCCTTGGCGGGGATGATCGCGGCGACACCCTCCACGAGGCGCTCCTGGTTCGTCATGCCGCCAGCTTAGAGACCGGCTGGCGGGTCGGTGCCCCGCACCGTCCAACCGCCCGGTGACCGCGTAGCCTCTGCTCTCGATGACTGCGTCCAGACCGACCGTCGACGGCGCCGACTCCGAGGTGGGACGGCTGCGCTCCGTCCTGCTGCACCGACCCGGGCCGGAGCTCAAGCGCCTCACCCCACGCAACAACGACAAGCTGCTGTTCGACGGCATCCCCTGGGTCGACCGAGCCCAGGACGAGCACGACGCGTTCGCCGACACCCTGCGCGCCCATGACGTCGAGGTCGTGTACCTGCGCGACCTGTTGGTGGACACGCTGGCGATCGACGAGGCCCGGCAGGCGTGCATCGAGTCGGTGGCGGCCGATCCGCGCCACGGCGACACTCTGCGGGCCGTCCTGCGCGCGGAGCTGGCCGGGCTGCATCCCGACGACCTCGCGCGGGTGCTGATCACCGGGCTGGCCCACGAGGAGCTGCGCACGGGCCGCGGGCTGACCTACGGGCTCATGGAGCGGCACGACTTCGTCATCGACCCGCTGCCCAACCTGCTGTTCACCCGCGATTCCAGCGTATGGATCGGCGACCGTGTCGCCGTCACCAGCCTGGCCATGGCCGCGCGCCGCCGCGAGACCAGCCTCACGGCGGCCATCTACCGCTACCACCCGCGCTTCGCCGGCGTCGGCACCGTCTACGGGCCGGAGCTGGAGAACCTCGAGGGCGGCGACGTCCTGCTGCTGGCGCCCGGGGTGGTGGCCGTGGGCACCGGCGAGCGGACCACTCCGGCCGGCGTCGAGCGCCTGGCCCGCAACATCCTGCGTCCCGGCCTGGCGCGCACCGTGCTGGCGGTCCCGATCGCCCAGGACCGCGCCACCATGCACCTCGACACCGTCTGCACCATGGTCGACGAGGACTCCGTCGTCATGTACCCGAACGTCGCCGACGAGCTGACGGCAGTGGCGCTGCGATGGGCCGACGGCGACATCGTCATCGACGACGACCCAGCGCCGTTCGTCGAGGTCGCGGCGCGGGCCATGGGCATCGACGCGCTGCGGACCATCGAGACCGGCCTCGACCCGGTGACCGCCGAGCGCGAACAGTGGGACGACGGCAACAACACGCTGGCCGTCGGCCCCCGGCTGGCGGTCGCGTACGAGCGGAACACCGAGACCAACGCCCGGCTGGAGGAGTCCGGCATCGAGGTGCTGCGCATCGCCGGCAGCGAGCTCGGCTCCGGCCGCGGCGGCCCCCGGTGCATGTCGTGCCCGCTTCGGCGCGACCCACTCTGACAAGGTCGCAGACCGGCCGAGACCTGGCCGTAACGGTATGAATATGAAGAAGTTCTCATTCATTCGAACTTCTTCGCCCAGAACACGGTAGTCTGCATAGAGACCCCGGTCGCTCGTGTTCCCCCGTCGTGAGCGGTCGGGGTCTTTCGTGCCCGCGGCCTCTCGCGCCGCGGACCGGAGATCAACCTGGAGTCAGCGGATGGTCACCTGGCGGTTGGCCAGGCCCGCCCGCGCACGGCGCTGGTCGTGGTCGAGCGGCGAGGTGTCGGCGACGGCGTCGTCGAGCCGCTCGGCGAACGTGGCGGCCGGTTTCTCCACCTCGTCGGCGGTGGTGCCGTCGACGAGATCCCACACGGGGACGAGCAAACCGCTGGCCCGGAACGTGCCGAGCAGCCGGGTACCGTCGCCCAATGTGTCCGTGCCGGCGGCGTGCAACCGGGCCAGCCCGTCCAACAGCGGCTCCTCCTCGTGCGGGAGGACCCACCGGACCTGGTCGCGGTCGCCCAGGCTGCACCAATAGGCGGCGGAGACCGAGCTAAGGCGGGCCGCGGGAACGATCGCGGAATTGGCCTCCTCCAAAGCAGCGCGGGCCTCGGAACCGGTGTCCGACTCAGGATCCAACCAGTAGTCGAAGCCCTCGTGAACCGTGACGGAGAATTCGGCGTCGGAGTCGATCAGGTCGTGCAGCCGCGGTGCGTCGGCCGGGCGGGGACCTGGGTTCACGGTGTTGCCCGGCTCCGCCTCGAGGGCCTGCGCCAGGGTGTGTCCGAGGTCGGCCGCCGGGTCGCCGGTGGAGCTGATGGTCTGTAGCGCCAGCAGGATCTCGCCGTTGTCGCGCACCAGGGCGGGCAGGGCGCCCGGCAGCAGCGTGCAGACGACGGCGGAGCGATGGGCGGCATCACCGGTGAGCCGGAGCGGTGCGGTGGCCGAGGAGACGATCTCGCGCATGGCCACCCAGTCGCACTCGCCGGGCAGGCCCGCGAACGGACGGGCGACGTACTGCCGCTCGGCCTCGCGGGCACGCTTGCCGTGGCACACCTTGTAGCGCTTGCCCGAACCGCACGGGCACGGCTCGCGGGGGCCGACGACGGGGACTTCAGTAGTGGCGCTCACGACAACCGAGCGTATCCGGTTCCGGTGGGCGGGTGTCAGCCGGACGGGGGTGAGCGGGCGCCGTCAGGCCGGGTTCCACGGGCCGACGATGGCGTAGACGGTGACCCGGCCGGGCTCGGCCCTGACGCGCCACTCGCGGGCGATGGCGTCGACGATGGACAGCCCGCGCCCTTGGTCCTCGGTCCACATGGGCTGGCGCATCTGCGGCCGGTCAGGGCCGCCGCCGTCGGTGACCTCGATGAGGACGTCCTCGCCGAACACCGACCACTGGAGCAGGACGCCGTCGCGGGTGCCGCTGAGGGTCAAGGGCTGAGCGTGCAGGATGGCGTTGGTGACCAGCTCGGTGACGACGATGAGGGCGTTCTCGACGACGGCCGGCGAGACGCTGGTGGTGCGGAGGTCCTCGGCTACCAGGTGACGGGCGTGCGGGACGTTACTGACCTCGCCGGTCAGCTCCACGAGGCGAGCGCTGTTGGATCGTGCCTCACGCTTCGTGGCCACGACTCGGCCCACTGGCTGCTCTCCCTTCACCAGACCCCTGTCACACCCGCATCCAGTGGTGCCCACTGCAAGACTCTGTCAAACCTCCCGACAGTGAACCATTCGTCACACGATCGCGTCCATATGTTGAGATGACAGTTTGCGGGATCTCCATCATCGCCGTCCGTCGGGTGCCGTCCGACCGGTGATCCATCGCACCGTTGATCACCAGCGGATTCGCGTGATTCCCGGTGCCCAGAGCCGCTGCGGCGTACCGTATGCGATGCCCTCATCGCACACGTATGTCCGACCGTGACTTTTCCTTCCGTGCCGAAGTGACGGGCGGACCGCTAGGTTAGAGCGGGGCGGAGAGGATGACGATGTGGACTCACTCCCGGTCGTCGGGACAACGTGGGGCGGAAGGTGATCAAACCGGGGGAACGGCGGGCGATGCTGTCATCGACGCCGCCGGTGTCGACCCGCGCGCCGTTGCCGACTCCGGTGCGCATGACGGTGGCTCGTGGTTCGAGCCCGCTCGTCATGACCGTGGCGCGGAGCCGGTGCAGTTGCGCCGCAATGGCGCTTCGGCGTCGTCGCCCGTCGTCGACGACGGAGTGAACGAGCAGCTGTCGGACGAGGTGGGTCAAGAGCCGGCTGGCCGGGTGGACGATGGCGAGCCGGAGGCCGACGGTGCGTCAGGGGCACACGCGGGGGTTGGAACCGAGGTAGAGCCGGAGCGAGCACTGGAACCCCAGCCGCGCAACACGACCGGCCTCGACGGCGACGCTCTGCGCGAGAGTCTCGGCCTGGTCGAGGAGCACCTGGACGCGATCGGCACCGACTTCTATTCGCAACTCTTCGTGATGGCGCCGGAGACCCGTGAGCTCTTCGGCGCCGGCATGGAGGTCCAGCGCTCCCGCCTGCTCGGCGCCATCGTGCGCATCGTGGGCAGCGCCGACGACCGCGACGTCCTGGAGCCGTACCTCGAGGGCCTCGGTCGCGACCACCGCAAGTTCGGCGTCATCGACCAGCACTACGCGCCGGTCGGCACCGCGCTGATCCTGGCCATCCGCAGGGCCCTCGGCAAGCGCTGGACACCCCGGTACGAGAAGGCTTGGGTCGACGGCTACGACCACATCGCGTCGGTCATGGTGGGTGCGGCCCGCCGCGACGCCGTCATCTCGCCGCCGTGGTGGGACGCCGAGGTCGTCTACCACCGGCGCATCCTCGACGACGTCGCGATCCTCCAGGTGCGCCCGCACACCGACTACCCGTACCGCCCGGGCCAGTACACCTACCTGACCACGCCGCGCCGCCCCAAGATCTGGCGCGCCTACTCCATGGCATCGGCCCCGCGCGACGACGGCCTGCTGGAGTTCCACGTCCGTACCGTCGGTGCGGGCTGGGTCAGCAGCGCGCTCGTCTGGCGCACCGAGCCCGGCGACGTCCTGCACCTCGGAGCGCCGCAGGGTCACGACGTCGCCTCGCCGCGGTCCGAGCACGACCTGCTGTGCATCACCGGCGGCACCGGCATCGCCCCGGTGCTGGCCACTCTGCAGGAGCTCGAGCAGCGGCAGGACGGCCGCCGGGTGCACGTGTTCTATGCCGGCCGAGACCGCGACCACCTCTACGCCCTGCCGCACCTGGAGTCCATCGGCGTGCGGTACCGGCGGCTGACGGTGGTCCCGGTCGTCTCGCCCGACGGTCCCACCGACCGCAGCCCCGACCTGATGGGCAACATCGTCTCGGCCTACGGCGACTGGCGGAAGCACCGTGTGTACGTCGCCGGCCCGACGTCCATGGTGGCCACCAGCCTGGAGCGGCTGCGCGACCAGGGCGTGCCGGACGAGCAGGTCGTCGTCGACGATTACGGTCTCTGGTGAGTTCTAGGGTTCTCTAGCGCTGAGCGTAGAGAGCCCTAGAACCTCCGATGCGGTGCGCTCCCGGCTTCAAATGGTTGCGTGCTGGCGCAGGTAGATGCCGAAGTGCGGGACGGTGAAGGCGATCGTTCCGCGCTCGGCGGAGTACACCAGGCCCTTCTTGATCAGCGAGTCGCGGGCCGGTGACAGCGACGACGGCTTGCGGCCCAGGAAGGTGGCGACGTCCGAGGTGGGGACCGCGCCGTGGGTGTCGTCGGACAGGGACGCCATGGCACGCAGGTACTCGCGCTCGGCCGGGGTCGCCCGCTCGTACCGTGAGCCGAAGAACCCGACGGCCAGCTCGGCCTGTGCCTCCGGTGCCGCCATCCGCACGTCGTCGGCGCCAATGGGGTCGGCCGGGGCGTTGTCCCAGGTGACCTTGCCGTAGGCCTGGACGAAGTACGGGTAGCCCTCGGTCACCTCGTACAGGGCGTCGAGCGCCGCGGACTCGAAGCGGACGCCTTCGTCGGCGGCCGGGTTGGCCAGCGCCCGGTCGGCAGCACCGCGGTCGAGGCGGTCGATCCGCACGTACCGGAACAGCCGCTCGGAGTAGGACTTCGACGCAGACAGCACGGCCGGCAGGTGCGGCAGCCCGGCACCGACGACGACGAGCGGCAGGCCCTGTTGCGACAGCTCGTGGCAGGCCGCGCAGAGCGCCGACACGTCCGGCGCGGGGATGTCCTGCATCTCGTCGACGAACAGCGCGATGCCGACCCCGACGTCGCGGGCGACCCCGGCCGCGTCGACCAGCAGCTCGACGAGGTCCACCTCGATGTCACCGGTGTCGGCCCGGCCGGCCGCCGCCGGCACGTCGATGCCGGGCTGCCAGCGATCGCGCAGCTTGGTGTCGTCGCCGGTGGAGCGCAGCGCGAACGCCTTGAGCACCCCGAGGAAGCCGTCCACTCGCTCGGGGTCGCGGTGCCGCGGGGTCAGCTCGCGCACAGCCATGTGCAGGGCGCTGGCCAGCGGTCGGCGCAGCGACTGGTCCGGCCGCGCCTCGATCTTGCCGGTGCCCCACATCCGTCCGATGGCTTGGGAGCGCAGCGCGTTGAGCAGGACGGTCTTGCCGACGCCGCGCAGGCCGGTCAGTACGAGGGAGCGTTCCGGCCGGCCGCGGGCGATGCGCTCGAGCACGACGTCGAACTGCTGCAGCTCGCGGTCGCGGCCGGCCAGCTCGGGTGGGCGCTGACCGGCGCCGGGGGCGTACGGGTTGCGGACCGGGTCCATGATCGGACTCTATGGCGCCGTCTAGGCCGATCCGTAGATTTCGCTAGACGGCGCCATGGGCGTGTCGCGCTCGTCGCCCGTACCCCCGGAAGCGGCGTCCGGTTCCGGCCCGGCGTCTGCGGCCCGGAGGTCCCAGTGCCCGACGACGCCGACGAGCAGATCCGGCTCCTCGCCTTCCTGGGGAGGAAGGCCTGAAACCGGTGGGGGTCACAATGGAAGGGTGATCTCCGTCGAACTCGCCCGGAAGCTGCGCGAAGCCGGCCTGCGCTGGGACCCCGAACCCGGCGACCGCTTCGTCATCCCGAACCGCGGCATGGACGACGACGTGTTCGTGGTCAGCCAGATGGTGGTCGACGTGCACGACTTCCCGACCGGGCGGGTGCTCGGCTTCAACGGGACCGTGGAATGGGCGCTGGACAGCGTGGAGCAGGACGTCGCCCTCTGGCTGCCCGGCGAGAGCCGGCTGCGCGAGCTGCTCGGCGGCACGTTCGTCGGGCTGAACCGGGTCGAGGGCGGATACCGGGTAACCCTCGAGGTGTCCGGGCACCGCATCGACATCGAGGACGAGCTGGCCGAGGAGGCCTACGGCAAGGCGCTGCTGTACCTCGCGACCGGTTGACCTCGGCGTGCCGCTTGTCGGGATTGGTCTGGACCAGTACTGTCCCGACAACAGCGAGCGGGGGGAGACCGCGCAGCCGACTGCGAGGGAGCGACCAGCCGTGAACGCACTCGAGTTCATCGCGACCAACTTGTTCAACGAGGTGTCGATCCTCATCGGCATCATCACGGCCATCGGCTTGATACTGCAGCGCAAGCCGGTCGAGGACGTCGTCGGCGGTGCCCTGCGGGCCACGGTCGGCATCATCATCCTGTTCATCGGCGTCGAGGTGTTCACTGGCGGGCTGGCGTCGTTCCAAGCCATCGTGGCCAGCGCCGTCGGCCTCGACCCGCCGGAGTCGACCAACAGCCTCGACGAGTTCCTCGGCGCCCGCGGCAGCGACGTCGCACTGGTCATCACGCTCGGCTTCGTCGTGCACCTGCTGCTGGTGCGGGTGCTCAAGACCCGTTACGTCTACCTGACGGGTCATCTCCTCTTCTGGATGGCGTTGGTCATCACCGCCAGCCTGGTGCAGGTCTTCGGCGACCTCGAACGGTGGCAGCTGGTGCTGGTGGGCTCGGCCGTCGCCGGCTGCTACTGGACGGTGCAGCCGATGTTCATCGCCCCGATGATGCGCCGGGTCATCTCCTCCGACGACTGGGGCTACGCGCACACCAGCTCGTCGGTGGCGTGGATCGGCGGGAAGCTGGCGCCGCTGGTCGGCGACCCGGAGCGGCACGACGTCGAGCAGGTGCGCCTGCCGCGGCGGCTGTCGTTCTTCAAGGACGTGACGGTGTCGACGGCGCTCGTCATCGGGCTGATCATGGTGGTCGGCGTCGCGTTTGCCGACTCGCAGGTGGCCGAGGCGCAGGCGGACGCCTACAACCCGGACGTCAACCCATGGGTCTGGGCGATCATCGCGGCCCTGCGGTTCGCCGCCGGCATCGCGATCCTGCTCTACGGCGTGCGCCTGTTCCTGGCCGAGATCGTGCCGGCGTTCACTGGTATCAGCGAGAAGGCGATCCCCGGTTCCCGGCCGGCGCTGGACGCACCGACCATCTTCCCGGTCGCACCGACCGCCGTCATGCTCGGCTTCGTCTCCACCACCGCGACCTTCCTGATCCTCATGGGCATCTTCGCCGCGGCCGGCTGGTTCGTCCTGGTGCCGCCGATGATCATGCTGTTCTTCGTCGGTGGCGGCGCGGCCGTCTACGGCAACGCGTTCGGCGGCTGGCGGGGCGCGACGCTGGCCGGGGCGATCACGGGCGTCGCGCTCGCGTTCGGCCAGTGGCTGGGCTGGAACCTGCTCTCCGATACCGCTCCGGAGCTGGCCACGCTGGCCGACCCGGACTGGTATCTGATGATCCTGCTGCTGCTCGGCCTGGGCGAGCTCTTCTCCGGCTTCGGCGACAGTGCCGTGCTGCTGGTCGGCGCCGTCGTGGTAGCCGTCTTCGGGGTATGGGTGTGGCTGCTCAAGCGCCTGAAGAGGAGCGATGCCGCCGACCGGCACGAGGACATGGCAGAGTCGGAGCCGGGCACCGAGACCGATTC
Organism: Jiangella asiatica; assembly: GCF_004349065.1. Classification (GTDB taxonomy): domain Bacteria; phylum Actinomycetota; class Actinomycetes; order Jiangellales; family Jiangellaceae; genus Jiangella; species Jiangella asiatica. The sequence continues at coordinate 35,148 of NZ_SMKZ01000029.1, forward strand.
CGAGACGCCGAGAGAGCGGTGAGACACCGATGTCGCCAGCGCCGAACCGACCGCTGACCGTCCTGACGGTGTGCGGCGTGGGCATGGGCAGCAGCCTGATCCTGAAGATGAACGCCGAGAAGGCGCTGAAGTCGCTGGGGGTCGACGCGAAGGTGGAGCACACCGACGTGTCGTCCGCCCGCGGGATGAAGGCCGACGTCGCCATCGCCCAGGGGCTGCACACCGACGAGCTGAGCGGGGTCGCGCCGGTCGTCATCGCCATCTCCAACTTCATGGACGTCGACGGGTTGCGGCGCCAGCTCGACGAGGCGCTGCGGGCACAGGGCTGGCTGGAGTGACCGAGCCGATCCTCGACGCGGTGGTCGGTGTCCAGGCCACGGACTGGCGCGGCGCCGTGCACGCCGCCTGTGCCCCGCTGGTCACGGCCGGCGCCCTGGAGGCCAGGTACCCGGACCGTTGCGTGGCGATCGCCGAGGAGCACGGGCCGTACATGGTGCTGGCGCCCGGCCTCGCGCTGGCGCACGCGCGGCCGGAGGACGGCGCCGTCCAGCTGTGCCTGTCCGCGGCGGTGCTGAGCCGGCCGGTCGAGTTCGGCCACGACCAGAACGACCCCGTCGACCTCGTGCTGGCGTTCGGATCGCCAGACGACGCCAGCCACCTGGAGCTGCTGCAGTCCCTCGCCGAGCACCTGCTCGCCGGCCTCGCCGACGAGCTGCGGCTGGCACCGAACCGTGTGGAGGCGGTCCGGATGCTCGGCGCCGTCGCGTGACGGCGGCGCCTCACGCACACCTGACACACAGAGCCTGGCATCACGTCGGAAGCCACACTCGCATGGATGATGGACCGCGGTTCGCCCAGGCGTGGTACGGGATCAGCGGCAGCTCAACGGCCGAGTCGGCTTCCGATGCGTGCGTGTTCGTGCCCACCGGCTGTGGGTATGGCCACGGGCGATCCGCCGGTGCCGTTCTGTGTGCTCGCACAACGGCGACGGCGTCGGTCTCGATGGCACCCGGCGTGATGTCGGACGCGCCGGGGTCGATGTCCACGCGAATCGCGTCCAGCTCGACGCCGTCGGGGAGGTCGGCCGACTCGGCGCACAGTACGAGAGGACCGTGTTCGACCGCGACACATCCGCGCACCGCGTCGATGCGCGGATCCGCCGCGGTGAGGCGGGCGGCGACTGGCAGCGTCAGCCGGATCTCCTCGCCGGGCCGGAAGGACTCCGTGATCGCGGCGACTCCGGGCACGACCGCCCGCTGTTCGCCACGAAAGATGACGCGTGCGCCGTCGGCCCACGCGGGGATGCGAAGGGAAAGCGTCCAAGGCCGCTGCTCGTGACCCACGACGTGGATCACCACTGTGCCGTCGTACGGGTAGTCGGAGCCCACTTCGAATGCGACGCGCCGCCCGTCCGGCAGCTGCGTGGCCACGCCTCCGGTGATGTACTGGTGCAGCTGAACACCTTCGTCGTCAGCTGTTGCCACGTAGGCGGCGAGGCTGGCAAGTGTGCGCGCGACGTTGGGCGGGCAGCATGCCACTTCGTACCAGGGCGCCCGCGAACCGGCGGCCGCGCGCCGGCTGGGCGTACCTGCGTCGGGCCCCGGCACAGGCCGCCGCTGGTGCAGTGTGTTCGCGTAGAAGAACGACCGCCCGTCCAGTGCAGGCGACGCCGCGATGACGTTGTACAGAGCCCGCTCGATGAGGTCGGCGTACTTGGGATCACCGGAAGCCAGCAGCAGCCGCCAGCTGAGCATGACCGAGCCGACGCCGGCGCAGGTCTCCGAATAGGCCCGGTCGGGCGGCAGCACGAAGTCGTCGCCGAACGACTCGTCCTGGTGATGGGCTCCCATTCCTCCGGTGAGATAGGTGCGGCGGGCCACCGTCGTCTGCCATTGGGTGGCGACGGCCCGGAGGAGATCGGTGTCTCCGGTTTCCGTGGCCACGTCGACGGCGCCGGAGGCGAGGTACAACGCCCGGACGGCGTGGCCGCGCAACACGGTGGCGGACCGTACCGGGACGTCGTCCTGGTAGTAGGCGCGGCCGTACTCGATGTCGGCGAGCCGGGCATGTCCGCGGCGCTCCACGAACAGGGCCGCCTGGTCGAGATAGCGTTGCTCATCGGTGACCCGGGCGAATTCGGCCAGGCCGGTCTCGATGACCGGATGACCGCATAGTCCAGCGATACCGGCAGGCCCGAAGGTCCGGCAGACGTGGTCGGCCACCCGGCGAGCGACCTCGAACAGCCGGTCCCCGCCATGGGTTCGTGCCCGCGCGACCGCGGCCTGAAGGAGATGACCGTAGCAGTACAGTTCGTGGCCCCACTCCAGGTCGCTGTAGCGGGGTGGCCGGCCCGGGTGGCCGAAAGCGGTGTTGAGGTAGCCGTCGTCGTCCTGTGCGGCCGCGACGCGGTCCGCGAGTGCGGTCAGGCGGGCGTCCAGCGCCGGGTCGCCGGACCGTGCGACCTCCCAGGCGGCGGCCTCCATGAACTTGTAGATTTCGGAGTCTGCGAACTCCCTTCCGGCGTGGCCGGACCCGTCGCCCGCGCCGTTCAACCGATCCGGGTCGAAGTTCGCGATCCAGCCGGAGCGCTCGAGCCAATAGGCGATGTGTGGAAGGGTCGCCTCAGCATTCGTACGCTGCCGCCGAGCCCAGAATCCACCGGTGATCCGCACCTCGCCCAGACCGAGCGGACGCAGTGGTCCTGATCTGGGCACGACCGGTCGGCCCCCGGCGTGGTCCTTGACTGGGTGACGGGACACAGCGCCTCCTGGGTGTTCATTTCACGCTTCCAGCGGTCATCGCGGCGACGATGCGCTCGCTGAGGATCATGTAGATCACGACGGTCGGGGCGATGGAGACCACGGTCGCGGCGAACGCCAGCGGATAGTCGGCGGCGTAAGTGGTCAGGAAGTACCGCATGCCCACCTGTACCGTCTGAGACGCCTCGTCCTGCGTGAGGATCGACGCGAACAGCAGTTCGTTCCAGGCGGTGATCACGAGGAAGATCCCCGCCGTTGCCGCCCCGGGCATGGACAACGGCACGACCACGCGGCGGAAGATCGCATGGAAGCTGGCCCCGTCGACCCGAGCCGCCTCGATGATCTCCATCGGCGTCGTGTCCATGTAGGTCTTCACGATGAGGAAGCCCAACGGGAAGAACAACCCGGCGTACACCAGCGCGAGACCGATGGTCGTGTTGTAGAGGCCGAGCTTGTTGACGGTGAAGAAAATCGGCGTCATCAGCGCGTTCACCGGTAGCAAGATTCCGAACAGGAGGAACCCGAACGTCATCCGGCTGAGCCGGAAGCGGTGCATCAGGGAGTAAGACGCCATCAGCGAGGCGATCAGAATCAATGCCGTCGCCAGGACGGCGACCACGGCGCTGTTGCGCAGGAACACCAGCAACGGGTGTTCCCGAAGCGCCTCACTGTAGTTCCGGAACGACCACGACTCCGGCGGCGCGAACGGACTGCCGAACAGCTCGGCGTCGCTCTTGAACGACGACATCACGAGCCACAGCAGGGGCAGCAGCGTGATCAGGGTGAAGACGCCGAGGACGACCCAGCGGAACATCTTGCCGGCCATGGTCATCGCTCCGTCCGCCGCAACGCCGCGAAGACCGCCAGGGTGAGCACGGTGCCGACGACCAGTGTGACCACGCCAGCCGCCATGGACAGTCCGTACTGGTTCGCCGTCATCATCTGGCGGTGGATGTACAGCGACAGCGTCATCGACGAGTCAGCCGGTCCACCACTGGTCATGATGAACGGATACTCGAAGCTGCGCAGCGCGTAGCCGACGACGAAGAGCACTTGAAGGGCGATCGCCCGGCGGATCAAGGGGATGGTGATGGACAGGTCCTGCCGCAGTGTCGAGGCCCCGTCCAGCTCAGCGGCCTCGTAGAGCTCCTTCGGGATGGTGGAAATCTGGGTGAGGAGCAGGACCATCCCGAAGCCGATGTAGACCACCCAGGGGGCCATCGTGGCCGAGAGCGCCGTGGAAGGATCGAACAGCCACGGCCGAACCCAGGACTCCAGGCCGATCGCGGACAGGGCGGAGTTCAGCAGTCCCAGGCTGACGTGAAAGACGAAGTACCACAGCATCGCCAGCGCGGTGGCCGAGATGACGTTCGGCAGGAAGAACACCGTCCGGAAGAACCGCCAGCCGCGCGGTCTGCGGGCGATCACGAGCGCGACCAGGACGCACAGCGGCGTGTGCACAAGCGTGCCAGCCGCCACCCAGATCAGTGTGTTGACGAGCGCCGTACGGAAGGCCGGGTCCTCGGCGAGACGGGTGAAGTTGTCGAACGCGACCCACTCGGGCACGCCCACGCCGGCCCATTCGGTGGTGCTCATGCCGAACACCACCGCGAGCGGGATGGCCAGGAACAGCACGACGAGTGCTAAAGCGGGCAGGAGGTACAGCGCGATGCGCCACCGGTCGGCCACGTCTCGCCCGCCTCTGCGCTCCTTGCGGCCGGGCGGCGCCGTCATCGCCCGGGCCGGGACCAGGGCGGAGGTCATTCCTGGTTCGCCTGCTGGAGCCCGGCCGCGAACTCATCAGGGCCGCGCTGTCCCAGGGCGAGCGACTCCAGCAGCGACGGCAGCTGCGCTTGTGCCCCACTGGTGATCTCGCGGCCCATCTGCACGACGCTGGCGGGCGCGGCGTTGGCGATCTCGAGGACCTGCCTCATCTGGCACGATGCGCGCTCTGCGTCCTCCGGGCCGAGCTCGGTCTGCACCGCGAGCGGGTACTCGCCGTCGACAGCCATCCGGACCGCGCTGTCGTTCGACGTGAAGTACTTCATCCATGCCACGACGGCTTCGGTCTTCTCCTCGTCGGCCTGCTCAGCCGCGCCCCAGACGTTCAGCGAGTCGGTGACGGTATAGCCGGGCTCGACGGCACCGTCTCCCGCGGTCGGCGCGGGCGCCACCTGGACGGTGCACGGGTCCTCGACGTCGGACTGGATCGAGCTGATCAGCCACGGCCCGTCGATCACCGCGAGAGCCTGCTTGGCCAGGAAGTTGCGTGAGCTGACCGCGTAGTTGCCGCCCACGGCGTCCGGCGTCGAGAGCTCGAGCAGCCGCCGAGTGTCCTCGGCGGCCCTGCGGATGGCGTCGCTGTCGAGGGATTCGCCCGGTGCGTAGGCATCGCGGCCGCCCGCGGCGGTGGCCAGGTAGCTGAACGCGTTCATGGTGTGCCAGGCGTCGTCGGCTGTCATCATCGCCAGGCCGGCAACTCCCTCGGACTTCAGCGTCTCCGCCACGGTGAAGAAGTCGTCCCAGGTCGCGGGGAACGAGTCGTGCCCAGCCTGTTCGAGCAGGTCGCTGTGGTAATAGACGAGTGCGGGAGCCTGGTCACCGGGAATGCCGGGAATCGCGCCGTCCAGGGCGATCGCGTCCAGGTTGGCCGGGGAGAAGCGCGCCTTCCATTCCGGGTCCTCGTCGAGGTAACGGCTCCAGTCCATCAGCGCGCCGGATTCCTCCCGGCTACGGTCGTTGGGGTTGTAGTTGTAGAGGAAGACGTCTGGTGGGTCGCCCGCCGAGATCATCGACCGGATCTTCTGCTGCAGGGTCGGCCAGTCCGGCTCGGCGGCGGACTCGACCTGGTACTCACCCTCGTGGTCCTCGTTGAACTTGGCGATCAGCTCGTCCAGCACCTGGCCGCGGGCGACGTCGGAGGTGAAGTTGGACATGACGGTCACCGTGACCTCGCCGCCGTCGCCGCTGTCACCTTCCTGGCCCTCTGGCACGGCGCTACCGCATGCGACCAGGCCGAGCGAGGCCGCCGGGACCAAGCACAGGGGAATCAGCGTTCGTCGGCGCATGTCATTTCCTCACGATCGGTGAGTTCAGGGGTTGGTGGTGCGGGGCCGGCTCGGCACAGGCGTCGAGGTATTTCGCCATTCCGAAGGTGCCGGCGCTATAGGGCCAGGCTAGACCGCCCCAGGTGTCGCCTTTGCGGATGAGCCCGTCGTCGGCGCCCTGGTCGCAGAACGAAATGCCTTCCGGTTGCATGCCGATGTCGGCGAACCCGTACGACCGCTCCGGGACCGACAGCAGCTGCACCGACGAGTGCGCGATGAGCTGTGCGACGCGGGCGAACAACTGGTCGTCGGCGAGCCGGGCGAGGCGGACCAGATCCGCGGCGAAGAAGAGGGAATAGATGTCGGTCACGCCGGCGCCCCAGATGGAGTTGATGCCTCCCCAGCCGACCGAGCGGACGCCCGCGGTGGCGACCTCGGTGCCGTCAATGTTCGGCACCGTCCAGATGGAGTGCCAGGTCACCGCCTGTGTGGCCGACCGGCGTGCCGCATCCAACCAGCGGCTTTCCCCAGTCGCCTCATGCAGCGCCAGGGCGGCGCTCATGACCAGAAAGGCTGCCTCTTTGTCGACGACGTTCGGGTTGTCGAGCGTCCCGCCGCGGTAGTCGTCCAGTGCGACGGAGTGTCGCAGGACGTACTCGCCGGCTCGAATCGCGGCGTCTCGGTATCGCCGAGCGGCCTCGGGGTGACACCCGGTCGCCTGCCGGGCGACGGCGAGCAGGAACGGGACCACCGTCGACGTCGCCGTCTTGCCGGCGGCCGGCGACGTGCCGAACCATTCTCCGCCGGTAACCGGGTCGCCATCGGGGGTGTAGGCCCGGTACCAGGCCCCGTCGTCATCCTGATACCGGACGAAGAAGTCGGCGAGCCGAAGGCAGGCGTCCCACCAGGACGGACGCGCGGTGGTTGGGTTGTACAAGGAGATGTTGAGCAGCAGATCGGAGCCGGCCTCGGCCATCATCCGGCTGTAGGTTCCCGGCCGGCTGGATCGTCCGAGGTAGTGCATGACCGGACCAGTCGGGTCGCCGCAGGCGTACAGCGGCCGCTTTCGGCCGGTGTCCCACAACGTGTACATCCAGCCGGAAGCGGTACACATCCGATCGACGAACGCGTCCACCACGCGAGCGGCGCGCTCGGACCAGGCATCAGGGTTGTGGCGGGCGAGCATGTAGGCGACGTTGAGCTGCCGGCCGGTGAAGCCGTACTCGAAGATCTGCTCGGAACGGCCCATCCGATGCTCGGCGAACGATGCGCCGAACGCCAAGGGGTGCGAGCCGAACCCGTGTCGCGGGTCGAAGTTGAGCGCGAATCCTGCGAACCCGTCGTCGGATTCCCGGTAGGTGGCAGCAGCCGAATCCAACCGCACTTCGATGGAGTCTCTCAGTGGCACGGGGAGGGCGGTCGGCTCCGGCGCCGCAGCGGCCAAAGCGGCGCTGAACGCCCGGTGAGTCGCGGTCGAGAAGGTCTTCGCGGCGTCGACCCACAACCGGTAGCGGATGGTGATGTCGAGGTCCTCGCCGTCCACCGGGAAGTGTGCGGTGGCCGGGGTACCCTGACGGTCCAGCATGGCGCTGGTTTCGCCCTCGTGGTACGGCCAGTTGGCGCTCAACGTCAGCGTTTCGGGCTCGGTGGAGAAGCCGACCGAGCCGATGTCTGTGCGTTGGATGAACGCTCGCTGGCCTGGCTCTCGCTCCGGCGCTTGGTCGAAGGTGGCGGGGGTGAGTCGTTTCAGGACAATGACCTCACCCCGACGTACCTGGTGGGCCGCGACGAGCGGATAGGCTAGGCGGTGATCGGCGTAGGAGTGCTCGCGGCCATCGGTGTACTGATCCACGGCGTAGATCAGTCCTGGCACGAACAGCCGGACCGGCCCGGGCGACGGCACCGACCATGCCAGCCGCAAGCGGAACCCGTCCGGGTGCTCCGGAGCTGGACCGGTGGCGCGGATCCGGCGGTGCAGCGTCAGCGCATCGCCGGCCGGCTCCCAGGTATCGGAGACCCGGATGGTGGCGTCCCCGTGTCGCCACTGGGCCGTACCCGTCCACCGGCCCTCGAGGGCCGAGGCGATGTGGTCGTAGCCGCTTCGATGAAGGGACCCGTCCACGCCGGCGCACTCGATGGGGTGCTCCAACGTGGCCCATGTGCCGGCTCCGCGGCGGACGTCCAGACCGGCTCCGCGCGGCGCCGGCGCGACCATAAGCGTCACGTCCGCCTCCGCTGTTAGAAAATCTACGAAAAGCTTTTCCAAGCTGCCGACGCTAGACCCGTCACGGAAGTGACGTCAAGCGGCTGCCGGCATCGTCCGGGATCGGACGGTCAGTTGAGCGGAATCGTGGAGCCCCGCTGCACGATTTGGCAGTGCAGCATCTCCACACCGGGCGTCATCCTTTCGTCGATCGCCTCGTAGAGCCGCTGAGCCGCCCGCCGGCCGAGCTCTTCCAGGCGCATGTCGACGCTGGTGAGTTCCGGACGGGCGTTCACCGTGAGCACTTCCCAGTTGTCGAAGCCGATGACCGCGACGTCATCGGGTATTTCACGGCCCTGGTCGCGGAGCACCTCCAGGCAACCTCGGGCGATCTGGTCGCTTCCACAGAAGATCGCGTCGACCGCTGGCTCGTCGGCCAGCAGCATCCGGGTGGCACCGCGACCCCATGCCTCGGTCCACGAGCCGTAGTGGATCCGCCCACACGCCAACGACAACCCGGCCGCGTCCAGCGCTGCCTCGGCGCCCCGGGCGCGGTCGTGGGTCGCCTGGTAGCCCGGGTCGCCGGCGATGTGAGCGATCCGTTTACGTCCGCCCGTGACCAGGTGCTGGATCGCGAGGCTTGCACCAGCGACGTTGTCGATGACCAGCGACATGTCGTCAGGATGATCCGATGGCGAATAGACGTAGACCACCGGGACCGGAAGGCCGCGGCCCAGGGACGGCCGTGGTTCGGTCCGCGAGCCGACGACGATGAGACCGTCGACTCGGCGGCTCAACAGGGCGTCCACGTGGTGTTGCTCACGGATCGAGTCGCCCCGGGCGTCGCAGAGGAACACCGAGGTGCGAGCGGCGCCGAACGCGTCCTCGACGCCCATCATGATCGGCAACGAGAACCGGCCCTCCATGTCGGAGGTGAGCAGACCGACGGTTCCGGTGCGACCGGCCAGCAGGCTCTTCGCCAGCGCGTTCGGCTGGAAGGCAAGGCGTTTGGCCACGTCGACGACCCGTTCGCGGGTCTCGGTCCGCACCCCTGCCCGGCCGTTCAGTGCCTTGGACGCCGTCGCCACCGACACGCCAGCCAGCCGGGCGACGTCGGTCAGGGTCGTTGCCCGACTCGAGCCGTTCGCCACGGTCGCCTCCGATCGCAACTTCACGGGCCGACCGTTGGCTGGATTGGGCTTGCCTCAGCGGGCCGGTTTGCACAGTGTAGCGATGCGAAACCCTTTTCGATACTTTCACAGTACGCTTCACAGGCATTGGCTCCCGTGGCCGGGGTCGCGACCCTCGACGGCTACTTTCACCTGCGGGACTTCGCCGGCCGCGACGAGTGACCCGGTTCGAACCCGGAGCCCCGCCTCGCACGGCCGGCTGCGGTCAAGAGCCCGGCGAGGCCCCGCTGTGCCACTTGACGATCAAGGTTAGTTGGTGCTGGTGATCTTGGCTGCAGGTGTCACTGCTCCCTCGGCATCCAGGGCTTCGCCGCGCGGCCGTCGAGGTCCCAGACCACCTCGCCGGCGCGGACGGTGAGGGCACAGACCAGCTTCCGGTCTCCGTCGATGCGGAAGCCGAAGCTGTCGACGAGCCCGAAGTCGCCCTCCGCCAGCTCGAGCAGCGCCACGTCGGCGGGCGCACCCGGTGACAGGTGTCCCAGGTCCTCCCGGCCGATGGCCTGTGCCGGCGCCAAGGTGGAGGCCTCGATGACGTCGTACAGCGGCAGGCCCAGGGCCAGGAACTTCGACATGACGTTGGTCATGTCCTTCATCCCGGAGTTCATGCTGCTGATGTGCAGGTCGGTGGAGATCGTGTCGGGTACGAAACCCTCCTCCATCGCCGGCACCGCGACGTCCCACGCGAAGCTGCCGCCGCCGTGCCCGACGTCGAACAGCACGCCGCGCTCGCGCCCGGCCCACATGCCGGGGTTGACCTTGCCGTCCTCGGTGAGCTCGCCGCGGTTGCCCGAGTAGGCGTGCGAGTAGATGTCGCCGGGGCGGAGCTTCTCGGTGAGCAGTTGTTCCAGCGGGCGCTCCGGGTGGTCGGCGCCGAAGTCGACCATGACCGGGAGACCGGCGATCTCGCCGGCTCGCACCGACCGCTCCACTGGCTTCCAGTCGGTGCCTTCGTAGTGGGCGGTCTTGATGCCGACGATGTCGTCCGGGTACTGCTGGGCGACTCGCGCCGCCGGCCCGGGCAGCATGTTCGTCAGGTCCTGCTCGAACTCCCCGCCGGCCATGCCCTTGCCGACGATGTTGAGGAACGCCAGCACCCTCGTGTTCGACCGGTCGATCACATTGGTCTTGAACTCGTCGAAGTTCTCCCAGCCGGCCGACCCGGTGTCGACGGCCGTCGTGACACCGGAGCGGAACGTGAACCCGTCGGGGGCGACACTCTGCCAGCCGGCTGAGTACGCGTCGTTCGGCCCGACGAACAGGTGGGTGTGCATGTCGATGAGACCGGGTGTGACGTAGAGCCCGGAGGCGTCGACCGTCCGCTCGGCGCTGGTGGGGTCGATCTCGGCGGCGACCTCGGCGATCACGCCGTCGTCGATCGCGACGTCGAGGACCTCGTCGCGCTCGTTCTTCGGATCGATGACGTGGCCGTCGTCGATGAGCAGGTCGTACTCCGCGTCGGCGCCGCCGCTGCTGGCCGCCCGCGGTGGGGGCGCGGCGTCGTGCTCCGGCGTCGACGATCCGGCGGTGTGCAGGGCGGTCACGGCGAGCACGCCGGACAGGGCGAGGGGGAGGACCGTACGGGACCGTGGTGTCATGTCGGCTCCAATCCGTCGGGGTCGTGGCTCAGCGGCAGGCGATGCAGTCGATCTCGACCAGGGAGTCGCCCGGGATGCCGGCCGCGGCGGCGATGGTCGTCCGCACGCCGGGGCGGTCGCCGAAGCGGCCGAGGAAGACCGCGTTCATGGCGTCGTAGTCGTCGAGCGAGTTCAGGTACACGTTGACCTTGAGCACCTTCTCCATCGACGAGCCGACCGCCTCCAAGTAGCGCTCCACCTCGTTCAGCACGTGATCGGTGTGTGCGGTGATGTCGCCCTCGAAGTGGGCACCGATTCCGGAGATGAAGACCAGGTCGCCGAACGTGACGATCGGGCTGAACAGCGGGTTGTCCGGCGGCTCACCACCCGGCCAGTGCGTCTCCTTGTGCGGCCGGTGCCGCGAGCCGCCGGGCTGGTCCTGCTGCTCGGAGTCGGTCAGGGCGGCCGCGCCGGTCGCGGCGGAGGCCGCCACGACCGCAACGGCCGGTGCCTTGCTGATGAAGTCTCGTCGGTTCGGGATCACAGTGCCTCCTGGTCTGCGTGCTCGAATGACGGGGTCGGGTCACGCCTGGCGGGTGGCGGTCCACGTGGCACGGAGGTACTCACCCATGTCCAGGGCGCCGCTCATGGAGGTGCCGTCGCCGGACACCGTGCCGGTGAACGTGAAGGAGAGCGCGTCGCCGTGCGACTCGCCGTAGCTGCTGCGGATGCTCACGGTCTCGCCGCTGACGGTGCCGGTGGCCTCGCGCGACACGAACTCGCCGGTGTGTGTCCCGCTGAGGTCGGCGCCGTCCTGGGTCAGCTCCAGCACGTGCGCGTCGGAGCTGCTCGCGGTGTACTCGATGCTGACCTGCCAGGTGCCGGCGACGTCCACCGCGGGTGGCCGCGGCGGCTCGGGCGGCTCCGGCGGGTCGAGCAGCAGTGCCCGCAGCTCTCTGGCGATGATCTTGTCGTCACCGGGGGACATCATGTAGGGCGTGATCGACACGCCGGTCCGCCCGGGCGCGTCGCCGGATGTCGAGTTGAGCGCGATGCGCGGCTCGCCGTCGTACATGGTGGCCGAGGCGGTCGCGCCGGACAGTCCGACCTGCTCCTCGTCCCAGTACACGCGCAGCGACGGGGTCCGGTTCGACAGCCCTTCCGGCTGCACGATCCGCGTGGTGACGCCGTCGACCGTGGAGACCGTGCTCGCGATGTGCTCCAGCCACCCCGTCCACTGGTCCCACTCGGCGTCGTGGTCGCGCCGCAGCCACATCTCGACGGCGGCGAGCATGCCGATCGCCTCTTCCTTGCCCACCTTGAAGCCGCGCCCGTAGCCGTGGTGCGGCGCGCTGTGCACCCACGCCGCCCGGACGAGGTCCTCGCGGCCGAGCAGCAGGCCGGCCGTCTGCGGTCCGCGCAGGCACTTGCCGCCGCTGTAGGCGACGAGGTCCGCGCCGCGCTCGAGGTGGACGTTCGGGATGGTGAGGATCTCCGCCGCCGCGTCCACCAGCACCGGAACGCCGTGCGGCCGAGCGATCTCGGCGATGGTCGCGGTGTCGAGCTCGCTCTCGTCGACCCGCGGCCCGGCCATGATGTAGACGAGCGCGGTCTGCGGGCCGAGGGCGGACTCCAGCTCAGCGCGCGTCTCGACCTCGACGACAGTCAGACCGATGGCGCTGACGGCGGCCTCGTAGACGTTGCGCGAGTGCCGCGGGATGATCGCTTCGGTCTTCTCGAACCCGGTCAGGTCCGGGATCTGGATGTGCAGGTCAGGGTTGCCGCCAGCGGTGCAGGCCGCCGCTGCGTGCCCGAGCCCGGCCGAGCACCCCGAGCTGACCATCCCGAACTCCGCGCCGGTCAGCTCGCCCAGACGCCGACCGACGGCGTCGGCCAGCTCGTCCAGGTGGACGTACTGGCGGGCGGCGGCGTCGATCGCCTCCAGCACCTCGGGCAGCATGAGCGAGCCGCTCAGGATGGTGAACGTGCCGCGCCCGTTGATCAGCGGCCGCACGCCGATGGACTCGTAGACGTCGAGTCCGCCGGGTGCCGTCACGGCTCCAGGAGCGGGGCCGGTCCGAGCCGCCGGGGCGCCCGCCTCGGCCACTCCGGCCAGGACCGGGCTCAGAGCGAGGAGGCCACCCAGGCCACCCGCACGTTGGATGAGTTCGCGCCGACCGATCCCGTCAACTCCCATCAGCACTCCCAGGCATAGTGTGAGTCGAATAGGTCAGTCACACTACGAACCCGGCGGATGGGTGTTAAGCGCGTCTTTCGTATAGAAGTATCGGGCTACGCGATCATCTTCGCGAAAGGGGTCACGGCAGCGCTTCGGTTCCGGCTGGGCGCGGCGCCACGACGATGGCGCCCAGCAGGTCACGCGCCGCCCGGCTGAGCGGCCGCGACGAGTCCCAGCGCACGGCCACGCGCCGGCCGCAGTCGCCCTCCAGCCGCCGTACCACGATGCCGTCGGTGTCGCAGATGGCCGCCGCGAGCCCATTGGTGACGCCGACGCCGAACCCGCGCCGCACCAGCGCCATCAAGGTCTGCGGCTGGTTGGTGGCCTGGACCGGATGCAGCTCGAAGCCGTGCTCGCTGAACAGACGATACGGCTCGTAGCCGGCGGGATCGGGTGAGTCCATGGAGCCGATGGTGATCAACGGATAGGTGTTGACCTCGCTGATCGGAAGCGGCTCCGGCAGTGCGCGGAGCGGATGGTCCGGCGGGAACGCGACCACCAGCGGTTCCCGCCAGAGCAGCCGCTCGCGTATGGACGGCGTGCCCAGCGGCGGGCTCATCGGCCGCACGCACAGGTCGATCTCGCCCGCGACCAGCGCCTCGCCGAGCTCGATCGTGGAACGTTCGACCAGCGCCACCGTCACGTCCGGGTGGTCGGCCGCGAAGCGATCCAGCAGCTCGGGCACGAACGCCGCGCTGGCACTCGGATAGGTGCCGAGGGTGACGACGCCGTGGCCGGTCGCCCGCCGCGTCGCCATGGCGTCCTCGGCCAGCTCGAGCTCGTGCAGGATCGCCTCGGCGTGTTCCGCCAGCGCCTTGCCGGCGTCGGTGAGCATGACCGGGCGCTTGCGGCGGTCGAACAGCCGCACACCGGAGGCTCGTTCGAGCGCCGCGACGTGGGTGCTCACCCGTGGCTGCGAGCGGTGGGTAGTCTCCGCGGCCGCGGAGAAGCTGCCGGTCTCGACGACCGCGAGGAAGGACACGAACCACTCGAGCCGCACATCAGGGTTGAGCATCGCCGACCGACCGCCGTTCTCCCCCCGGGCAGGGTAGCCGATCGGTCCCGGGGGCCGGGCGCCCTAGAGGCCGCCGGCGAGACGGTGGTAGGCCTGGTTCCAACGCAGCTCCTGGGCGAACCGCCGGGTGGTCGTGTTGGCGTCGATCACCACGAGCTCGGTGCGGACCATGTCGGCGAAGTCGGCCAGGATCTCCGCGCCGACCGCCTGCGACAGCACGGTGTGGTGCGGTCCGCCCGCGGTCAGCCAGGACTCCGCCGACGTCGACAGGCTCGGCCGCGGCTTCCACACCGCCCGGGCCACCGGTAGGCGCGGCAGCGGCTCGTCCGGCGGCACCACGTCGATCTCGTTGGCCACCAGCCGGAACCGGTCGCCGACGTCGGCCATGCCCACGACGACGGCCGGGCCGGCAGCGGCGTCGAACACCAGCCGGACCGGGTCCTCGCGGTTGCCGATGCCCAGCGGGTGGATCTCGCAGGACGGCGTGCCGGTCGCGATGGTCGGACAGACCTCCAGCATGTGCGCGCCGAGGATCCTCGGCTCACCGGGCCCGAAGTGGTAGGTGTAGTCCTCCATGAACGACGTGCCGCCGGCCAGCCCGGCGGCCATCGACTTCACCGTCCGCAGCAGCACCGACGTCTTCCAGTCGCCCTCGCCGCCGAAGCCGTAGCCGTCGGCCATGAGTCGCTGCACGGCCAGGCCGGGCAGCTGGCGCAGCCCGCCGAGGTCCTCGAAGTTCGTGGTGAACGCGCGGAACCCGCCGTCGGTCAGGAACGCGCGCAGGCCTGCCTCGATGCGCGCGGCGTAGCGCAGCGACTCGCGCCGGTCACCGTCCTTGCGCAGCTCCGGCACCAGGTCGTAGGTGTCGTCGTACTGTGCGACCAGCTCGTCGATCTCGGCGTCGCTGGCAGCGTCGACCACCGCCACGAGGTCGTTGACACCGTAGGTGTTGACCGACACCCCGAACCGCAGCTGTGCCTCGACCTTGTCGCCCTCGGTGACGGCGACGTCGCGCATGTTGTCGCCGAACCGGGCCAGCTTCAGCGCGTGGATCTCGGCGTACCCGACGGCGGCCCGGACCCAGGCGGCGATCCGGGCGACGACGACGGGGTCGCTCACGTGGCCGGCGACGGTGGTGCGCGCGACGCCCAGCCGGGACTGGATGTACCCGAACTCGCGGTCGCCGTGTGCGGCCTGGTTGAGGTTCATGAAGTCCATGTCCAGCTCGGCCCACGGCAGCGACCGGTTCGCCTGCGTGTGCAGGTGTAGCAGCGGCGTGCGCAGCGCGTCGAGTCCGCTGATCCACATCTTGGCCGGCGAGAACGTGTGCATCCAGGCGATCAGGCCGACGCAGGAGTCGTCGGCGTTGGCCTCCAGCGCCACCCGCCGGATGGCGTCGGCGTCGGTCAGCACCGGCTTCCAGACCACGCGGACCGGGATGTCGCCGGCGCTGTCGAGGGCCTGCGCGATCTGCTGCGACTGCCCCGCGACCTGGCGCAGCGTTTCGTCTCCGTAGAGCCCCTGGCTCCCGGTCAGGAACCAGACCTCACGCTGGTCGAACACCGCATCCATCGTCATCTCCTCGTGGCTTCGTCGGCTCAGTGGGCGTTGCCCAGGCTCACTGGCCGTACACGTTCTGGTATCGGTCGTACAGGCGGTCGATGTCGTCCTGGGGGATCGGCTTCGGCTCGCCGAGCTGACGGGCGATGTGCACCGTCCTGGCGACGTCCTCGCACATCACCGCTGCCTTCACCGCTGCCGTGGCGTCCTCGCCGATGCTGAAGACGCCGTGGTTCTTCATGAGCACCGCCGGCGACCGGTGCCCGGCCAGCGTGTCGACGATGCCGCGGCCGATGGAGTCGTCCCCGATCAGTGCGAACGGGCCGACCGGGATCTCGCCGCCGAACTCGTCGGCCATGGCGGTCAGCACGCAGGGGATGGCCTCGTCGCGCGCGGCCCACGCGGTGGCGTAGGTGGAGTGGGTGTGCACGACGCCGCCGACGTCAGGCCGGTGGCGATAGACGTAGGCGTGCGCGTCGGTGTCGCTGGACGGGGAGAGCTCGCCGTCGACGAGCTTGCCGTCGAAATCGCAGACGACGATCGACTCCGGCGTGAGGTCGTCGTACGACACGCCGCTGGGCTTGATGACGAACAGGTCCGCGCCGGGCACCCGGCCCGAGACGTTGCCGGACGTCCAGGTGACCAGGTTGTACCGGGTCAGGTCGGCGTGCAGCGCGCAGACCGTGCGGCGCAGGACGCCGATGGTGTCGTCGAGGGTGGTCATCGGGTCACCGCGGTCCGCTTGATGGCGCGCAGCCGGCGCATGACGTCGTTGCCGCCGCGCCCGAAGTAGTCGTGGAGCGTGACGTACTCGGCGTAGAGGGCGTCGTACGCCTTGGCGCGGTCGGGGTCGGGCTGGTAGACGGCCCGTTCGACATTGCCCATGGCGGCCGCGGCCGCGTGCACGTCCGGGTAGGCGCCGGCTGCGACGGCGGCGTGGATGGCCGAGCCGAGAGCCGGGCCCTGCTCGGAGCCGATGACGCTCAGCGGCAGGCCGGTGACGTCGGCGTAGATCTGCATGATCAACCCGTTCTTCAGCAGCCCGCCGGCGATGATCAGCTCGGTGACCTCGACGCCGGCGCGGTTGAACGTCTCGATGATGGTGCGGGTGCCGAACGCGGTGGCCTCGAGCAGCGCCCGGTAGGTGTCCTCGGGCTTGGTGGCCAGCGTCTGGCCGACGACGACGCCGGACAGCTCGTGGTCGACCAGCACGGACCGGTTGCCGCTGTGCCAGTCCAGCGCGATCAGCCCGTGCTCGCCGACCTCCTGGGCGGCGGCCAGCTCGGTCAGGTACTCGTGGACGTTCAGGCCCCGCCGGGCGGCCTCCTCGGCATAGGTCGCCGGCACCGACGTGTCGACGAACCAGCCGAAGATGTCGCCGACCCCGCTCTGCCCGGCCTCGTAGCCCCAGCGGCCGGCCATGATGCCGCCGTCGACGACGCCACACATGCCGGGCACCTCGCGCAGGACGTCGCCGTTCATGACGTGGCAGGTGGACGTGCCCATGATCGCGACCATCTGGCCGGGCTCGACCGCCTGCGCGGCCGGCGCCGTGACGTGGGCGTCGACGTTGCCGACCGCGACGGCGATGCCCTCGGGCAGGCCGGTCCATGCTGCCGCCTCGGCGGTGAGCCCGCCGGCCCGGTCCCCGAGCTGGCCGATCGGCTGGTCGAGCTTCTCGCTGACGAAGTCGGCGAAGCCGGGGTTCAGCGTCGCGAGGTAGTCCGGCGAGGGGTAGGCGCCGTCCTGCCGGATGCCCTTGTAGCCGGCGGTGCAGGCGTTGCGCACGTAGCTGCCGCTGAGCTTCCAGACGATCCAGTCGGCGGCCTCGACCCAGCGCTCCATGGCCGCGTAGATCTCCGGGTCCTCTTCGAGGACCTGCAGGGCCTTGGCGAACTCCCACTCCGACGAGATCAGCCCGCCGTATCGCGCCAACCACGGCTCGTTCCGATCGGCGGCAAGTGCGTTGATGCGGTCGGCGTGCGGCTGGGCGGCGTGGTGCTTCCAGAGCTTCACGTACGCGTGCTTGCGCCCGGCGTACTCCGGCAGCTCGTTGAGCGGGGTGCCGTCCGCGAGCGTCGGGATCATGGTGCACGCGGTGAAGTCCGTGGCGACGCCGATGACGGCGGTCGGGTCGACGCCGGCGGCGGCGACGGCCCGCGGTACGGCGGTCTTGAGCACGTCGATGTAGTCAGAGGGCACCTGCAGCGCCCAGTCCGGCGGCAGCCGCTCGCCGGTGCCGGGCAGTTCGTTGTCGACGACGCCGTGTGTGAACTCGTGGACGGCGCTGCCCAGCTCGGCGCCGTCGGCGACCCGGACCACCACGGCCCGTCCGGACAGTGTCCCGAAGTCGATACCGACGACGACGGCGTCGTTGGTGTTATCGCTCACAATGTCTCCCTGCGCTCCTCGGTCCTGTGTAGGCCGGCGTCCGCGTTGCCGTCACGCCGTCGTTGGTGGTGCCGTGCTCTTCCTGGTCACGAGCGTCGGTGGGACGACGATGCGCTCGTGTTCGTCGCGTCCCACGGAGCCGGACTCGATGAGGTCGAGAAGCAGGCCGATGCTCCTGCGACCGACCTCGGCGAAGTCCTGCCGGACCGTGGTCAGCGGCGGGCTGAAGAACTCCGCCTCGGGAATGTCGTCGAAGCCGACCACGCTGATGTCGTCGGGCACCCGGATGCCGGCCTCGGTGAGCGCGCGCAGCAGCCCCAGTGCCATCTGGTCGTTGCCGACGAAGATCGCACCGGCCTCGCGGTCGGCGGCGATCGCGCGGCCGGCCTCGTAGCCGGCGCGTGGGCTCCAGTCGCCCTGGATGAGCCGCGGCACCGGCGCACCGGCCTGCTCGAGTGTTGCCTGCCAGCCCGTCGTCCGGCCCTCGGCCTCCAGCCACTCGGCCGGGCCGGCGACGTGCCAGACGGTGCGGTGGCCGAGGTCGAGCAGGTGCTGGGTGGCCAGCCGCGCGCCGGCGACCTGGTCGACGGCGACGACGGGGGTGGCGCCGGCCTCGCCGCCCTCGACCGCGACGACCGGCAGGTGACCAGGGACGCGTGACACCGCCGCGGCAGCCTCGATCTGTGGCGCGATGGCGATCATGCCGTCCACGGCCTGGGCGGTGAGGTAGTCCAGCGCCTCGTCCACGTTCTTGCGGGTGATGGTCTTCAGGCTCACGATGCTGACGAAGTAGCCGGCGTCGCGGGCCGCCTGCTCGATGCCGAACAGCGTGCTGGCCGGGCCGTAGAGCGTGGTGTCGAACGCGACCACGCCGAGGGTGTTGGTGCGCCGGGTCACCAGCGCGCGGGCGGAGAGGTTGCGCCGGTAGCCCAGTTGGTCGATGGCGGCCAGCACGCGCTCGCGGGTGGACGCGCGAACGTTGGGGTGCCCGTTGAGGACCCGCGACACGGTCTGGTGCGACACGCCCGCGATACGGGCGACGTCGGCCATCACCGGGCTGCGGTTGACCGTCCCCTGCGTCATGCTCACACCGTACTCTCTGCGCAGTCGTGGGTGTGAACGTTAACAAGGACCCCGTCGTCGCGCCACACGCGATCTTGCAAATGATCACGTTCAGCACGAAATCGCGTGTCGCACCATGCTTGTGAGCCTCGTGATGCACCAGGAATCCTCGTGGTGGCGGCGGAGTGGACGCCGCCACGGCTCACCGGAGGGCGACGGCGCGAACGGCCCGGCGGGTGCGTTCCGGTCCGACCTCGGCGACCATGGCGTGCAGGTGCTCGGCGGCCAGCGGTGCCAGCACCGCGTGGGCGAGCGCGTCGGGATCGGTGTGCTCAGGTGATCCGGCCGCGGCGAGCAGCAACGTGACGTGCCGGTGCCAGAAGCGGTAGGCGCCGATGCGGTACCGGGCGCCGGGCGCGGCGGTCTCCGACATGCGCACCAGGTCCAGGTGGACGAGGACGTAGTCGAGGTAGGCGTCGACGAACGCGGCCAGCCGTTCGAGCGGCGCGGGCGCGTCGTCGTGCCCGCCCGGGCCGAGAGGGGCCGGCCCGAACAGGATGGCTTCCTGCAGCTCGCGCTCCCGTTCGTCCAGGAGCGCGACGGCGAGCCCGGCCTTGTCGCCGAACCGGCGGAACACCGTGCCCTTTCCGACCCCGGCGGCGGCGGCGACGGCGTCCATCGTCACGTTGTCGACGCCGTCGCGGGCGAACAGCGCGGCCGCGGCGTCGAGCACGGCGACCCGGTTGCGGGCGGCGTCGGCCCGTTCCCGCGGCGGCGAGGAGCGCAGTTGCAGCAGCTCGCCCGGCGGCGGGGAATAACCGGACCGCGGTCCGGTCTTGTCCATGGACATAACCGGACTGTAGTCCAGATCGCTCGTTCGAAGGGAACCTCCATGACAACACTCCTGCACATCTCCGCGTCGCCGCGGGGCAACGTCTCGGAGTCGCTCGTGCTCGCCGACGAGTTCGTGGCCGCCTACCGCCAGGCCAACCCCGGTGCTGAGGCCAGGCACTGGGACCTCTGGGACGGCACCCTGCCGGAGTTCGGCCCGACAGCGGCGCACGCCAAGATGGCGATCTTCGCCGGGCAGGACCTCGACGACACGCAGCGAACCGTCTGGAAGGACGTCACCGCGGCGTTCGCCCGCTTCGACGCCGCCGACCATTACCTGTTCAGCGTGCCCATGTGGAACGCCGGGCTGCCCTACGTGCTGAAGCAGTTCATCGACGTCGTGAGCCAGCCCGGCCTGGTGTTCGAGTTCCACCCGGAGCTGGGCTATCGAGGACTGCTGCGCGGCAAGAAGGCCGCCGTCATCTACACCAGCGGCGTCTACGCACCCGGCCGCGGTCCGGCGTTCGGCTCGAACTTCCAGAGCCCCTACCTGGAGGACTGGCTGCGCTGGGCCGGCGTCGAGGACATCCGGACGGTGTCGCTGCGGCCGGACTCGGTGGTGGGAGACCCGGCGGACCCGGAGGCAGGGCGGCGCGCCGCGCGAGCGGCCGCGAGCGCGGCGGCGGCCACGTTCTGACCCCGCGCTACTTCAGCAGCTTCGACATCCGACGGTCGGCGAGGATCTTGCCGCCGGTCTGGCAGGTGGGGCAGTACTGGAGGCTGGAGTCGGCGAACGACACCTCGCGCACGACGTCGCCGCAGACCGGGCAGGTCTCGCCGGTGCGCCCATGGACCCGCATGGACGAGCGCTTGGAGTCCTTGAGGTCCTTGGCGGCCAGTCCTTGCGCGCGCTTCAGCGCGGTGGTGAGCTCATCGATGATGACGGCGTGCAGCGCGGCGAGCTCGTCGTCGTCGAGGCTCGACGCGGGCCGGAACGGCGACAGCCTGGCCGCGTGCAGCACCTCGTCGGAGTAGGCGTTGCCGATGCCGGCGATGACCGACTGATCGCGCAGCACGCCCTTGATCTGGGCGCGTTTGGCGTCGGTGAGGATCTGGCGCAGCCGGTCGACGGTGAACTCGTCGGATAACGGGTCCACGCCCAGCCGGGCGATCCCAGGGACCTCGGCGGGGTCGCGGGCGACGTAGACGGCCAGCCGCTTGCGAGTGCCGGCCTCGGTGAGGTCGAAGCCGGAGCCGTCGTCGAGGTGGACGCGCAGCGCCAGCGGCCCGCTGCCGGGCTTCGGCGGCTTCGGGGAGAGCGTGTCGCTCCACCGCAGCCAGCCGGCCCGGGCCAGATGGATGATCAGGTGGATACCGTCGCAGTCGAGGTCGACGAACTTGCCGTGCCGGGCAACCCCGGTCACGGTGAGCCCGCCGAGCGCGGTGACGGGTGGGTCGAAGGTCTTGAGCACGCTGATGGCGGCGACGTCGACACGCGCGACCACCCGGCCGACCGCCTTCTCGCGCAGGAAGGCGGCCAGGGCCTCGACCTCGGGTAGCTCCGGCATGGTGTCAGTGTGCCTCGTTCGGTACGCGCCCGGCGAACACGGGCGGCAGCGGCAGCTCCAGCGCCCGGCGCAACCGGCTGAGGTACTCAGGACGCGGGATCTCGACCACACCGAGGCTCTCCAGGTGCTGCGTGCCCCACTGGACGTCGAGCAGCCGGCCCACCTGCCCGTCGGCGCGCAGCAGCTCGACCAGGGCGACCAAAGCGACCTTGGACGCGTCGCGACCCCAGCGCTGGGTGGCGTGGAACATGGACTCCCCGGCGAACAGACCGCCGATGGCCACGCCGTACAGCCCACCGGCCAGCCGGCCGTCCGGCGTCCATGCCTCGACGGAGTGCGCCCAGCCGAGCCGGTGCAGCCGCTCGTAGGCCTGCCGGATGCCCGGGGTGATCCACGCCCCGGGCCGCGTGGGGTCGGCGCACGCGTCGATGACCTCGCCGAAGCTGGCGTCGACCCGGATCTCGAACCGTCGGCACGACTGGCGCAGCGACCGCGACACCCGGAGTCCGCCCAGCGGCAGCACGCCGCGCGGGTTCGGCGACCACCACGCGAGGTCGGTGGCCCGGCCGAGCAGGTGGTCGACCGGCATCGGGAACAGGCCGTTGCGGTACGCCGCGAGGAGCGTGCCGGGCTCCAGGTCGGCGCCGAACGCGACGAGGTCGTCGTCGCCGGATGTGCTGGGCAGCTCCCACCGGGTCGGCGGCGGCTCGACGGGCACTACGGTCTCCCTCCCGGCACGGTGCGACGGCTCCGCTCCCATCGTCAGGGTAATCCGCCCCACGACGGATCCGAATGACGTCGCCGGCCACGTACAGTGAAGGCATGGGTGTGCGTCGGACCGTAGGCACCTGGGCCGGTACCGTCGCCGCGCGACGCGCGGCGCCGATCATGGCCGCGCGCGGTGCGAACCAGTTCATGAGCCGGGCCATCGAGGGTTTCCCCGGCTTCCCGGGCGCCCGCGAGGTGGCCCGTCGTCACCTCGACAAGCGCGGCGACGTCGAGCGCGCCATCCGCGACGTCATCGAGCAGCACATCCGGCTGGCCGGCGTCCAGGGCTTCGTCACCAACATCGGCGGCGTCGTCACCATGCCGGTCGCTGTGCCGGCGAACATGGCCGGCATCGCGGTGCTGCACTTTCGCATGGCCGCGGCCATCGCGCACCTGCGCGGCTACGACATCGCCGACCCGCGGGTGCGCACGGCCGCGATGATGACACTGCTCGGCAAGGACGGCGTCGAGGCCGCGCTACGCGGCCGCGACCTGCCGGGCCGGCCGTTCGACGTTGCCACCGGCATCAACGAGCCCGACCCCGCCGTCGTCGAGCGAACCGTGGCGGGCGTGACGTCGCAGCTGGTGGCGCGTATCGGCGGCAAGCATGCGACGCTGGCGATGGTCCGCCGCGTCCCTGTGCTGGGCGGTGCGGTCAGCGCGGGCGTCGACGCGTTCTCCACCTACGCGATCGGCCGGTTCGCCGACCGCGAGTTCCCGCCCAACGTCACCGTCGAGCGGGCCTGATCTCGCTTCAGGGCCGCGGCTGGCAGCGCGGGCACCAGTAAGTCAGCCGCGCCTGGGGTGGGGTGCCGATCTGCGCTGACCGGATCGGCGTGCCGCAGCGCCAGCAGGGCCGCCGGCCGCGTCCGTACACCCAGTGCTGCCGGCCCGGGCGGGGGTCGCCGGTGGTCACCTGGCGCCCGGTCTCGATACCGAGGTGCAGCAGCCGGTGCGCGTCGTCGACGACGGCGCGCAGGTCGGGCGCCGCGGCCACCGGCGTCCACGGTGACGCGCCGGCCAGGAAGCACAGCTCGGCCATGTACATGTTGCCGATGCCGGCGAGGTTGCGCTGGTCGAGCAGGGCGACGCCCAGCTCGCGGTCAGGGTCCGTGAGCAGGCGGCGGACGGCGACGTCGGCGGACCAGTCGTCGCCGAGTAGGTCGGGGCCCAGGTGTCCGACGACGCGCGACTCGTCCGCGGTCCGGACCAGCTCGACCACGGGCAGCCGGAACCCGACCGCGTCGTGCCGGTCTGTCGACAGCACCACCCGGATCTGGAACGCCGGACCGCCCCGCCAGGGCTGACCGGAGGCGAAGACGCGCCAAGCGCCGTCCATCCGCAGGTGGGTGTGGAGCGTCAAGCCACCGCTCACCCTGGTGAGCAGATGCTTGCCGCGGGCGACCGACTCGGTGACGGTACGTCCGGCGAGGTCGGCGGTGGCCAGGCGCGGCACGCGGAAGTCGGTGCGCACCAGCTCGGCACCGGCCAGCGCGTCGTGGAGGCGTTTCGTGGCCAGCCAGACCGTGTCGCCTTCGGGCATCTGTAGAGCGTCCCACAGGCGACCGAAAACCCCTCGTCAACCGTTCCCGGGGTGGCTAGCATGCTGGTCAGGGAGCCACGATGGATTCGCCTTTCCACGACCTCGGCAAAGTCTTCCGGCGTCGCCGCGCCGGCGGCCGCGGTGCGCCGTGCATCATGCCCGACCCGTTCCAGACCCTCAACGTGCAGCTGCGGCTGTCCCGCGTCGTCGGCGAGATCCGCCGGCTCGAGTGCGACCAGGGCCGCTGGGCGCGGGCACACCACCTGGCGGCGGCCACCCGCGCGTACGACGACCTGTTGCTCGACGCGGCGCGGCTTGCCGGCGTGCCGGTGCCGGACGCACCGGCACCGGTCCGCCGGGTCATGATCGAGAGTGCGCTACGCCACGACGGCTGGAGCTGGTAGCCGCTGCTGGCTGCCGGTGGTCTCCAGGTCCAGGAGCGTGCGCTTGCGGTCCAGGCCCCAGGCGTACCCCGTCAGCACGCCGGACGAGCCCACCACGCGGTGGCACGGCACCACGATGCAGATCGGGTTACGGCCGTTCGCGGCGCCGACCGCGCGGGACGCCGTCGGCCGGCCGATCTGCTCGGCGATCTCGCGGTAGCTGCGCGTCTCGCCGTACGGGATGGCCCGCAGCGCGGCCCACACCTCCTGCTGAAACGGTGTCCCCGACGGGTTCAGTGGGACGTCGAACTCGCGCAGCTCGCCGGCGAAGTACGCGGCCAGCTGGTGGCTGGCGGCCGTGAAGGGCGCGTCGTCCTCGACCCAGCCGTCGTTGTCGAGCATGGCCGGCCGTCCCATGTAGAGGCCGCTGAGCCCGGCGCCGTCACCGGTGAGCCACAGCGTGCCCAGCGGGCTGTCGACAGCGGTCCAGTACGCGGTGGTCATGGGTTCTCCTTCGATGGTTCTCGGGTTCTGGAGTTTCGCGGGGGCGTGACGCGGCGGCGTCACAGCGTCGACCAGACGTGCAGCAGCGCGTAGGAGCGCCAGGGCCGCCAGTTCTCGGCCAGCTCGGCGACGGCCCGCGGCCGGGTCGGCAAGCCCAGCCCGGCCAGCCCGTGCGTCACGCCCAGGTCGGTCGGCAGGAAGACGTCCGGGTCGGCCAGCGCGCGCATGCGCACGTACCGCGCCGTCCACGGTCCGATGCCGGGCACGTCGAGCAGCAGCCGCTCGGCCTCGTCGCGGTCCACGCCCGGGTCGAGCCGGATGCCGCCGTCGGCCAGACGAGTGGTCAGCTCGTGCAGGGTGCGCTGCCGGCTGCGCGGCATCGGGAACGTCGACGGCTCGACCGCGGCCAGCACGGACGCCGTCGGGAACGCATGGGTGACGGTACCGACCGGCGCGTCCAGCGGCTTGCCGTGCTCGGCCACGAGCCGGCCGGCGACGGTGCGCGCCGCGGCGACCGAGATCTGCTGGCCCAGCACCGCGCGGACCGCGAGCTCGTCGCCGTCGACGGTGCCGGGCACTCGCCGCCCGGGATACGCGGCCACGAGCGGCCCGAGCACCGGGTCGGCGCCGAGCAGGTCGTCGACGGCCTGCGGGTCGGCGTCGAGGTCGAGCACCCGGCGGCACCGGGCGACCGCGGCGGTCAGGTCGCGGGGGTCGGCCAGCCGCAGTGTCGCCTGCACCCAGCCGTCCCGCGGGGTCAGCTCGGCCACGCCGGTGCCGTGCGGCAGCGTCATGCCGCGCCGGTACGTGCCGCCGTCGACCTCCTCGATGCCGGGCACCGCGCGCTCGGCCAGGAACGCCAGGACGCCGTCGAGGTCCGCCGGCTGCCGGTAGGCCAGCCGCAGATCGATTGTCCCGGCGACGCGGTCGCGCCCGGTCCGGCGGGCACGGCCGCGCAGCTCGCTCGGCGTGATGGCGTAGACCTCGCGGATCGTGTCGTTGAACTGCCGGATGCTGGCGAACCCGGACGCGAACGCCGTCTCGGTGACCGGCAGGTCCGTGGTCTCCAGCAGCACCCGTGCCGTGTGCGCACGCTGCGAGCGGGCCAGCCGCAGCGGGCCGGCGCCGACTTCTTCGACCAGAGTCCGGTGGACCTGGCGCTCGCTGTAGCCCAGCCGGCACGCCAGCCCGGCCACCCCGTCGCGGTCGACGACGCCGTCCGCGATCAGGCGCATCGCGCGACCGACCATGTCGGCGCGCACGTTCCACTCCGCCGACCCGGGTGTCGCGTCCGGGCGGCAGCGGCGGCAGGCCCGGAAGCCGGCGCCGTGTGCCTCGGCGGCCGTACGGTAGAAGCGGATGTTGGCCCGCTTCGGCGTCATGGCCGGACAACTGGGGCGGCAGTAGATGCCGGTCGACGTCACGCCGATGTAGAAGACGCCGTCGAACCGGGCGTCGCGGCCCTGAACTGCGCGGTAGCACGCTTCTTCGTCGAGCATGCGTCCAGTGTGACTCGCCGGGCGGGCCCCTACTAGCGGGAATCGGACATCACCGTGTGACACCACCCCGGCAGCCCCTCAAATGATCACGTTCACCACGAAACCTCGTGTCGCACCATGCTTGCACGCATGGTGTTGCACGGGTGATCCTGCTGAACGTGATCATTTCGAGGGCGCAGGGGCGAAGCTCTGCGGCCGCCGATCCCAGGCCTGAGCCGGCCGTGACCCCGGAACCGGCGCTCCTGATCGATCAGATGTCGCGGAAGGGCTCGATGCGGGCGCCGAGCACGGACAGCCGGGCGGCCAGGTCCTCGTAGCCGCGATTGATGACGTAGACGTTGCGCAGCACCGACTCGCCCTTGGCCGCGAGCATCGCCAGCAGCACGACGACGGCCGGCCGCAGCGCCGGCGGGCAGATGATCTCGGCGCCCGACCACCGGGTCGGTCCCTCCACCAGGACGCGGTGCGGGTCGAGCAGTGTGACGTTGCCGCCGAGCTTCGTCAGCTCGGTCAGGTAGATCGCGCGGTTCTCGTACACCCAGTCGTGGATCATCGTCTGGCCGTTCGCGGTGGCCGCGATCAGGGCGAAGAACGGCAGGTTGTCGATGTTCAGGCCGGGGAACGGCATCGGGTGGATCTTGTCGTGCGGCGCGCGCAGCAGCGACGGACGCACCGTCAGGTCGACCAGTCGGGTCTCGCCGTTCGCGGCGACGTACTCGGCGCTGCGGTCGTAGTCGAGGCCCATCTCCTCCAGTAGCGCCAGCTCGATCTCGAGGAATTCGATCGGCGCCCGCTGGACCGTGATCTCCGACGACGTGACGATCGCGGCGGCGAGCAGGCTCATCGCCTCGATGGGGTCCTCGGACGGCGCGTAGTCGACGTCGACGTCGATTTCGGACCTGCCGTGCACCGTGAGCGTGGTGGTGCCGATGCCGTCGATGCGCACGCCGAGCCGGGTGAGGAAGAAGCAGAGGTCCTGCACCATGTAGTTGGAGCTGGCGTTGCGGATGACGGTGACACCGTCGTTGCGGGCCGCGGCCATCAGGGCGTTCTCGGTGACGGTGTCGCCGCGCTCGATCAGCACGATGGGCCGGGTCGGCGACGCCTTCCGGTCGACCTCGGCGTGGTAGTAGCCACCGGTCGCCTTGAGCTCGAGGCCGAACGGGCGCAGTGCCGACATGTGCGGCTCGACGGTGCGGGTGCCGAGGTTGCAGCCGCCGGCGTAGGGAAGCTTGAAGCGGTGCTCGCGGTGCAGCAGCGGTCCGAGGAACATGATGACGCTGCGCGTGCGGCGGGCGGCTTCGACGTCCATGCTGTCGAGATCGAGCCGCTCGGGTGGAACGATCTCGAGGTCGCGTCGCTCGCCGAGCCAGCGGGTGCGGATGCCGATGCTCTCGAGCACCTCGATGATGCGGTTGACCTCTTCGATGCGGGCGATGCCGCGCAGTACGGTGCGGCCCTTGTTGAGCAGGCTGGCGCACAGCAACGCGACGCTGGCGTTCTTGCTGGAGCGGACGTCGATGCTGCCGGAGAGCTGTTGGCCCCCGCTGACCCGGAGATGCGTCGGGCCGGGTTGCCCGAGTGAGACGATCTGCTTGTCGAGTGCCTCACCGATGCGGGCGATCATCTCCAGACTCAGGTTTTGCTGACCGTGCTCGATCCGGTGGACGGCGCTCTGGCTGCTGCCGAGAGCGTCGGCGAGCTGGCTCTGGGTCCATCCGCGGTGCTGTCGCGAGTCACGGATCAATCGACCGATCCGGCTGCGGTAGTCGTCTGCCACGAGCGGAACCATATCTCAGCTATGAGTTAACTGACGCCACATTCGTCACATTGGACACGCCGTAGTCACGCAGTAAGGGAGCTCTCATTCGCGTCATGACGTCGGCGTGGCGTGCTGGACCGTGGCCTCGTCGTTGCGGCCGACTGCTTGGACGGCGCGGACCTCGCGGCAGTTCCCGGCTCAGGCGAAAAATCGGGAGGCGGCGGCCGCGGCGGCGCCGGCTGCTCCCGTCCACGTCGTCCTCGACCTCGCGGTCTTCGTCCACCGCCGGGAGCCGCGCGTCGGCCTCGAGGGCCTGTATGGTCCGCCGGCTAGTGGTGCGCCTGACGCCCTGACGATCAGGGGTCGAACGCCACTCGCCAGAAGCGGTCGCGGACCGCGTTGACCGGCCCGCTCGACCGCGTGTAGTAGAGCTTGTTCGTCAGCAGCACCGCCCATCGGCGCCGGCGCGGTGAGACCCACATCCCGGTGCCGGTGAAGCCCAGGTGCGCCCAGACGTCCGGGATCGCCCGGTCGGCCGGATGCCAGAACAGCCCACGCGCCGGGCGCAGCGAGCCGGTCTGCACCTTGAGCGACTCCTTGATCCAGGCCGGGCCGAAGCCGGGGCGGCGCGGTGCCTGGTCCGGTGCGAGCAGGTAGCGCAGGAAGGCCGCGAGGTCGTCGGCGACGGAGAACGCGCCGGCGCTGCCGCACACACCGAGGAGCCGGGCCGAGTAGTCGTGCGGGCTGCCCTTGAGGTGCCGGCCGGTGTCGGAGTCCCACTCGGTCGGCGCGCACCGCGCGGCGACGTCCGGCGGCAGCGGCCCGAACCGGGTGGACGTCATGTGCAGCGCGTCCCAGGCACACGCGCGGCTGAGGTCGTCCAGCCGCAACCCGGTGAGCCGTTCGGCCAGCAGCCCGAGGACCAGCGCGGCTCGGTCGGTGTACTCGACCACCTCGCCGGGCCGGTGCTCCAGCCGTTCGCGCAGTATGCCGCGTTCGACGGCGGTGCGGTCGGAGCCGTACAGCGCCTTGAGGTTGGCCCGCGATGGCACGCCGGCGGTGTGCGTCAGCAGGTGCTGCGCCGTGACGGCGGCCAGGTCGAAGCCTTCGAGCTCGGGCAGGTAGGTGGCCAGGGGATGGTCGAGGTTGAGCGTGCCGTTCTCCCACAGCGTGCCGACGGACGCCCACACCGCGACGATCTTCGTCAGGCTGGCCAGGTCGAAGACCGTGTCGGAGCGCATCGGGCCGTCCGGTTCACGCGGGTCCAGCAGCCCGCGGGCGCCCGAGCCCGTGACGCCGTCGGGATCGCCGACGGCCCACACCGCGCCGGGGAAGACGTGGTCGTCAACGGCGCGGGTCAGCACCTCGTCGATGGCTCTCGTCATCGTCGCCCTGTTCGGTTGTGCGGTGGGACCCGCCGGGGGTGTCGAGTCCCGGTCGGTCGCCGTGGGTCGGCCCGGCGACCTTCCTTCATGATCGGTCCAGACCGGCCGGAATCGTGAGGGTTTGTCCCACATCGTGGGCACATGAGACGCGCGGGGCCGCCCTGGCGTCCCGCGGCCGGTGCGGACGCGGGAGACTGGAGTCGTCGTGCGTCCCACCGAGCGACGAGGAGACCAGCGTGCGCGACGTGCCGATCGGCGACTTCCTCGACAGCCTGGCCGACCGGGTGCCCGCACCCGGCGGCGGTGCCGTGGCGGCATTACACGCCGCGCAGTCCGCCGCACTGCTCGGCATGGTCGCCCGTTACAGCACCGGTCCGACGTTCGCCGACCATGCCGACGTGGTCGAGCGGGTTCTGGTGCGCGCGGACGCGCTGCGTGCCGACGCGCTGGAGCTTGCCGAGGACGACGCCGAGGCGTTCCGCGCGGTCACCACGACCTACCAGCTGCCGAAGGAGACCGACGAGGAGAAGACGGCCCGGTCCGCGGCCATCGCCACGGCACTGGCCGCTGCCGCCGAGCCGCCCGCGGCGGTCATCGTCGCGGCAATGCACCTGGTCGCGATGGCCGAGGAGCTCCTGCCGGTTGGCAACCCCAACGTGGTCACCGACGTCGCCGCGGCCGCCGACGCCGCTCGCGCGGCCGCCACGACCGCGCGGCTGAACGTCGAGGTCAACCTGGCTGGCGTCACCGACGACGTGGTCCGCGACCGGTTGGCCGCCACCGTCGGCGAGGTCGACGACCTGGCCGCGCGCGCGGACCGGGTGGCCGCGGCCGTGCGCGAGCGGGTCGGGTCGTGACCGCGACGCGGCTGGGTGGCGCCGAGCCGGCCGCGATCGTCCGGGCGGAGGTGACGGAGCGGGCGGCGTGGCTGCGGGCCGCCGGCCGGCCACCGCTCCTCGCCATCGTCACCGCCACCGACGACGACGCCAGCGCCTGGTACGTCCGGTCCATCGCGACGGCGGCCGGAAAGGCCGGCATCGACTGTGACGTCGTCGACCTCGGCTCGGCGGCCACCGCCGCGGAGATCGGCGGCCGGCTGACAGAGCTGAGCGCCGACGCGGCCGTCACCGGCCTGATGCTGCAGACGCCCCTGCCGCCTCGGGTCGCCCTGGCGGACGTGGCCGCGGCAATCGACCCGGACAAGGACGTCGACGGCGCCAACCCGCTCTCGCTGGGGCGACTGGCGGCGGGACTGCCCGCGTTCGCGCCGGCGACGGCGGCCGCGGTCGTGGCGCTGCTGGACCATCACGGCATCGAGCTGGCCGGCCGGCACGCCGTCGTCGTCGGCCGGTCGACGGTGGTGGGCAAGCCGCTGGCGCACCTGCTGCTCGACCGGGACGCGACCGTGACGGTGTGCCACTCGCGCACGGCGGATCTGGCCGCGGTCACGTCGACGGCGGACGTCCTGGTCGCCGCGGCCGGGCGGACCCGCCTGATCGGGCCGGACCACGTGCGGCCCGGTGCGGTCGTCGTCGACGTCGGCACCAACCCGACAGCGGACGGCGGCCTGGCCGGTGACGTCGACCCGGCGGTGGAAGGGGTCGCGGCCGCGCTGAGCCCCGTGCCCGGCGGAGTGGGGCCGGTGACGACCGCGCTGCTGCTCCAGAACGTCGTGAGGCCGATGCTTGACTGAGTCAATGGTTCTGTTGATACAGTCAAGGACATGACCAAGGTACGGCGCGACCAGGTGACCGCGGTCCGGCAGTTCAACCGCTTCTACACGCGCGTCATGGGCTTCCTCGACCAGGAGCTCCTGCGCTCGGGGTTCTCCCTCACCGAGGCGCGCATCCTGTTCGAGCTCGGCCAGCGCGACCTCACCGAGGTCGGCGAGCTGCGCGAGGTGCTCGGGGTCGATGCCGCCCAGCTCAGCCGCACGTTGGCGCGGTTCGAGTCGGCCGGGTTGATCGAGCGGTCACGCTCGGCGGCTGACGGACGCAAGCTCCTGGCGGCGCCCACGGCGGCCGGGCAGACGGCGATCGCTGACCTCGTTACCCGGTCGGACCAGCAGGCCGAGCAGCTGCTGGCGGGGTTGCCCGAGCCGGAGCGGCGCCGTCTCGTGGCCGACCTCGACTCCGTCCGGCGGCTGCTCGCCGACTCCGAGACACCCAGCTCCTACGTCATCCGCGGCCTTCGGCCGGGCGACCTGGGCTGGGTGGTGCACCGCAACGGCGTGCTCTACGCCCAGGAGTACGGCTGGGACCGCAGCTACGAGGCGCTCGTCGCCAGCATCGTCGCCGACTACGGCGCGAACCACGACCCGGCCCGCGAGAACGCCTGGATCGCCGAGCGGGACGGCCGCCCGGTCGGCGCGGTGTTCTGCGTGCGCAAGGACGACACCACGGCACAGCTGCGGCTGCTCCTCGTCGATCCGGACGCCCGCGGCTCGGGTCTGGGCACCCGGCTGGTAGATGAGTGCGTCGCGTTCGCCCGGGCGGCCGGCTACACCTCGATGGTCCTGTGGACCAACGATGTGCTCGCGGCCGCCCGACGCATCTACCAGAAGGCCGGATTCGAGCTGGTCGAGGAGAACGAGCACCACAGCTTCGGCCACGACCTGGTCGGCCAGATCTGGCGCCTCGCGCTCACGCGATGATCACGGGCGAGGGGCAGGGTCAGGCCACGGCGAGCCAAGGATCCTCCAGCACCGCCGCGAGGTCGCGGACGAACTCAGCGGCCTGAGCGCCGTCGACCACCCGGTGGTCCGACGAGAGCGTCATGGTCATGCGCTGGACCACCGCCACCTCGCCATCGCGGACGCCCGGCTCGGAGCGCACCGCGCCGACCGCGAGGATCGCCGCCTCCGGCGGGTTGATCACCGCGGTGAAGTGGTCGATTCCGTACATGCCCAGGTTGCTGACCGTGAACGTACCGCCGCTCATCTCGTCCAGCCCGAGCTTGCGGTCGCGCGCCTTTCCGGCCAGCTCCCGCGTCTCGGCGGAGATGCGGGTCAGGCTCTTTGCGTCGGCGTCCCGGACCACCGGCACGACCAGCCCGGTCTCCGTCGCCACCGCGATGCCGATGTTGATGCGCCCGTGCTGCACGATGCCCTCGTCGGTGAACGACGAGTTCACCACCGGGTGGTCGTGGAGCACGACCGCGGCCGCGCGGACGATGATGTCGTTGACGCTCACCTTGGCCTTGCCGGCCGCGACCAGTCGCTCGTTCAGCTCGGCGCGCAGGGTCGAGAGCGGACCGGCGTCCACCGTCTTCGTCACGTAGAAATGCGGCGACGTCTGCATGCTCTCGGTGAGGCGGCGGGCGATCGTCTTGCGGATCGACGTCAGCGGGATCAGCTCGTCGGTCTCCTTCAGGGCGGCAGCGGCCGAGGTTGCCGGAGCGGCGGCGGCTGGCGTCGCCGGCGCGGTCTGCTGGGCGCTCGAAGTGTCGCGTGCCCGGGCCACGTCGGCGCGGATGATCCGCCCGCCCGGGCCGGTGCCCTCGATCGTCGTCAGGTCGATCCCGAGCTCTCGCGCGTCGCGGCGGGCCAGCGGCGACGAAAGCACCCGCCCGCCAGCTCCGGTTGATCTTGGACCAACCGCACCATTACTGGGTGAATTGTCCGGTTGATTCCGCGCGGACTCCAAGATCGACGGGCCGCTCGGCGGGGCGGGCGACTCGGCCGCCGCCGGCGTCTCAGCCCGAGCCGGTGCCGGAGGCTCGCCGGCCGTCTGCAGCCGGGCGATCGGTGCCCCGATCGGTGCGATGCCGCCGTCGGGCACGACGATCTGCGCGAGGACGCCGTCCTCGTAGGCCTCGTGCTCCATGACGGCCTTGTCGGTCTCGATCTCGACCAGCACGTCGCCGGCCTTGACCTCGTCGCCGACCTGCTTGCGCCACGCGCTGACGACGCCTTCCTCCATGGTGTCGGACAGGCGTGGCATCAGGATGTCGACCATGACTTCTCCCTGTGCGTGTCGACCGGTCAGTGCGCGCCGACGGACCGGCGCCCGACCGCGTCGAGCGTCTGGTGGACGGCGGTGACGACGTCGGCGGCCGACGGCAGCGCCGCCAGCTCCAGCGACTTCGCGTACGGCAGCGGCACCTCGGCCATGGCGACCCGCCGCACCGGCGCGTCGAGCCAGTCGAACGCGCCGTCGGAGATCGACGCCGCGACCTCCGCGCCGATGCCGTAGGTCAGCCAGTCGTCCTCGAGCACCACGGCACAGGAGGTCTTCTTGACCGACTCGATGATGGTGGGGCGGTCCAGCGGCCGCAGGCTGCGAAGGTCGACCACCTCGGCGGAGATGCCCTCCTCGCTGGCCAGCTTCTCGGCGACCTGCAGGGCGACGTTGGCCATCCGCGAGTAGGCGACCAGGGTGATGTCGGTGCCCTCGCGGGTGACGGCGGCCCGGCCGATCTCGGCGGGCTCGTCGCCGTCGGGGACCTCGCCCTTGGTGTTGTAGAGGGCGAGGTTCTCCAGGAACAGAACTGGGTCGTCGTCGCGGATGGAGGCGAGCAGCAGCGCCTTCGCGTCGGCCGGCGACGACGGCGCCACCACCTTGAGGCCGGGCGTGAACGCGTAGAACAGCTCGACGTTCTGGGAGTGCGTGGCCGCCAGTTGCTGCCCGCCGCCACCGGGGGTCCGGATGACCATCGGCACGCTGCGCTGACCGCCGAACATGCCGTAGATCTTCGCCGCGTGGTTGGTGATCTGGTCCAGTGCGAGCAGCGAGAAGTTGATGGTCATGATCTCGACAACGGGACGCAGCCCGAGCATCGCGGCGCCGACCGCGGCACCGGTGAAGCCCTCTTCGGCGATCGGGGTGTCGCGCACCCGCTTCGGGCCGAACTCGTCGAGCAGCCCCGCGGTGATCTTGTAGGAGCCCTCGAACCGGCCGATCTCCTCGCCCATCAGGAACACGTCCGGGTCGCGGAGCATCTCCGCGCGCAGAGTGTCGTGCAGGGCCTGGCGGTAACTCATGACGGCCATGTCAGGCTCCAACCGGGAACAGCGGGTCAGCTGAGTCGTTTCCGGGCTCAGCGGGAAAGAGGGCTTCGCCCGGCAGGCGCCGCGAGTCGTTCGGCACCGGCGTCGCATAGGTGTAGTCGAACAGCGAGGAGACCTCGGGGGCGGGGCTCTTCTCGGCGAACTCGACGGCGGCCTTGACGATGCGGGCCACGTCGGCGTCGATCTCCGCCAATTCGTCGACGCCGGCAACTCCTCCACTCACCAGCTTGTCGTGCAGGCTGGCGACCGGGTCCTGCGCGCGGACCGCGTCGACCTCGTCCTTGCTGCGGTATGCGGCGGGGTCGACGACGGAGTGCCCGCGCAGCCGGCCGCTCACCGTCTCCAGCAGGTACGGCTTCTGCTCCTTGCGGGCCCGCTCGACGGCGAGGCTCGCCGCGTCGCGCACGGCGATGACGTCGTTGCCGTCGACCCGCGCGGACTCCATGCGGTACGCCGAGGCCCGCTTGTAGAGCTCCGGCTCGGCCGACGCCATCTCGACCGTGGTGCCCATGCCCAGCTGGTTGTTGACCACGATGAAGACGACGGGCAGGTCCCACAGCGTCGCCATGTTCAGCGACTCGTGGAACGCGCCGATGTTGGTGGTGCCGTCGCCCATCTGGCACATCACGACCTCGTCGCCGTCGCGGTACGAGACGGCCAGCGCCGCGCCGGTGGCCAGTGGGAGCTGCCCGCCGACGATGCCGTAGCCGCCGAGCTGGCGGACGTCGGTGTCGAACAGGTGCATCGACCCGCCCCAGCCCTTGCTGACGCCGTCCTGCCGGCCGTACAGCTCGGCCATGACGCGGCCAGGGTCCATGCCGCGGATCAGGGCGTAGCCGTGGTCGCGGTAGTTCGTGAAGAGGTAGTCGCGCTCCTGCAGGGCGGCCATCAGGCCGACGACGGTAGCCTCCTCGCCGAGGTTGAGGTGGCAGTACCCACCGATCTTGGCCTCGGTGTAGGCCTGCGCCGTGCGCTCCTCGAACCGCCGGACCAGGAGCATCTGCCGGTAGTAGCCGAGCAGCTCCTCGGGGTCCGGTACCGAACGCTTACGTCTGGTGGCCACTCTTTACCCGCCCTTCGTTGTCACGGGACGTCCAGCCGTCGGCCCGGCGGTGGCCGGGCAAACAATGAAACGTTATCGTTTCATTGTAGAGAAGACTACCTCGGGTCAGGATGGCGACCATGACTGCTCGGCCGGCGGCGACGGCACCGCGTGGGAGACCCCGCGACGCCGACCGCGCCGCCCGCCGGGACGCGCTGCTCGAGGCCGCGATGCGCCAGTTCCTCACGCACGGCTACGCGGCCACCACCATCGAGGAGGTGGCCGCGCAGGCGCGGGTGGCAAAGCGCACCATCTACACCACCATCGGCGACAAGACCGACCTCTTCGTCGCCGTGGTGCGCCGGCTCGGTGACCGGGTGGTCAACGCCGCCGCGCCCGACGCCGGTGACCCCGTCGCCGACCTCCACGCGTTCGGGGTCCGGCTGATCCGCTTGATGCTGTCCGACGAGGCCATCGGGCTGCACCGGCTGGTCACCGGCGAGGCGGCGAAGTTCCCCCACCTCGCCGCCCGGCACTACGCGAACGGCCCGCGCCGCTACATCGTCGTGCTGGCGCAGTTGCTCGCCGCACTGCCCCCCGAGCGCCTGCTCGGCCGGCCCGACGACCTCGACGACCTGGCCGAGCAGCTGTTCACGCTGTTGATGGGCGAGGCGCACCGGCGGCGGATGTTCGGGCTGGACCCGGCGCCGTCGGACGCGGCCGCCGACGCCCACGTGGCGCGCACGCTGCGCCTCGTCCTCACCGGGCCCGGGTGAGAACCACCGCGTCGCCGACGGGTCGCTCCACCGGAGCCGGCGATCCATACGCCGGCGACACCGGCACCGGTGACGACGAACGTGACGAATCGGGTCGGCTTGCCGCTGGGTGCTCCGTCCGGAGGGCGTCGTGAGCAGATCGGGAACGGTATCTACCCGAGGTGTCGCACGGATGAACACCGGACGAGCACTGGTCCGCTCCCCGGATGACTGTGTCGCGACAGCGCGGTCACCGGTACGGTGACACCCGTGCAGGGGGACGGAGGGAAGACACACGGTGGGCCGCGCACAGATTGATGTGGCGCTGCTGGGGCCGGTCGAGGTGCACCGCGAGGGGGTAACGCTCCAGGTGCCGGCCGGTCGACCGACAGTCATCCTCGCCGCCCTGGCGGTACGACCCGGTACCGTCGTCCCGGTCGACACGCTGGCGGGATACCTCTGGCCCGAGGACGAGCCCGTGCACCCGCGAGCAGCGATCCAGACCCATGTCGCGCGGTTGCGGGCCGCGCTCGGCGACGGCGTCGTGCAGGCGGCCGGCGACGGGTACCGCCTCGACCTGCCGCCCGACGCCGTCGACGTCGCGCGCTTCCGCCGGCTCGTGTCCGCTGCCCGCGACGCGGGGCCGTCCGGCGAGCTCGAGCTGCTGCGCTCGGCGCTGTCGCTGTGGCGGGGTAAGCCGCTCACCGGGCTGGTCCCCGACGACTTCGAGCGGGCCGCGGCGCCGCTGCTGATCGAGGAGCTGCTCGCGGCCACGGAGCGGCTGTTCGAGCTGCGGCTGCACCTGGACCAGATCGACGACGATGCGGTGCCCGAACTGCGCCGGCTGGTCGCGGCCCATCCGTGGCGCGAGCGGCTGTGGGCGCAGCTGATGCTGACCCTCTACCGGCAGGGTCGGCAGGGTGACGCCGTCGCCGCATACCACGACCTGGTCACGGTGCTCGGCGACGAGCTGGGCATCGACCCCGGGCCGGAGCTGGCCGAGGTCCATCGCCGCATCCTCGCCTCCGACCCGACGCTGCTCGCCGTCCGCCAGCAGCCACAGCAGGCCGCCGCTCGAGCGCCCTTCCAGCTGCCGCGGACGACGGCGCGCTTCGTCGGGCGCGAGGCCGAGATCGCGGTGCTGACGAGCACGCTGGCACAGAGCGAGTCGTGGGCGCGGCTGGCCCTCATCTCCGGCCCCGGCGGCTCAGGCAAGACGACGCTGGCCCTGCACGTCGGCCATGCGCTGCGCGAGGCGCACCCCGACGGCCAGCTCTTCGCCGAGCTGCGTGGCTCCAGCGACCCCGCCGACCCCGCCGACGTGCTCGCCGAGTTCCTCCGTGCCCTCGGCACCGACGAGGCCGACATCCCGGTGCTGGCCGACGAGCGGGCCGCGCTGTTCCGGTCCGCCTGCGCCAACCGCAAGCTGCTCGTGGTGCTCGACGACGCGCGCGACGCAGCCCAGGTGACGCCACTGCTGCCGGGTTCGGGTGGGTGCAGCGCGCTGGTGACCAGCCGGCCGCAGCTGAGCATGATCCCGGCGGACGTCCAGATCGACCTGAGCCTGTTCGCCGCCGACGACGCGTACGAGCTACTGGAGTCGATGGTGGGTCACGACCGGCTGGCCGCGGAGCCCGACGCCACCGCCGTCGTCATCGATGCCTGCCAGGGGTCGCCACTGGCGCTGCGGATCGCCGGCGGCCGGCTCGTCACCCGGCCGTCCTGGCCCATCGACCACTTCGCCGAGCGGCTCACCGGTGGCCGGCTGGACGAGCTGGAGATCGGCGATCTCAGCGTGCGCGCCATGCTGACCGCGTCGGTCCAGGGCCTCGACCCCGCCGTCGGCTACCGGTTCCGGCTTCTCGCCGCGCTGCCCGGCCCGTCGGTCGACGTGGAGGCGGCCGCCGTCGCCTGGGACGTCTCCGCCACCGACGCGCGCGCCCGGTTGGAGCATCTGGTCGACGTGCGACTCATCGACTCGTACGCCCCGGACCAGTACCGCTGGCACGACCTCGTCGACGACCACCTGCGCGCCAGCGCCGACCCGATCCGCGTCGCGGCGGCCAGGCAGCGGCTGGTCCGCTACTACCTGCGAAGCCTGCACGAGCTGTGGCCGGTGCTGCGGCCCGGCGCCGATGCGACCGAGGACGCGCCATGGTTCCCGCACGACGTCGTCGGGCGCAGCTTCGCCGACCGCGCCGACGTGCACCGGTGGCTGCATCCCCACTCGGCGCTGATGACGTCGCTGGGCATCGCCGGGCTGCGCGCGGACGGGCAGAACCTCTTGGACGAGTCCGCGGCGCTGCTGCTCGCGCTCACCCGGGCCGGCTACGAGTGCTGCCGCGACGCGCGCAGCGAGGAGCTGTCGCGCGCGGTTCTCGACGTGCGGACCTCGCTGGGTGACACGTCCCTCGTCGGCCGGGCCTGGCACGCGCTCGCCCTGACCCTCGGCGCCCAGGGCCGGCGGCGGGAGGCACTCGAGGCCGGCACGCAGGGGCTCGCGGTCCGGCGCGGGCTGGGCGACCGTTACGGCGAGATCATCATGCTGCACAACATGGCGGTCTGGCATGAGCTCGACGGCGAGTACCAGGAGGCAGCCGACCTGTTCGAGCAGTGCGCCGCCGCCGACGACGTGCTGACCCCGGCGATGCGGCGCCGCTGCCGCCGCAACCTGGCCGACGTGCTGGTGAGTCTCGGCCGGTTCGACGAGGCGCGGCGCAACCTCGAGTTGACCGGCGAGGGCCTGGAGGACGGCACGTGCACCGAGGCGTTCGACCAGATGCTCGCGGTGGCGCACCTCGAGCTCGCCACCGGTGCCGCGCACCGCGCGGTCGAGGTCTATGAGCGGGCCGCGGCGCTGGCCATGGAGCTGGGCTCGGTGGCGCTCGAAGCGACCGCCCTGGTCAAGGCCGCACAGGCGCGCCGGGCCGCGGGCGTCGAGTACGCGGAGGCGGCCTCGCGCGCCGCCGGGCTGGCCCGTAGCGAGCACCTGGCCGACATCGAGGCCGAGGCGCTGTGCGAGCTGGGTCACAGCAGCGCGGCGCACGGCGACCGCAAGGCCGCCACGGGCCATTGGACCGCGGCGCTGCGCATCTACGAGTCCATGGAGTCCGCGCGCGCCGACGAGGTCAAGGCTCTGCTCGCGGAATCGCGGTGACCGCACGTCCGATGACCATGATGTGACATCGTTCTATCCGGCAACCTTTGTCCGGTTATAGGTGGACAAAACGTGGCTCATTAATTGCCACGAGAAATGTCCCCTGAAATAACATGACCAAATGCAGGTCGCACTGTATTGGCGATGTCGACTTGTGTAACGTGATCTCGTCCCGGTTTCCGCGTCATGCAGGGGGAACCCCCAGGTCGCGGTGGCCGGGCAAATGCCATGTCAGAATGACATCTTGGAGAATTTGTGAGCACAATGCTGCCGCGCCGGCGAGTCGTGGCACGTGCTGCCGGAATGCTCGTGGTAACGGCCGTGGCCGGTGGGGGCGTCATAGCTTCGACCACCGCGGCACACGCCGAAGAGCAGCCATCCGCAGTGCTGCCGACCTTCGCCGCCGACGACTACATCGAGCTGGCAGCGGACCTGCCGGCCACGCTGCAGGCGGCCATCGAGCGCGACCTCGGCATCGACCCGGCGCAGTACCTGGCCAATGCCGAGGCGGCTCGCGCCGCATCCGACGTCGCCACCGCCCTGCGCGCGCAGGGCGTCGACATCCTCGGCACCTCGATCGACGGGCAGGACGTCACCTACAACGTCGCCGACGAGGCCGACGCGGCGCTCGCCGAAGCTGCCGGCGCCGAGGTCACCGTCGGGCCGATCGAGCTGCTGGACAGCGGCCGCGAGGTACAGCCGGCCCAGGATCACAAGGGCGGCTACGGCTATGCCTACCAGGTCGCCGAGGCCGACGAGACCGGCTCGTTCCCGCTGAGCCGGTGCTCCGTCGGCTTCAGCGGCTTCGATGCCGACGGCAACGACCGTTACCTGACCGCCGGCCACTGCGGCGTCGACGAGGAGACCGGCGAGCAGTTCACCTACCCGGTGCACCACATCGAGCTGTCAGAGCCGATCTGGGCCACCGAGGACTGGGCGAACGAGTTCCCCGGCCCGGAACTCGGCGAGTTCGTGCCGGGCTCGATGCACTTCGGTGAGCAGCACGACGGCGGTCTCGTCGACATCACCAACCCCGACTGGACCGGTGTCCCCCAGGTGGCCGGGTGGGCCGGCGGCTCCGGCGCGCCGGACGAGAACTCCGTCACCATCCGCGGCCCGATCGACGCCGTCACCGGCGCCCAGGCCTGCAAGTCCGGCGCCACCTCCGGCTGGACCTGCGGTGAGATCCTGGTCCCGGCGCAGAGCACCCCGGTCGGCGCGCAGGACGTGACCGGCTTCATCTTCAACGCCTGCCTGCTGGGCGGCGACAGCGGCGGCTCGGTCGTCGTCGGCAACTACGCGCTGGGCGTGAACTCCGGCTCGACCCACGACGGGCGGACCGAGTGCGACAGCTGGGTCCCGGCCACCGGCCCGGACGACACGACCGGCGACTTCAGCATCGGCTACTCGCTGTCCACCGGCGAGTACAACGCCCTCACGCTGCTGGGCAGCGAGTGGGAGCTGTCCGTCGCGATCAACACCCCGCAGGTCACCTCGCCGGAAGACGGCGGGCAGACCGGCCCGACGCCGACCTTCACCGGCACCGTTGAGGCAGCCCGCTCGACGCACCGGGTCGAGGTCACCGTCGACGGCGAGCAGTCCTACGAGGGCACCATCGCCGACGACGGCACGTTCTCCGTCGCCGCCACCGAGGCGCTGGCCCCGGGCGAGCACACCTACGAGGTCGTCGCGACCTACGGCAACCACTCCCGGTCCGAAGTGGCCAGCGGCACGTTCACCTCGACCGAGGTCCAGGCCGAGGCGCTCACCGTCGAGTCGCCCACCAACGGGCAGACCACCGACAACCCGCGTCCGAGCTTCACCGGCACCGGCCAGCCCGGCGCCACCGTGACGCTCGCCGTCGGCGACGAGGTGCTCGGCGAGGCGACCGTCGCCGAGGACGGCACCTGGACGATCGCGCCGTCGGCCGACCTGCCGGTCGGCGAGCGGTTCGACGCCACCGTCACCCAGGCGTTCGAGGGCGACTCGCAGGTCGTCACGGTCAGCGACCTCGGCATCACGGCCGCGCCGGTGACCATCACGGCGCCGGAGGACGGCTCGACCGTCGCCGGTGACGTCGTGTTCAGCGGCACCGCGTTCGCCGGCGCCACCATCGGCCTCGCGATAGAGGGTGTCGTCACCGAGTCCTCGGAGCGCGTCCAGACCGCCGCCGATGAGTGGGAGGGCGAGCTCGTGGTCGGCGAGGACGGCAGCTGGACGTTCACGCCCGCCGAGGAGCTGCGGGACGGCGAGTACACGCTCACCGCCACGGCCACCCTCGACGGCGGCGACCCCGAGCTGACCTCGTCGGAGGCCTCTGTGTCGTTCACCGTCGGCGCTGAGGGTGACGACGACGGCGGCGAGCTGCCGGACACCGGCTCGTCGAACGTCTGGATGATCGTCGTGGGTGTCGGCCTGCTCGTGGCCGGCGGCGTCGCGATCGCCATCCGGGCCCGGCGCGGCGGTAGCACCGCGTAACACCGGATCGCGATGACGAACGGCCCCGGCCCGCTGAGCGGACCGGGGCCGTTCCGCGTCCCCCACCGCTGGTCACCAGGGTGAAGGTCGCATGAAAGCGATCTGAAAGTCGGGCTGTCTACTGTCGGATGCA
This sequence comes from Jiangella asiatica, assembly GCF_004349065.1. Lineage (GTDB taxonomy): Bacteria > Actinomycetota > Actinomycetes > Jiangellales > Jiangellaceae > Jiangella > Jiangella asiatica. The sequence goes on from NZ_SMKZ01000029.1 coordinate 77,004, forward strand.
GCGAAGGAAACGGATTGTCCTCCACCGCCGTTTCCTCGCGATACAGGGGGCTTCCACGGGGGAGCCATCCGGTGATATAGACCGGCCCCGCAGGTCCGTGCCCGGCCTGCGGGGCCGCCACCGTTGCGCCACCGGGCGACCCTCGACCGTCAGCCCGCCTTCTTCGCCACCTGGCGCGCCTTCTTCAGCGGCAAGTCCTTGGCCTCCTCCGGCAGCCGCCAGACATCGATGCCGCCCATGAGGTTGTAGGCGAGGATGCGGATGCGCGGCGCGCCCGCCCGCGCCGGCCGCCGGCTGCCGCGCTCGCCCGTCCCGCCCATCAACGAGAACCCGCCGACCTCGACATCGATGGTGTCCGGCACGTAGATGTCCATGCCGCCCATGACCGTGACCGCGACGATCGTGGTGTCGTCGGCATCCAGCTCGGCGTGGCGCAGATCGATGTCGTGGCCGCCCATGACGGCGACGGCGTTGATGCGCTCGGCCGCCCGCCAGCGGCCGCGCTTCTCCGTCCCACCCATGAACGCGACGATCCAGCGGGTGGCCGCGCGGCGCTTGCCCGGAGCCGCGGTGGGTGTGGCCGGCCCGGACGGGGCGTTCTGCTCGCTCGGCAGGTCGGCCGTCAGCCGCTCCAGGTCGTCCCTGGTGACGGCATTGTAGGCCAGGCCGATGCGCTCCTCGAGCTCGAGCAGCGTGAGCCGGCCGGTCGTGGCGTGCTCGGACAGCGCCTGGACGACCTGTTCGCGCTCGGCGTCCGAGGCACGCACACCGGGCAGGACGTGCGGCTGCGGGAGCGCTGGGGCACCGGCGGCGGGTTCGTCGGCGTGCTCGTCAGCGGGCGCGGCGGCGTGGTCGTCCGGACGCTCGTCGGGCCGCTCGTCGGGCCGCTCGTCGGGGTCGGAGGCGGTCATCCAGCCAGGCTAGCGGGCCTGGGCGGCTCCCGTCGTCCACCGCTCAGTGGACCTCTCCCCTCGCGGTCAGCCCGGGCGGCAGTCTGGGCTCACGGCCTCGATCAGCGCCTTCACCACCGCGACGTCCGCGGGAAGCCACGCGACCGAGTCCCATTCGCCGGGGCCGAGCCAGCGCAACTCGTCGTGCTCCTGCAGGGGCTCGGGCTCGCCGTCGGTGAGCACCGCCAGCCACAACCGCATGGACAGGCCGGGGCCGAGCGTCCACCGTCCTTCGGTAGGGCCGGGCAGCTCTGCGCCGAGCCGCACGCCGACACCCAGCTCCTCGTCGAGCTCGCGGTGCAGCGCCTCCAGCGGTGTCTCTCCCGGCTCGACCTTGCCGCCGGGGAACTCCCATCCGCCGGCGAGTGCGGCCGGTGCGCTACGGCGCGCGGCAAGCAGATTCTGGGGCCGGACGAGGTCGTCGACGATGGCCGCGGCTACGACGAGCCGATCGGCCGGCGCCGGCTGCTCTTCGATCATGCGACCCATCCTCGCCGACGCGGATGTCACAGATCGGTCGGCCGTTGGAGGTTTGGGAACCCTGGGTTGTGGACAAAACTGGGCGATGGCTACGGTATGTCAGGTTTCATCACAAAGACCGTCAAGGGCGCTTAGGGGAGGGGCGTCCGGGTTGGAAAGGATGTCGAGTCCGTGACAAGCGAAGCCAGGCACGCACGCCTGCGTAATCTGCCTCCCTTTGTGAAGGTCGGCGCCATCGCGCTGGCGCCCGTGCTCGGGGTGGGCGGCCTCATCTACGCCGTGACCGACGACGAGCCCGTTCTGCACGCTCGGGTCGAGTCCACCACCCCTGACTACGCCGAGCCCGACGACACACCCACCCCGACCGCGGAGTCGACCACCCCGTCGGCGGAGGAGACGGGGTCAAACGCGCCGACTGGGACGCCGTCACCGACCGACGACGCCTCCGACGACTCCGACGACGAGGGGTCCGACTCGTCCGGCTCCGAGGACGACGCGTCCGACAACGACGAGCCGTCCGAGCGGCCCATCGCCACGCGCCCGCCGGACGAGCCCACCACCACCGATGAGCCCACGCCGACCCCGTCGGACGAGCCCACCACCACCGACGAGCCCACGCCGACCCCGTCGGACGAGCCCACCACCACCGACGAGCCCACGCCGACGCCCACGGAGTCGGAGGAGCCGCTGCTGCCAGGGCTGCCGCTGGATGGCCGGGAAGAGGAGCTCGTCGAGGAGCTCGCCGAGCTGCGTGCCGAGGCCGGCTGCCCGGACCTGCGGCTCGATCCGCGCCTGCAGGCGGCGGCCCGCGAGCACAGCGAGGACATGCGCTCCCGGTGGGAGGTCTCGCACGTGAACTCCGACGGCCAGGACACCGAGGAGCGCGCCCGTGAGGAGGGCTACGATGCGCCGGTCGGTGAGAACCTGGCACACGGTGGTGCCAACGCGCGCCGCGTCGTCGACGAGTGGTCCGACGACGGCTCGGATCGTGCGGTGATGCTGGACTGCGACTACCGCGCGATCGGGCTCGGCGTCGAGTCCGGCCTGTTCGGGTCGTGGTGGACGTTGATGCTCGGCAAGGACTGAGCCGCTGGCGCGCTTGTGAGGTGGCGTGGCCGGGCGGAAATTCGCTCGCCCGCGCCACGGTCGCCGCCCTACGGTGTCGCCGTGAGCACGCTCGACCTGGAACCCCTCGCCACGCGGGCCGAGCCGCCGCAGCGGCTGCCCGCCCTGCCGGCCGACGCCGGCCTCACGTGGCGGCCACTCACCCTCGACGACGTACCGGCCTGGTTCGAGCTGGTCACGGCCACCGAGGACGCCGACGACGCCATCGAGCGCCAGACGGCCGCCGAACTCGCCGACCAGTTCAAGGGCAGCTGGCGCGACCCCGCCCGTGACAGCATCGCCGGCATCGACGCCGACGGTGCCATCCGTGCGTACGCGTTCTCGGTGTTCCGGCCGGTCACCGAGGGCACGCAGGCGCCTTACCTGGTCGGCGCGGTGCATCCCGACTACCGCCGCCGTGGTGTCGGCCGGGCGCTGGTCGCGTGGTCGGAGGCGCGGGCGCGCCAGCAGCTCGCGACCGCGGAGGCCAACCTGCCGGCCCGCATCCGCCTGTTCGCCGACGAGCACAACACCGGGATGCGTCGGCTGGCCGAGGCCAGCGGCTACGGCGCGCTGCGCTGGTACGTCGGCATGCGTCGCGACCTCTCCCAGCCGCTGCCCGACGTCGCAACGCCGGCCGGCCTGCGGGTCGAGCCGTACTCCAAGGCGCGCGACGAGGACGTCCGCATCGCGCACAACCAGTCGTTCGCCCGCGACCACTGGGGTTCCAGCCCGGTGGACGCGGAGGCCTGGGCCCTGGACGTCGTCGGCGGTGAGAAGTTCCGGCCCGACTGGAGCGTCCTCGCCATCGACGAGGCCACCGACCGCGTCGTCGGGTACCTCATGTCCGGCGCGTACGACCAGGACTGGGGACCGCAGGGCTACACCGAGGGCTGGACCGACCTGGTCGCGGTGCGCCGGGAGTGGCGGGGGCGGGGTGTCGCCGGCGTCCTGCTCACCGCGGCGATGCGCGCCTACGCCGCCGAGGGCATGCAGTACGCGGGCCTCGACGTCGACACCGACAACCCGACCGGTGCGCTCGGCGTCTACACGCGTCTGGGCTATCAGCGCGAGAAGGGCAGCGTGCTCTACACCAAGGAGATCTGAGCCCGCCCACTGGCTCGTCGTTCGCAGGCCCAAGTGCAAGCGACTGTCAGTTCGCCGGAATCAGCGCTACCATCGGCGCTGATGACCGCCGACCCGGGAAATCCAGCGAAAACCGCCGATGGGATCTTTGACTCCCAGCCGGTGGGGTTGCGTGAGCGCAAGAAGCTCAAGGCGATGAATCACATCCAGCGGGTGGCGATCGCCCTGTTCGACGAGCACGGCTATGGCAACGTGACCATCGAGCGCATCGCCGCCGAGGCCGAGGTGTCGCCCAGCTCCGTCTACAGGTACTTCGGCACCAAGGAGCAGATCGTCCTCTGGGACGTCTACGACCCCATCGCCATCAAGGCGTTCGACGATCAACTCGCCGCGCGCGACCCGGTCACGGCTCTGCGCGCCGTCATCCACGACATGATCGACATGATGACCCGCAACGACGAGGAGGAGCTCGCTCAGCGGCGCATGCACTACGCCATGACCGAGCCCGCGGTCCGGGCGGGCATGGACCGCCAGGCCGCCGAGACCGAGGTCACCATCCGGGAGCTGCTGGCCAAACACACCGGCCGCGACCCCAACGATCTGGAGCTGAGAGCTACCACGGCCGCGATCGTCGCCGCGTTCATCGCCGCCGTCGCCTACTGGCACGACACCGGCTACCGTGACTCGCTGCGCGACGTCATCGACGGCGCGCTCGTCGTCGTCAACCGCGGGCTTCGCCTGGACTGACGTTCGGGGCTGCCGCGCGGTGCCCGCCGGGCTCAGCGGGCCAGCCGGGCCCGCTCCAGGAACGTCAACACCGCTGCGTTGAACGCGGCGGGCTGCTCCATCGCCATGGTGTGACCCGTCCCGGGGACGACAGCGCTCGCGGTGAACTGCGCGTCAGCCTCGATACGACCGGCCACGGAGTGGATGTCGGAGGAGTCCAGATCGCCGACCAGCACCAGCAACGGAGCCGCCAGCTCGCCCAGCCGGTCCATCGCACCGACCTCGAGCAGCGTTCCGGAAGCCGCCGAGTGGTTCACGATGACGTCGAGCGCCATCCGCTGGCAACGGCGCCGGACCTCCGGGTCCACCTGCTCCTTCCGGCGCAGTGGCCCGTCGACCCAGGCGCGCAGGAAGCACTCGACGTACCGTTCCGCGTCCATGGCCCTGGCGGCTTCGGCCTGTTCGCGCAGCAGAGCCAGGATCGCGGGGTCGCTGAACCGCATCCCACTCACGCCAGGGCTGGCCAGGACCATCATCTCGACCACATCGGGATGGGTGAGCGCGAAGTCGACCGCGGTGCGGGCGCCGTACGACAGCCCGACCAGCGAGGCCCGGGTGATGTCGAGGCCGGCCAGCAGCTCCCCGAGATCCTCGTAGGCGGCGAAGTCGTCCTTCGGTGTGGTCGACTGGCCGTGCCCGCGGGCGTCGTAGCGGATCACCCGGTACCCGGCTCGGACGAACTGGCCGACCTGGCCGTCCCACATGCGTTTGTCGAGCGTTCCGCCGTGCAGGAGGATCAGGGCGTGACCTGCCCCGCGGTCCTCGAAGAACAGCTCTCCGCCACGGACCGGGACGCGGCCACTCGTCATTGCGTGCATCTCCCGTTCGGTCGTCGGGTGAACAAGGCGACCTGACGCAAGGTATGACAGATCGCGACGTGCCCGGTAGCGTCGTCCATCTCGTGGTCACCCCTCGTGGCCGGAACCGCAGCTCCGGGCCGTTGTGAATCATGACACGGTCGTCCGCGCGGTATCCGCCGATCGGGCGGTACGGTGCGGACGTTGTCAGACCATCCCGCGATGATGGGGGTTCGCACGTTCGGGTCGAGCGGAGGTACGAGTGCGGACCAACGGGAGCCAGCGCACGGCAGGTAGCGGGTCCGATGGCGCCGCGCCGTCGGTCGAGGTCGCCGTCGAGGCGATCATGGCGGCTACGGCCGACCACCTCTACGGCCGGGTGGCGACGGCCGACCTGGTCGCCGGGCGGCTCGCGTTCCTGGTGCGGTGGCCGCGGGTGCTGCATGCCGGGGTCGCCGCGGTGCTGCGCACCCAGCTCGAGCGCTTGTGGTCAGCCGGCTGGCTGCCCGTCGACGTCCACCAGGTGGCCCGCCGCCAGGCTGACGAGGTGATCGCCGGGCTGCTCGCGGCGGCCGTCGCCGAAGCGACCCACCAGCGGCCGGCCGCCACGACCCACCCGCGGTGGTTCGCCCAGCTCCGGCAGCTCGACGTCCTCGACGGCTGGTCGTCCGACCGTCCCTACCCGGCGCAGTGGGCCGACCGGCACGGCGTCGACGAAAGCGCGCTGCTGGCCGCGACCGTCGAGGCAGTGACGCTCGCGCTGCGGCTCCCCGTGCTGCCCGCCGTCCTGCCGCCGCCCGGTCAGGGTGGGGTGGGCAC